>JAKSCG010000148.1 GCA_022360715.1 Halanaerobiales bacterium
AATTAAAAACCCTTCAATAATTGGCAATAAAGAATAAATAATTGTACTCCGACCTGAATCAAAATAAATGGGTACTTTTATCCCTTTATCCGCTCCTGTTTCACCAGGATCAAAATCTAGCAGTGACAAGACTACCGCCCGATCTCCTTTCTTAAGGGCCGCTAGTTCCTCTTCTTTACTACCTGATGCAACCTCAAAAACGGGTATTGAAGAGAACCCGGCAACAATTTCTTGGGCTAGTAAATTTTCCTCGCCGGGTAGAACGATTCCTACTTCATAGCTCGGTTCAGTATTACCCGAAAAAACTACTCCATAAATGAGACTAATGATTAATGGAAAAGCAAAAAGCCAGAATAATGCTGTTTTATCCCGGAACAACTCTTTGCAGTTTGCTAAAAAGATTTTTCTAAAGGTTTTCATCAGCAAATCCCCTCCCGGTAAGCTTTATAAAAAGATCTTCTAATGTTGCCCTTCGGACAGTAATATTCTCAACCTGTTTACCCAGTTTATCACAGTATTCGTTAAGTTGAGAGATCGTTTTGGCTATTTTATCTGAATAAAGAACAATTACTCCCGTCTTTTCCTCGAAAACAACTCTATTTACTACGGCTAGCTCGTTTAACCCTTCCCGTTCACAGCTTAAGAATCCCGGATCAGAAAACTCTAAGGCCTGTTCCTGGAAATGCTGATCAACTAGCTTTTTTGGAGAACCGTGAGCAATAATCTCCCCATGGTCGATCAGGACTACATCATCACAAAGCCTTTCTGCTTCATCCATAAAATGAGTAGTCAACAGAACAGTACTGCCATTTTTCTTCAAATCTAAAATTACATTCCATAGTTGCCGTCTGGCATTGGGATCTAAGCCTGATGTCGGTTCATCTAAAATAATTATTTCGCCATTACTAACTAAAGCCAGGGCAATTGCTAAGCGATGACGTTCTCCCCCTGATAAAAATTTTGTCTGCTGTTTTGCTCTACTCTCTAAACCGACCTTTTGCAAAGCAACTTCTGGACGCAGAGGATCAGGATAAAAACTAGCAAAAAGATCGATAATCTCTATTGATGTTAATGAATCGAAAAGGGATGGGTTCTGTAGTTGAACCCCAATCCTTTTTTTAATTTTATCTAAATCTTGCTCCGGGTCAAAACCTAAAATACTAAGCTCCCCGGCATCCCTTTTAATCAATCCGACGATAGTTTCAATAGTTGTTGATTTGCCAGCACCATTGGGACCTAAGAGGCCAAATATTTTACCCTTTAAAACCTCGAAACTAATTCCAGCGACAGCTTTGATGGTCCCGTAGGTCTTTTTTAAATCTTTGACGACAATAGTTTTTTCAATCAAATTAAACCCCTCCCTTAGATTTGCAACATTCCTTTAAAATTATAGCTGCTTACTGCCAGCAAACAGCAAGCCAGCAAAATCAAAACCATTGTATTTGGTAATATATCTAACACTTGTCCCTGATTCAATTTTTCAATTCCATTAGCTACCCAAAACTGTGGTGATAAAAAGGCGAACCTTTCAAGAAATGACGGGATCATTTGCTTTGGCAGAAAGGTTCCGCTGATAGTTCCAGTTGGAACAATAATCAAATTGGCAATAACAGCGGTTAAATCAGGATTTTTTACTGTTTTTGAAATGATAATTCCAATTCCTAATATTACTAAGATAAAAGGTGCAAAGAGAGCAATACCTCCCCAAAGATTTGCGATCAAAAACTCTTGATAAAAAAGATAAGAAAATATATTCAAAATGATCATCTGAAGTCCCAATAATAAAAAGAAAGAAAGCATAATACCACCTAAAAGCGAAAAACTACTATATGGCATCGTATAACACCTTTTTAATATCCGTTGTCTTTTTAACTCGGTAAATTCGTTAGTAATATAAATCATCGAATACATCATATAATTGATAAAAAAGCCCAGGATCAAGTTTAGTTTTGTTGAACGGTAACGATCGATATAATTAATCGGGATCTGATCATTTTGATTAACCGATGGGACTCTCCTGAGCAGGGTTAATTCTTTTAATATATTATTAACTTTATTTTGGATAACTTGATCAGAGAAATTATCTGTCTTTAAAATACGGATCGATTTTTTATTTGAACTTTGGGGAATGATTAGTCCAATGCTAATAAATTGCTCTTGTAAGAGACTGTATAGCTCCTCTTCTCCCATGATCGTAACGTTATAGCTAGCATCTTCTGTTAACTGCTCAATAATATATTTGCTTTCAGCGGAATTAGCATAATCGACAATTCCAATTTTAATATTCATGACGGCTTCTTCACCAGGTATGAGCAATCCCAGGATAAACAGGATGACAACAGGGGCCGTTAGAATAATAATTAGCACTTTCTCATCTTTTACCATATGTTTAAAATTTACTACTAAGATATTTAACATATTGATCCCTCTCGAACTGAAAACTTATACATTCCCACTAAAAACAACACCACTATAGCTCCAAACATAAATGATAGCGGATAAATTAGTTCTTCTAAAGAAAAATCTAAAAAGATCCCTTCATAAAGCTTAAGCAAGTTATAATTTGGCATCAGATAAACAAAGTTAGCTAAATTCGGGTTAGTGTCAATCGGATAAAAACTACCTCCTAAAAACATGATGATAGAGAGAAGCGATATTATTATAGTTTTAAATAAAAATTCACTGCCAAAGAGGCCAATACAAGCACCATATAAGCCGGCAAGAAAACCGGCGTGAAAGATGTTTAATATAAACATCTCTAAAAAAGAAAACTTTGTCTTTAATAGAATATGATAAGCAATAAAGCTATGGGTTGTTACAAGCATTAGGCTTATAATAAAGACTGCTAATACTGTATTGATATAAATAGATTTTTTGGTAATATCAATTGAGAACAGGCGACAGAGCACCGCACTCTCCTTTTCTCTGAGAAAATTTGTGACAAAGGTTACGGTAATGAAAAAGCTCATCGCAATATAGACACTTACAACCATTAATTGATAGGAGGTTAATTTCTGAACGACAGCTACATCTTCAATTGTCGTAAAATCTTTATTTGATAAAAGAAGATATTGCTGGATCAATTCTGTTCGTTGTTCGCTCGTCATATTTTGTACATCAAGATAAGAGAGAGTAGTTATTAGAGGAAACACAAGGTTTTTTACAATACTTTTTTCTGGTGAACCCGGTCCATAATTCAAAATCTGAACTGTCTTCTCCTCTTCTTTAATTCCTAAAGAGCTACTATTTGTCCTTGTCATCCTTTTGATCTCATTTGGGGGCACCTTTTCAAGATCGATAAAATCCAATTCTTGAGTAGCCAATAACTGCCTAACTAGCGGCAGATAAATATCTCCTTCTGTTTCTGCTATAAAGATTTTTATGGGATTAATTTCGATATCCGGGGTTAGCATCCGTTCATAGAGAGCACCGTATAATAACCCTAATACAATCGGTGCAATCACAAAGAAAAATAAAAAACTAAGCAGAGATGATTTAAAATACTTTAACTCTTTATTGATCTGGACCAGTGTTCTCATCTCTAACCCCCTAATCTCTTAACTGTCTTCCGGTCAGGCTTAGAAAAACTGTTTCTAAGTTTGGTTGCTCAATCGTCATGTTAATAATTTGGCTTCCACTTTCTCGTAAGATCATTAATACATCTTCTATTTTGTAATCTCTACTCTTGACAATAACTTTAACATTATCTTCTTCAAAGAATGCTTCAACAACATCTTTTAATCCGCGAATCCGCTGAATAATTTCCGGTTTTTTGTTTACCACTCGGATCTTTAAAGTTGTTTCATCAATGACCGAACGCAAAATCTCTTCTTTGGTCCCATTTATTATCTCTCTTCCTTCATCCAAAATAAGCAGCTTATCACATAAGCTTTGAATTTCCTCCATATAATGGGATGTATAGATGATAGTTGTTCCATTCTGTTTGTTCAATTGATTGGTAAAAGCCAGGATGTGATTACGCGACTGCGGATCAATTCCTACTGTCGGTTCATCCATAATCAATACTTCCGGATGATGGAGGATGGCACAAGCAATATTCAATCTTCTCTTCATCCCACCTGATAATTTTTTTACTTTGTCTTTATGCCTTTCTTGCAGGCCAGTTAAGGCCAGAGCTTCCTCGATTCTTTCTTTTTTGCTCTTACCTTTTAAATGATACATGCCAGCAAAATAGTCAAGATTATCGCGCAGGGAAAGATTTTCAAAAATGGCTAACTCCTGCGGTACATATCCAATCGCTCTTTTTACTTGCTTAGGATTTTTTTTGATCGAATATCCCCCTACTTTAATATCGCCTTTATCAATATTAACAATACCACAGAGCATTGATAGTAAAGTTGATTTACCTGCTCCATTCGGACCCAATAAGCCAAATAGCTCTCCGGCCTGAATAGTAAAGTTAACTTTATCGATAGCTAACAGATCATCATATCTTTTGGTTACATTAATAAATTCAATTGTCTTCATTTGCTTCAGCTCATATCCTTTATAACTTTTGACTCTATTATAGCTATTTAATGATCATGATGCAATGCTCTCAAGTCATCATCTCTCAACCAAAAAAATGACTTAAGTAATTTACTTAAGTCACTTAATTATATTTTCCGACAAAATTACCCCACTAACTCATTTTTAAAGGCAAAAATGGCAATCTGAGTCCGATCCCTTAACTGTAACTTAGATAGAATTGTACTGATCATGTTTTTTACCGTGCCTTCAGCTAAAAATAATACCTTACTGATCTCTTTATTGTTCATCCCTTCTGCTATTAGCTTAATTAATTCGATCTCTTTAGCCGATAAACCGTATTTTTCCATAATATAACAATGTGCTGAGCTGTCTTTTTGATTATTAATCATATTGTCTAAAACCTCAGGATGGACTACCGCATTGCCAAGATAGACATTTTTCAGTGCTTCATAGATTTTCTCACTGGAACTATCTTTTAAGAGATAACCGTTCGCACCACAAGATAAGGCACTTGTTATATAAGCATTGTCTTTAAATGTGGTCAATATCAAAATCTTGATATTTTTCTCTAAACTTTTTATTAGCTTAGTAGCCATAACTCCATCACATTTTTCCATCCTGATGTCCATCAGGACAACATCTACATCTTGATCTTGACAAAAGACATAGGCCTCTTCACCGTCTCCACAAAGACCAACAATATTCAAATCATCATAAACAGCTAATAATATTTTTAAACCTTCTCTAATCAATACTTCATCATCGACAATAAGTATATTAATCATCTTTATCCCTCTCTTATACCAGATCTACTTTGGTCATCTCTGCATACTTTGGCAAAGTTATCGCTATCTCAAAACCTTTTCCCACTCCAGTATAAAACTCGATAAATCCTTTCATTTTTTTGATACGTTCATCAATTCCCTTTAATCCAAAAGAAGGAGATATAGTCTGACACCCTTTTCCATCATCCTTGATCTGGGCATAGAGTTTGTCTGGCAAAAATTGGATTGTTATACATATATTTTGGGCTTGCCCGTGACGAACCGCATTACTTAAACTCTCCTGGATAATCCGGTAAAGATGCTGACTTTGTTCAGATGTAAGTTTCCACTTCTCTTTTGAAAGGATAAACTTTACTTTTACACCTGTTAATTTACTGAAGTTTTTAACCATCTCTGCTATTGTAAAAATACCTTCATAAGCTTCAAACTCGATTGGCTTTAATTCTCGCACTGTTCTTCTGACACTCTCCAAAGCTTCTCCGACGTACAAAATATTTGCTTCCAGCATTTTCACGGCAACTTCAGGGTCTTTATTGATTAACGTTTTCACTGCTTTTAATTGAATACATAATGTAGATAGAGAATGACCGATACTATCATGTAAATCTTTAGACACCCGGGTCCGTTCTCTCAATAAAGTTATCTCCTCAACTGTATTGGAGTACAGTTCTAACTCCTTATTGGCCTGAGCCAACTTTTCTTCAGAGATACGCAAACGGTCATAAAGATCTTGAGCCCTCTTTTTCTTTACCTCTTCTTCTTTTAAATAAAAACCTAAAATAGTAAAGATCAAAAAACTGCTAACGTTAAAGAGTACCCCGGTTAAATTCTTTTCATTTACATAAATCAATTCAAATAAAATACTCAGCAAACCCAATGTACCAACGAGAATTAACGCCCCATTTTTTTTAAGGTATAAAATCAGATCCAGGATAACAACATAAAGTAAGAATGACAAATAAACCCCTAAATATCTAAACAGAAAGAATATAATAATACATTCTACTAAAACAGAAGAAAGAAAGAATATCTCCCTTTTTTTACTACTCCATTGCAGGGTAAGCAACCGTGATTGTGAATTAAAGATATATAGAAGAACTAAAATAAATTCCTGATAAAAAATCACTCTTCCTTCTTTATTGAGGAAGATTAATAAAGCAAGCAGGATGATATAATTAATTATCCTCAATAAATAGTAATTTTTACTGGCCAGTACCATTACCTTCCCTCACTTCCCGCTAGTAGTGAATTGCCAAGGGTGTCAGCCTAAAACATCATATCTCCACCATATTCGATTCCTGTACTCTTTCCCTTGCCTTGGAAAATAGTTTTCGAGGATACTATATCGCGCAGTTCGAGTTCAACTTCTCCTTTCAAATTTTCTTCAAGCAAAGGAATCATTGCACCTTCTTTTGGACCCATACATTGCATAAATAAACCCTTTTTACTTAGTGTTCTCACCTTAAGCTCCAGGTTTTTTCTGCTAAAGAGTATTGCTACATCATTATCCTTTCTTATGATCTCCATTTTACTTTTATTAATTGTAGTAAACTTATAAAATTTATCTCCAAGATTCAAAGCAACCAGAAATCCGCTAAAGCTGCCAAAGATAAACGGCACCCTCCCGATCGAACAGGTAAAGGCTATATCTTTTTGAGCAAAGGAATTAGACTGAATCCATATCCATGACCGGGGAAAAGACCTGCCCCAATTCTTTTCAATATAAACTTTACCACCGGTGAAATCGACTTTTTTACGGCCGATCTGTAACTCACCCTCGATCTCTCCGTCCTGAGCACAAACATGTGAAAAACACTCCATAAACCAAAAATAGTTATAAAAACCCATACTCCCCGGATTAATTAGTGAATCCGGCCATTTTTTAATCTTTTTAAATTTCAGCAAGCCCTTAATAATTTTATCTTTGTCTACTAAATCTAATTTTAAACCGTTTAATGAAAAACAGTTATTCTCAACACATATATTAAAATAATTTTTTTGGTAGCTAAAGTCATCTTGAGGATATTTAAGATAACTATATAACGCTTGTTTTCCATCTAAGACTTGAATAAAAGAATGTGCTTCACCAGTCAGATTACCTTTAGCTATGCCGGGAATAAAGGCAAAAACATGGTCGTCAGCCCGGTCACAAATTTTAAAATACCAGCCTTCAAAAAAGTTACTCTTTTTTTTACTGCCATGATATAAGTCAGGATTCCTAATTTGTTTTAACATTAATCTCCTCCTCCGCCCGGCAAATGTAAGAATAGTATAACATTTTTTTAGGCATCTCACAAATTTTGATGATAAAAGAAAGAAGAGTAGGTGTGATATAATATTGTTACCAGAAGATTGAAAAAAGGGGGGTTATTCAGATGTTCAAAATATTAATTATTGAAGATGATTATAAGATCAGACAGATTATTTTGGAGCATATTGAGAAGTGGGGATTTGAAGGATTATCTGTTGAGGAATTTAACAACATCTTGACTATCTTCTTAAAATATAGTCCCCATTTGATCTTGTTGGATATCAATCTACCGGCTTTCGATGGCTTTTATTGGTGTAAAAAAATAAGGGAAATCTCTGAAGTACCGATCATCTTTATTTCATCAAGAACTTCTAATATGGATATCATTATGGCGATCAATCAAGGCGGTGATGATTATATTCAAAAACCTTTTTCCATGGAAGTACTTATATCTAAAATCAATGCCCTTTTACGCAGAGCTTATTCGTATCGCAAGGCTGCTGTCAATGCGATCGAATATCAAGGGGTAATATTAAATTTACCGGATAATCAACTTCTCTATCAAGAGCAAAAATTAGAACTAACCAAAAATGAATTTAAAATCATGCTGGTTTTGATGAAAAATAAAGGGACTATCGTCAAGAGGGAGCAAATCATGCAAAGCCTTTGGGAAGACGAAAGCTTTATTGATGATAATACCCTGACCGTCAATATTAATCGTTTAAGAAAAAAACTGAGTCAGATTGGTCTCAGCGAATTTATTCAAACCAGAAAAGGGCAGGGATATATGATCTTATGAGTTTTATTAAATATTTATCGGATAAAAAGTATTTAATCTTGTTTTACTGTTTTTTAATGGTTTTTATATCTTTGGTGATCTCGCTAGATGATCTCTTCAATGTAAAGATAGATAATGTTATCTATCTCAACATGGTTTCTGCCGTTTTTTTCCTATGCTATCTAGCTATTGAATACCTACTGCAAAAAAGATATTATACCTCTTTAGAGGAGTTCAGCAGAGACTACACAAGTGAGCTTATTTACCTCTTGCCTACCCCCAACACCCATGAGCAATACTTATACCACCAACTGCTCAGAAAACTTGCTCAAGAACAACACTCTCAAAAGGAAGAACTGTTATCACAAAAAAAAGAACACCTGGAATTTATTACTTCCTGGGTACATGGGGTGAAAACCCCAATTGCGGTCAGCCGATTAATTCTTGAAAACCATCTGGGAAAAAAACAAGCAGAGGTATTGGATAGTCTCAAGGAAGAGATGGTCAAAATTGAAAACTTTGTCGAACAGGCCCTTTATTATTCACGGATCGATGCTTTCGCCCAAGATTATTTGATTAAAGATGTCCAGTTGGAACGAATTATTAAAGAGATCATCAAAAAACATGCCAAAACTTTTATTAATAAACGGATAAAAATTGAACTGAAAAAGATCAATTTAACTGTAACTACCGATAAAAAGTGGCTAACTTTTATTATCGAGCAAATAATTAATAATAGCCTCAAATATACGCAGGAAAACGGCCATATCCTGATCGATACAATAAAAGAGCAGCGAGAAACCAGGTTAGTAATTACTGATAATGGCATCGGTATAAAACTGGCTGATTTAGGAAGAGTTTTTGAAAAAGGGTTTACCGGCTATAATGGGAGACAAGAAGACAGCTCGACAGGACTAGGGTTATATCTGGCCAAAAAACTGGCCAGGAGATTAGGACATGACCTTTCAATTGATTCTAAATATCAGGAGTACACCAGTATAACGATTCATTTTCCTAATCTGCCCGATTACTTTCAGGTGACAAAAATGTAAGATCAACAGGGGATATTGTAAGCTAAAAGAATTGTCTAATCAATCTACTTTACTTAAAATAAGAGCAGAACAAATAAATGATCAAGTCACTGGAGGTATTAGCGATGAAGACTATTTTACAAATTAAAAATGTCCAGAAAGTATATGGTCAAAGATCTAACATTTTTACCGCACTCCATGGGATCAATATGGAGATCCAGGAAGGAGAACTGGTTGGGATTATGGGTCCTTCCGGTGCTGGTAAGACCACTCTGCTCAATATTATCTCAACCATCGACAAACCGACTACCGGCACAATCACTGTCGATGGAGATAATATAGTAATTATGCCGGAAAATCAATTATCTGCTTTTAGAAGAGATAAACTGGGTTTTATCTTCCAGGATTATAACTTATTAGATACTTTAACCCTTAAAGAAAATATTATCCTTCCTTTAACACTGGCTGAGGTTAACTACCAAGAAATTGAACGAAGAGTAAAAGAGATTGCCCGTATGCTCACGATCACTGATCTACTAGACAAGTTTCCCTACCAGGTCTCCGGCGGTCAAAAGCAACGGGCAGCAGCAGCCAGAGCAATGATCAATAAACCCAAATTAGTTCTGGCGGACGAACCGACAGGTAACCTTGATTCCAAATCAGCAACCGAGCTCTTAAATTGCTTAAGACTTTTAAACGAAAGTCATCATGTAACGATTCTACTCGTTACTCACGATGCTTTTGCAGCCAGTTATTGTCAAAGGATTCTATTTATCAAAGATGGAGAGATATTTAGTGAACTGGTCAAAGGAAGGGTTTCGCGCAAAGACTTTTTCCATAAGATATTAGATGTCCTGGCAGTTTTGGGTGGTGATCAAAATGACCTTATTTAACCTAGCCTTAAAAAATATCAAAAGAAGCTTTCACAGCTATTTCATCTATTTTACTGCGATGGTAGTTAGTATAATGATCTATTTTACTTTTAATTCTCTCAGGTACAATCCACAGGTTTTAAGTCTAGTTAAACCCACCAACATAATGTTTAGCGCATCTTCTTTTATTGTAGCTATTTTCTCCGTCATCTTTATCTGGTACTCAAATTCTTTTTTTACCAGAAAAAGAAAAAAAGAAATTGGCCTCTATTCGATCTTTGGAATTAAAAAAAAGCAGATCGGGAGAATGCTCTTTTATGAGAACGCATTCATGGGTCTCTTAGCTCTGGTGACCGGAATTATCGTTGCTAGTTTACTATCAAAGCTCTTTGTAATGATTTTATTCAGACTTATGGGCTATACCGACTATGTTAATTTTGTTATTTTACCCAAAGCAATAATTCATACTAGCATTGTCTTTGTCGTTATCTTCATTGTTACATCGATCCGCGGTTACTCAATTATCTATCGATTTAAACTAATTGAACTCTTTAAAGCGGAAAAGATCCACGAAAAAGAGCCGAAGGCTTCTATTATAGTAGCGATTATCTCGATTTTACTGCTCGCTTGTGCTTATCATATTGCTTTAGAGTTTAAATTCATGCCAAATCTTTTTCTATATGTTTTCTCAACAATTATCTTGGTGATTCTGGGGTCATTTGGCTTTTTTGGTTCTTCTATATTATTTTTTATTAAACTCGCTAAAAAGCATAAAAAAAGATACTATCAGGGAATCAACATGATTGGAATCTCTCAGCTTTTTTATCGCATCAAAAGTCATGCCAGAACGCTGGCAATGATTGCCGTGTTAAGCGCCACAACCTTGACTGCTCTGGGATTTGCTTTCAGTTTGACTTATGATTTAGCTGCCAAAATTGATCAACGAAATCCCTATTCCTATGAATATATTAGCTTAGATCAAAATCTGACGGCAAAAATAAAAAAGATAATTGAAAAATATCCGGAGCATCAGTTAACTACTGCTGTTCAGATTGATTTTTTAAGAATTAAAGGCGAATTAATCGACACTAATACATCTCCTCATCTTCCGGGAAACCAATTTTATCTAATATCGCAAAGTAAAATTAATGGAGTCTTTCAGGCTTTAGGAATTACCGAACAACTTACCATTGAGCAGCCTGATCAAGTAATTATATTTAACGAATTCTTTAATAACCAGTATGATAAAAGCTATCGGGGGATGATTGCTCGAATCAAATATAATAACCACCGGGAATCTTTTAAAGTAGTAAATCATAGAATGGAAAAACTAACTAATCATAATCTCCCCGGTTTTGCCATGGTAGTTGCTGATGATGTCTATCAGCGCTTATATAGCTTTAGTGAGATTAGGAGATTTCATGGCCATAATATCACTAATCAAAAAAATAGTACCGCTTTAACTGAAGAATTACAAACTGTCATACCGAAAGATGCCAGTTTGCGTTCTTATTATCTACCTTATCGGAACGCCACTGAAAAATATGGATTGACGATATTTATTGGTTCTTTTCTCGGTTTAGTATTCCTGGTTGCTACCGGTAGTATCATCTATTTCAAACAATTAACAGAAGCCAATGCTGAAAAGGAGCGATATCAAACACTGAGAAAGATTGGGGTTAGTAAAAATGAAATCAAAGACTCGATAGCTAAACAAATCCTAATCATCTTTGCTTTACCGCTGGCATTAGGTATTATCCACAGCTTAGTAGCTCTGACTGCTTTATCAAAAATAATGAATGCAAACTTAATTGTACCGATTACTGCTACAATCGGGATTTATACTTTGATTTATCTGCTCTATTATTTTTTAACGGTAAATTCATATAATAAAATAGTCAATTCCAATTAAGTTACCAGAGCTTAAGCAATAATTTTAGATTAGGATTTGACTTTATCGATCCTATGTGATATATTTATAACATAAAGATAAAAATATATCGCATAGGAGGTCTTCTCATGAAGCGTATTAACTTATTAGGTTTCATCTCCCTGTTTGCCTTAATTGGTATCTTGGGCTTTATCACCGAAAATAAAAAATTTTTAGGTTTTTGGGGTTTCCTTTATTACGCAAAATATTTTACAGTTATTCCTGATGAAATGTTTAAGGTTACTATAAAAACCGCCGCTAGTTTAGCATTTTTTTTCGGGTTTTCTTCTGTTGCGCTGGCTATTCCGATCAGCTACATCTTTGTTGACTTGTTTCAACCGATCTATGCCTTCTATATTGGTTATGTGGTATCTGTTTTTACCTTCACAATAGTACTAACCTATTTGGAACATGAAGAACAGCAAGGAATGTAGGGAATGAAACTGAAAACAAAGATTAAGGAGTATCGAGCAAAAAATAATTTGAGTCAAAAAGAATTAGCGAGGAGAGCCGGCGTACGTCGTGAAACAATTGGTAATCTCGAAAACGGTAAATATAACCCCTCTCTAAAGCTAGCATTTGATATCGCTAAGGTTTTTAACATAACAATCGAAGAGCTCTTTGAATACGTAGATGCATTGGAAGAATAAAACACAAAAAAAGACAGGCGATAGTACTTGATCGCGCTGTCTTTTTAATTGATAGTTTCAATTCAGCTAGCTTAGCTCAGGAACATTTGTAAATCATCTTCCACATTAGTAATGCCACCAATGCCAAAGGTCTCAACCAAAACATTAGCAACATTGGGTGATAAGAATGCCGGTAAGGTTGGTCCTAGATGAATATTCTTTACTCCCAGGTATAATAGAGCCAGCAAGACAATAACTGCTTTTTGCTCATACCAGGCAATATTATAAGCAATCGGCAACTGATTGATATCTTCCAGTTCAAATACTTCCTTTAACTTAAGGGCAATTACTGCCAGGGAATAAGAATCATTACATTGCCCTGCATCTAATACCCGGGGGATACCACCGATATCGCCTAAATCCAGCTTATTGTAGCGGTACTTGGCACAACCGGCGGTTAAAATAACCGTATCTTTGGGCAATTGATCGGCAAAGTCTGTATAATATTCTCTGTTCTTCATCCGGCCATCACAGCCGGCCATCACAACGAATTTTTTAATCGCACCAGATTTAACTGCTGCCACTACCTGATCAGCCAGCTTTAAGACCTGGTTGTGGGCAAAACCTCCGACAATCTCACCCTTTTCAAGCTCAACTGGCGGCGGGCATTTCTTGGCATGCTCAATAATTGCCGAGAAATCTTTTTCCTTTCCCTCTTCTCGATCGGCAACATGTTTTACCCCCGGGAAGCCCACCAAACCTGTTGTATAGATTCGATCTCGATAAGAATCTTTAGGGGGGATTAAACAGTTCGTAGTCATCAAGATAGGTCCGTTAAAGCTGGTAAACTCTTGATCCTGTTTCCACCATCCATTACCATAATTGCCTACAAAATGTTGATATTTCTTAAAGGCCGGATAATAATTGGCCGGAAGCATTTCACCATGGGTATATACATCTACTCCACTCCCTGCCGTTTGTTTTAACAGTTCTTCCATATCCTTTAAATCATGTCCACTGATCAGAATAGCGGGATTCTTCCTTACACCAAGCTTGACCTTAGATAGTTCAGGATTTCCATAGGTGGAAGTATTGGCTTGGTCAAGCAGGGCCATGGTCTCCACACCATATTTACCAGCTTCCATCGCTAAAGCCACTAAATCGTCAGCGGTTAAACGATCATCCAGTAATTGAGCCAGCGCCTTTTTAGTAAAATCAAATATTTCTTGATTGGTGTATCCTAATACTGCCGCATGGTCGGCATAGGCGGCAATCCCTTTCACTCCATACATAATCAGTTCTCTCAACGATCTAACATCTTCATTTTCAGTAGCTAATACGCCGACTGTCTCCGCTTTTTCCAAAAAGTCCTGTTCATTGTTACCCGACCAGTTCACCGCATCATGAAGATTTGCCGGGATTTCCCCACCGGCATTGGTGAGCTGGGCTTTTATTTCATCCCTTAATCTCAGTCCTTCTTCTACTTTTTCTACAAAATACCGGTGATCAAAATTAACATTGGTAATAGTTGCAAAAAGACCTTCCATGATAAACTGATCTACCTTTTCATTTTTTAGACCTAATTCCTCTCCTTTAAGTGCACAAATAGCAATACCCTTCAAGACATAGATCAACAGATCCTGTAGATTAGCGGTGTCTTCAGTCTTTCCACAGACGCCTCTGATCGTACAACCGCTTCCTTTAGCTGCTTCCTGACACTGAAAACAAAACATACTCATCTTAACCCCTCCCTAAATATTTTTTATAACTATGCCAGCTCTCCTAAAAAATCGCTTACTTTATGATTGTTTAGATAATTTAAAAATTCTTGATTTAACTTTTGGGGAACTTTTCCTAAAATGCAAGATTTAAAAGCACAGTTTTGGCAATTCATCGGACATCCTTCGATTTCGATCGGTCCTTCAAACAATTCGTAAATAGCGAACAGGGTAATATCGTCCGGCGCTTTGGCTAAAGCAAATCCACCTTTTGGCCCTCGGACCGAACTAATATATCCTCCCTTAACAAGCTGTTGAAGCACTTTAGCCAGATGAGCTTCTGATGCCCCAATTTTTTTGGCAATCTTTTTTACATTAACTAATTGCCCGGTGTGGACAGCAATTATTATAATACTGTGCAAAGCTAATGACACCATTTCCGAAATATTAAAGATACTGGCCATTTTTTCCCCTCCTATTTAAGTATTATAATACCTAAATACCTAAATGTCAATAAAAAATTTTTGTTTTTAGTAGCTAATTTATTTAAAAGAAAAAAATGGCCTAACGGCCATTATCGTAATAAGGTGAATTTCTTGATATAGTAGGAAATAGCAAAGTTATTTGCCTGCTATACTTTCCTATATATTAAAAAAGGGATTGTTCCTTAATGGTCTAGGTATAGACTTTTTTTAACAAAAGCGGAGTTAATATTGTGGAAACAATAACCAGTAAAATAATTGAAGTAAAAATATCACTTTCAATAAACCCGGTCTTTAATCCTAAATTAGCAATGATTAAAGAGACTTCTGCCCTTGGAACCATACTAATACCAATCTGCAAAGATTGGCGATTGGAAAACCCGGATAATTTAGCTCCTGCCCCCGAACCGATAATCTTGCTGAAGATACCGATCAAAGTTATAATAATGGCAATTCCTAAATATTCAACGACTTGATCCAGATATACCCCTAACCCAATGTTTACAAAAAATATCGGGATAAAAAAGCCATAACCAAACCTGGATATCTCTTTAACTATCCGACTTTTTAACTGAGTTGTCGATATAATTACCCCGATGAAATAGGCTCCAATAATTGCAGCTAAACCAAATTCACTGGCAAAACTGGCAAATAATAAGGCCAGGATTAAGGAGATACTTAGTAAGTAAATCGGTTTTATTTTTCTAATTATTTTTGAATTCTTTAAAATAAACTTAGCGAGCATTTCCCCGACAATTGATAGGACAAAGAAAAATAAAAGTATTTTTAAGATCAGCATGGTAATACTGGTATGGTCTTGACCAAAGACGCCCAGGACAATGGTTAAAATAATAATCCCGGCAATATCATCAATAATTGCCGCCCCTAAGATACTTACTCCCTGTTTGGTTTTCAATTGTCCTATTTCACTAAGACTCTGCACAGTAATCCCCAAACTGGTCGCTGTTAAGATCACTCCTACAAAAATGGCCTCAGATATTTCAACATTTTCCTTAAACAAATATACTCCCAGCAATCCTAAAGCAAAGGGAGCGATAATCCCTCCGATTGCGATCACAGAAGACCTTTCAAAAGATTTTTTTAATTCACTGTAATCGGTCTCAAGTCCGGCCAGGAACATTAAAAGAATCACACCAATTTCCGCTAAATTATTGATCAAATTACTGTGGTTGACAAATCCGAAGACGGAAGGACCAATTAATATCCCGGCTAAAATTTGTCCTAAAATTCTTGGTTGTCCATATCTATTACATAAAAATGTCCCGATTCCGGCAGTAAGGATAATTATTACTAAATCCAATAGAAATCTCATGTCTGAATGCATAATGAAAAAACCTCCAATTCTGCTTAGTTGGTTACAATTAAAAGTAAGATCTTTATTTACTCATTTTCGGAAAGGGCTTTAAGTCCTTTTTTTAATAAAGCGGCTAATCTTATTGCTTCCTCACCTGCTAATACTTGCTCTAAACGTTCCGCAAATTCCAGAAAAATATTGAGTCTAATCTCGATTAATTCTCGCCCTAAGTCGGTTAACTCCACATAGAATACCCTTTTATCCTGTTCGGAACGCACTTTTTTTACAAAACCTTGTTTAATTAATTTATTTACCATTGTTGTGACTGAAGGCTTAGAAAAATTTAACTCCTGGGCGATTTCACCTAGTGCCGGTCTTCCTTTATCCTTGATAACTTCCAGATAATCAGTATGGCTAATGCTGATTTTTAACAAATCTTCGTTATTAAGTAGCCTGGCAGCTTTTTGGGCTAATTCTTGATCTAGATAAAAGTATATTTCTTCAAATATTTTTTCCAGCATCTTAACCATCCCTCTTAATTAGTTAGTTGCTAACTAATTTTAGTATAGTTAATTTTTGTCCCCTTGTCAATATAATTAAGATAAAAAAAGAACCCTTCAAAGAAGTTTTTTATCTCCTTTGAAAGGTTAGTCCCTAGTGCAAAGCCTTGTTCGCGAAAGGTTGAGAGTTGCCACTACACCGGCGTGATCGGATGGCCAAAGGCCACAAGGTGTCCGGTCTCTCTGGCGCTCACCAACTCTATTAACCCTTTTTACTTTCAAACCATTGCGAAATAGAATCAGATCGATTCTTTCACTTAAAGATGAAACGGGATTTAATAAATCCCTGGCTTGAAAAGCGGTAAACCCCGGACCTTTACCGGCAAGCTCCCAGGCATCATTAAAACCGGCATTAATAAGCAGATGATAAGTTGGTGCTCCGCTATCAGCCGCATTGGAGTTAAAATCACCGATAAAGATGAGGGGAAGGTCGGTTGCTCCGGGGCCCGTTAACAATTCTTCTGCTTGAGCCATTCGGACTTCAAGTGACTCTCCCTCCAAATGTGTATTTAGTAACCTAAATTTTTGCTCATATAAATCAATATCCACTGCCGACCAACCCCTTAAAATAGTAAAAGGCTGGCTTCCGATCGGAACAACTAAATTACTTTGAAAGTTATCTTCCTGAATATTAGAAAACTTTATTGGTAATTGGCACCTGGCCAGGAGCACATCTCTGTCCAGCACCCCAATAACATCCCCGGTACTACTTGGCAATTTGTCTCTGAAGTTTTTATTTACAGCTACCACCCGATAGTCTAAAGCGAGTTTTTTTAGCTCTGCTAGAAGGACATTTAAAAAATTGAGCACACTTTTGGTTTGCGGTGATTGAACTGTCCACAGTGCTACCTCTTGTAGACCAATTAAATCAGGCTCTGTTTGACAGATCTGTCTGGCAATAGCTTTAGCCCTTGCCGGAAAGTCTGTTTGCTCAAGTTGATTAAATACTTCTGTTACCACGGCAGGTAATTGTTGAGGAGTTGTATTGATCAATGGAGTAAGGTCGGCACCAATATAAATGTTCCAGGTCATAATTATCATGCACTTTTTTCTAATATTTTCTAAAAACATCAAAAATAATCTCCTTTTTGCTCACTATATGTAACAAAAAGGCTTTAAGTGCATGTTTTCCTGAGCTTGTGATCTTAGTCTATTGATTTTTTAAAGCCAGTTCAATTGATTTTAGATATGCTTTACTGGTAACCGTAGCCCCGGTAACAACATCAACTTTCACCCGCTGTTTTTCAATAACCCGCTTAAATAGTTCTTCAGATACGTTGGGATCTGAAACCGTCATGTCTTGAATGATCGCTATCTCCTTAATCTGATGATTTTTTATTTCCACCTCAACTTCATTACTCCAACGACCATCATTATATTTGCCCCGATATAAACCATTTTCCAGTGATAATAGATTTACCTCATTAACCACTAGTCGGCTTCCGCTATCCAATCCTCTGGAAAAATAAAAAATACTCCCTCCCCCAATCAGGATCAATAAACCGATTATAATTAAACCAACTTTTAAAATTTTTTTCACCAAAAAACCCTCCTATCTTCATGGTCTAAATTTCTTTCTGCTATTATTATAGACAACATAACAATGATGTCAACTACTCTAAGCCCCCTTAATCTACAGTTCCTATTCTTCACTATTTATACTGGCTGGGGTGTTTTTCAAAGAAATCTACTCTTGCTTCGAGGAATTTAAGTTGATGTTCCTCCGGTTTATCCATAAAAGCAAAGACCGGTTCAAAAATACGCTCCCAACTCCAGAATTCTTCACCTTGGTCAAGATTAAGATAATCAAGTATCTTCTCTGTTCCTTTTGGGGCAATAGGATGCATCAGAGCTGCTGCTGTTCGCAGCATATGAAACGCATCAATAAAAAGCTGCATTAGAATATTAATATCACCTTGATCTTTATATTCCTTATATTTTTTTGACCAGTATTTGTTGGCATCGCGAATATAGTTATCCATGAGACTCATTACCAGATGAAACTCATACCTGTACATTGATTTTTCATATTCGAGGATAGTTTTTGCTGCTTCAGCCAGGACATCCTGGCTGACCTCGCCTACCGGGATTTTGCCGTCATTAAATCTTTGCACAGTGTAAAAACATGACCTGGCGGTATGATTAAACACGTTAGCAAGCAAATTCCCTTCCTTGAGAACCGGGTCGCCATGACTTCCCCCTTTAGGGTTCAACGGTTTAGGTTTGAAGCTGACACTTTTGATGCCAAGCCCAAAGCTGAGAAAATGAGCCCTTAATTGTTCTGCTGTGTAATAATCAAGTAATTCTTTAGCCATAGGTGGTTTGACCTTACCGCTGCTACTTGCTTTCTTATCCAGGAACAGAAGGTGGCTGTTGGCAATTAAATCGGGTAATTGTAGATCGCCTCCCGGTGGATCGACAGCAGGATTATTACCCTGTTGCCCCATAAACATGGACATTTCTACCGGTCCATAGAAATATACATTATCCTCTCCAATAAACTGATAGACCCGGGCTTCTTTTGAACACCACCATTCTTTCCATTCGCTGCTATCCTTATTCTGCATCTCCAAGTAAGTTTTGGTAAAAGATATCGGCGCCCATAGTGATTCCGGCCAAACCCAGACAGTCAAGTCACTCAGTCCTTCAAGAGAAGGGGCATCGACTCCCCACTCCACATTACCGGTTAATCGAAAAGGAACCAGGGTTTTTCCGGTACGAAATTGGATGGATTTCTCCGCCAGGACCGAACATGCCTCCTCCCGGTCGCTAAGACTCTCAAAAATAAGTCGGAAAGATGACTTTTTCTCTTCCTCCTGCAAAGTATACTCAGGCAAATTATCTTTGATCGTCTTTAGTAAATTAAGGTATTCGTTCTTTACATAAATAACTGGTGGTTCCAGGAACTCCTCAATACTTTTAATCATAAAGTGCCTGGAATTAGAGTTTTCTTTTAAATCTTCAACCCATTTGCTAAGTAGTTGATGAAATCCGTCAAGCTTAAAATACCAATTAGTCACTTCCCTCATTTCTGGTTTCTTTCCCGATAGGGTGCTCTTCGGGTTAATCAAATCCCGCTCCATATACTGGTGTCCTAATGAACATTCATCGGCATAAGCCTTTTCCGATGGACAACCGTCAATCGGACACTCTCCCATCACCTGACGCCCATTAAGAAAGACTTTATGTTCAGGGTCATAAAATTGAGATTTGGTCATTTTGGTGAGATGACCATTATGATATAACCTTTCAATAAAATCATAAGAAACCTGTTGGTGTATCTCGGCAGCTCGTCCAATACTGGAAGCTGCAAAAAGATTTACCGCAATATCATATAATTCTAAATTATCTTTTTGAGATTGATGATTAGCTTGAACAAATTGATCAATCGTTCCCGCAAAAGAGCCCTTACTAACTAACTGGCGATAATCTTCTAAAATTGGTGAACCATAACAATCAGTTCCGGAAACAAAGATTACATTTTCCTGGCCAATTCTGTCGCGCAAAAAACGGGCAAAAACATCGGCATGTATAAAAACCCCTCCGATATGTCCGAAATGGAGTTCTTTATTGCCATAAGGCATTCCTGCTGTTATCACTGCACGTTTCGGAAATTGAGGTCTGTCTTTACTTAAATTAGATTTTAATGCCATCAAATCACCCTTTCCATTTATTCTATTTTCATAAAAACACATCAATCAACCAGTACTCTATGTATAATTGACAAATAATAATTAACCATCATTACTTATTATATATATTTAGCAAAAAAAAATAAAGTTAAATGTCATATTTATTTTAATAATTTTTCTAAAAATACCGGCCCTGTCATTTTAATTAACCTTATAATTACTTATGGCTATTAGGCTACTCATTGACAAGCAATATCCACCTGACAGGATTTTAACTGTTTTCCTTCAGCCTTTATCTTTATATTACCGCTTTCAGTGGTAGAAGTTATATATATCAAAAGTTTTCCATGATGGGCCCTGCGGTAAGATAAACCATAGGGAGCTGCATCTTCCAGGTTGCCATTTTCAAGTCCCAAGAGCATTCCTGGTCCTTCAATAGATACAAAAATCATGTCCTGGGCGTTATTAACTATATTTCCATCAGAATCAACAATATTTAATATAATATGGGTTATATCTCTTCCATCTGACCTTATTTTTTCATCTACAGTATTAAGCATAATACCGGCAGCCGCACCAGGTTTTATTAATATATCTTCATATTGCCTACCCTGCTTATCAGTAGATACAGCCCTTAACTCGCCTTTTTCAAAAGGAATAGTCCAGCTCAAGTAATGTTCGTTATAATCACTAGCCCTTTTTACTCCAAATGATTTTCCATTTAGGAATAGTTCCGTTTTCAAACAATTGGTATAGCAGACTACCTGAACTTCTTCCTTATTTATAAAGTTCCAGTCTGCTTTTAAATTCTTATTATACATAAGAGTTCTATTGTCGGAAACCTTGTCTGAAGCAAGGGCAAATAATTTCACCATTGGTTTATCCGACCAGAGACTCTGCCGGAAATAGTAAGCAGGTTTTTTAAAACCGGCAATATCCAGTAATCCGGCTTCAGAGCCATGACAGGGCCAGATTTTAGTCTCCCCAAGGAAATCAAACCCGGTCCAGAGGAATTGTCCGGAGATATAATCATTATCCCTGACTGCCAGCCATTGTTCCAGTTCTTTCCCGTTCTCGCTCCCCATTATTATTCTATCCGGATAAGCCCTGTGGTCTCCTTCATATAGGTGTTCTTTGTAGTTATAACCCACCACATCAAGACAATCGGCATACCCGGTTAAATTGGACAGTTCCGGAAAGGCCAGGGCAGCAGTTACAGGTCTGCTCTCATCATACTTTTTAACAATAGCAGCCAGTTCCCTGGCAATTGGTACAAGTCTTTCTGCATTTGGGTTAGAGGGGTTATATTGTTGTTCAGCTGCCGGTTTATCGGCATCATTATTCCCGGTCATTGTTTTAAAGATAGGATGACAGTATGGATCATTGGGGTAATCCACCTCATTACCTATACTCCATAATATAACAGAAGGGTGATTCCTGTCCCGCAGAACCATGGTGGCAAGATCCTCTTCATACCATTGTGGGAAATCTTCGTAATAACCGTAATGGGCAGGGGGATAAACATTATGGCCCTGTGTCCATTTATTCTTGACCCCTTCCCATTCATCAAAGGCTTCATTAATAACAAGGAAGCCCAATTCATCACATAAGTCATATAGTTCAGGCATATGGGGGTTATGACTCATCCGAATTGCATTACAACCCATCTCCTTTAAGAGCAAGAGTCTCCTCGCCCAAACTTTTTTCCTTACAGCTGCACCCAGGCAGCCTGCATCATGATGAACACAGACCCCTTTTAGTTTCATATTTTTACCATTAAGGAAGAATCCTTGATCGGCATCAAAGCTGAATGTACGTATGCCAGTAATTGTCTCTTTACTATCTATGATCTTACCGTCTTTCTCGATTTCCGTAAGACAGGTATAAAGATATGGTAATTCTATTGACCAGAGTTGTGGTTGACTAAACTCCAGATTCTGACTTGCCGTTACCTTTCCCTCTGACGAAATACTATAATCATCTTCCACAGATGACACTAAATTACCTTTAGCATCAAATAGTGAATTCCTGATAATTAGCTTTTCATCCTTATCTGTTAGATTATTTACGGTAGATTCCACAGACAATACGGCATTTTCCCGGTCAGAATCTTTTGTTGAAATAAAGACACCATAATTATCAATATAAATATTATCTGTAACACTTACAGTTACCTTTCTATATATACCTGACCCGGTGTACCACCTAGAGTCTGCAACATCGATATGATTAACCCTAACAGAAAGAACATTGGGCTCCTCTCCAAAACAGGCAAATTCAGTAATATCATATATAAATTCAGAATAGCCGTATGGTCGTTTTCCTAGATAATAACTATTACACCAAACCATACTATTATTATAGACACCATCAAACTTCACAAAAACCCTCCTGCCTTCCAACTCCTCTGGTAGGAAGAATTCTTTTCTATAAAAACCTGTTCCGGCAGGCAAATAACCGGTACCACTAGAATGCTTAATATCAAAAGGGTGTTCCACAGCCCAGTCATGAGGAATATTTACAGTACGCCATTCATTATCATTAAACCCCTTCTGCCAGGCCTCCGGCTCATCACCCAGAAAGAATTTCCAGTCAAGGTTTAGATTAATTATAGCTCTTGTCTGCTTTCTATCCGGGAGATCACCTTCTAGCATTTTCCTTTCGATTTCATCTATTTGATTATAGCTGGAAGTTAATTTGCTCTTTTTCATTTCCCCACATCCTTTTGCAATTATAGTTTATTTAGCACTCGAGTTTGCTCCTGTGATATTTGCTTCAAACATATACTTCTGCCCAAAGAAGAACAATAGAATCATCGGAATAGTTAATAACATGGAAGCTACCATAACCAGATTCCAGTCAGGTGTTGCACCTACATTGGATGTACTATTTAATATATTAATACCCAGTGCCAGCGGCATCTTTTCAATATCATTAAGATAGATTAACGGTCCCATAAACCAACCCCAGTTCCAGGTAAAGGTAAAGATAGCTACTGTGGCAATGATCGGTTTTATTAGTGGAAGTATAATCCTACTATATATCCCGAAATATCCGAGGCCATCAATTTTAGCAGCCTCATCAAGTGTATTTGGTATCCTGCTGATAAACTGCCTAATCAGAAAGATATTGAAGGCTCCACCAAAAAAATTTGGCACAATCAAGGGCAGCATGGTATTTATCCAGCCCAGGTATCTGAATATAATAAACTGAGGGATCATGGTAACCTGTGCCGGAATCATCATTGTACTCAGGACTACCATAAATAATACCTTCTTTCCCCTGGCCCTGAGCCGGGCAAACCCATAGGCAATTAATGAGCTGGAAAATATCTGCCCGAGAATAGCAAATGTAGAGATAATAACACTATTAAGTAAAAACCTGCCTAAATTGATATCACTATCAGTAAATACCTTAACATAATTCTGCCAGTGGAAATCCCTGGGTATCAAAGAAAAAGCCATTTTGGCATTTGTGGCTGGAGTAGCCAGCGAGATCGAGATCATATATACAAATGGGGCAAATAAAAGCAGGCCAAATCCCGTCATTATAATATAAAGAACTGTCTTTTCCTTCAAAGTAACCTTATCTGCTCTCATCAGCTTTTAACCTCACTTTCATAATATACCCACATTGATGATGATCTGAAGACCAGTAGTGTCAGGATCATAATAATTGCAAATAGCGCCCAAGCCAATGCTGAGCCATATCCCATATTGTAAAAATTAAAGGCGTGATCGTATAAGTAGGGAACCACCATTAAGCTTGCATTATTCGGTCCGCCACTGGTCATTATATATACCTGAGCAAAAGTCTGCAACCCACCGATAATTCCCATTATCAGATTAAAAAAAAGGACAGGGGTTAACATAGGTAAGGTAATCCGGAAAAACTGCTGTCTCTTTCCTGCACCATCAATTTCTGATGCCTCATATAGTTCATCAGGAACCCCTCTCATACCGGCAAGTAAAAGGACTATTCCTCCCCCTACCCCCCAGAGAGACATGATTACCAGTGAAAACTTAACCCAGGCTGCATCAAGCAACCAGGCAGGGCCGTCAATACCAAAGAAGGCTAAAAATTGATTTAGGATACCGGTATCCGGTGCAAAAATCCAGACAAAAAGCATCGAACTGGCCACAACAGGAACCAATGAAGGGAGATAGAATGCCGTTCTGTAGATCCTCATACCCTTCATTTTCTTATTAAGCATATAGGCAATACCGGTGGCAATAATTAAATGTAAAGGAACAGAAATAATTGCATAATAAAAAGTGTTGTAAAGGGCCTTCCAGAAAATATCATCCATAGTAAATAACTTTATATAATTCTTTAACCCTATATACTGGGGAGGTTGGAATAAATCCCATTTCGATAAACTTAAATAGATAGAATAAATCATCGGACCCAATGTAAAACTCAAAAAACCAACTATCCAGGGAGATATCATAATATAAAACCATAAACTCTCATTCCATTTAGGTTTCTCAAAAAATTTTTTCATATAATCCTCCTTAAGAGGGGGCATTAGAAAGTAATGCCCCCTGATATTCACCTGAGTATTAGAATAAAGTAAATTCCAGTCTACTCTGTATTTCCTTAACAGCATCCTCCACACTTCTCTTATTCATAAATACCTCACTGAGATTATCTCCAAATATCTTCATAATCTCATTCCACTGTGGATGAAGTGGAGGTGTCAAAATAATATCAGCAGATTCTTTAAAGACATCCATATTAATATCTCTTCCTGCAGCCCAGTCGGCATTTACAAATTCATCACTGGCCTGTAGTTCCAGATTTGCAGGGACATCCTGTCTATTTTCTACAATAGGCAGCTGACCCTCAAAACTTGTCAGGAATTCCAGAATTCTAAATGCTGCTTCCTGGTTTTTACTATCTTTTGTAATACCTAAACCACTACCAAATGAAACAGTTGCATTCTTTTTATTACCCCATAATGGAGCAATATCCCAGTTAAGTTCCGGTACGTTTTTCAAAGAACCCACATTCCAGAAACCAGTGATTTGAAAAGCTACCTTGCCCTGGGCAAATAATGGATCAGGACCCGGATCACCAATATTGGCAAAGTCTTCTAGTGAAGGAGCAATCCTATATTTATAAACTAGATCATTGTAAAACTGCAATGCTTCTATAACTTCAGGAGTGTTGACAACGGGCTGATCATTTTCATTTAAAATTTCTCCGCCATTCTGGTAAATAAATGACAGCCACCAGGGCCACCAGTCTCCGGCAGCGAATCCCCATTGAACGACCTCATCACCCTCACGAATAGTTAATTTCTGCCCTGCCTCAACCAGGTCATCCCAGGTCCAATCCTTATCTGGATAATCAACCCCGGCCTTGTCGAACATATCCTTATTATAGTAAACAATCATAGCCCCACTTCGATCAGGCATGGCATATAAGCCACCCCGGTAGCTATACTGTGCTACTACAGAATCAGCAAACCGCTCTTGAAGGTCTACATTATATTCTTTAATGTATTCATCCAGTCTTATTATCTGGCCTTTACTGGAATAGGCATGAACATCTTCTCCCAGCATAATAATGTCTGGGGCCTGCCCACCGGCAATCATCGTCTTTACCTTCTGAGCATATTCACCGGGAATATAGATAAGTTCTACATCTATATCAGGATACATTTCTTCTGCAAGGACAATCCTCTCTTCATAAATTGCTATATCGTTTTTACTACCATAGATAGTCATCTTTAATTCTGTAGTTTCCGCATCAATTACACCTGTACCTATTAAGCCCATAACCAACAGAAACAAGATAAATAAACCGATACTCTTTTTCATTAATATCCTCCCTTTATTTTTATATTATAATGGCCACAGCCATTACAGCCTAGTTAATACCAGAGTAGTAACACTCCGGGCCGGCAACTTAAATTCTTTAATTACCTTACCGCTATATGTATGTTCAAGGTTTTCTGTCTCAGATGTCCTGTAGATATCCAGCTTATTACCATCAAAATTAACTAAATCCAGTACAAATTCTCTGCTCTTTTTACTGTTATTAATGGCTACCACAACTAATCTATCCCTATCTCCATTAATATAAGCAGAAAGCCGTAGATCATTATGCTGTCCAGATACCTTGATCCTTTTATACCCTGGTCTGATAAACTTACTATAGTTGCCCAGAATCCAGAGCCTTTTTGTTTCCCGAATATTCTCTGTATATTGGTCTGTATAGATTAAACCATCCCGGTAATTATACTTGGAAACTGCAATCCAGTACTGCCAACTCGTTACACCAGCAATTACCAGGTCCTCATGAATGACATTAGCCATCGTTAGTCCCGAGTCCATTCCATAATCCACACCTTTTTTCATCTCTGTCCACTCGGTCATCCATAATTTCTTGTCCGGGTACTGTTCCCTGAAATATCTGCTAGCCTTCTCTTTCTGTCTGGTAGTGGACCAGTATGAATGAACTGCAAAGTGATCTGTCCTGTCATTAATATATTTGTTTAAAAACAATCTATCCATATAGATATAAGAAGTTTTCCATTCCCCGGCATCAACTGCTGAAACCCCTACATCCAGTTTTTCTTCCTCAATCTTTTCAAGTAAGACTTTTATAACTTCAACAATTTCATCAGTTGTATAATGGCAGCCCTCCTGACCTTTACTGTTGTTCCAATTCCATTGGGGTTCATTGATTGGACTGATCCACTTTACAGGTAGAGACTCATCTTCCCTGAAATGCCTTACTATATCAACAAGGTATTGAGCAAAATCATCATACATATCTTCCCTTAAATTAGACTTTCCTTCTTTCCCACCGGTAACATAACCAGTCTTCGTCATCCTAGCTGGAGGACTGTTCACAAAGGCAATTATATTAGTGACACCCTTCTGGTGAGCCTCTTTCATAATTCGAACTGCATTTTCGTCTCTGCCCCAGTCATATTTACCTTCCTCTACTTCAAATGTCTCAGTATTACGCCAGGGGTCGATAATATTTTTACCTGAACCGGCACCAATATTATATCGGTATATGGTAAGGCCAATACCCTTTTGTTGATCAAATAGTAAATCAGTAATTCTATCCCTGTTGACCTGGCTCCAACCGCCTACATCCTGTGCCCACCAGGCCCCTGATACCCCAAAACCTTCAATCTGTTGTTTTACTTGATCTGCTCGAATTTCAAACAAGACCTCACGAGAAAATATTCTGGGGCTTTTTATAGGTAAGGCAATAATCAAAATAAGTAAAACAGAAAATACCTTCATACCCCCTCTCCTTTCTCCATTTATATTAATGAAACCGGTTTCATTAAATGCTAAAAAATACATTACTCCATTTTCATTAAACCAATTGACGATTCCCTGATAATCAATTCTGAATCGAAAAAATGTTCCTTTTCATAAACTTGATTATTATTAATCCCATCAATAATATTAACTGCTTTAGCGGCTAGTTCTTGATAGTTATGACTAATAGTTGTTATAGCCGGAAGAACTATTGTAGTTAAATAAATATTATCAAATCCAATAATAGACACCTCTTGTGGTATTTGCAAACCCATTTCCTTGGCTGCTTTTACTACCCCTATTGCTATGAAATCATTAATAGCAATTATTGCTGTCGGTAGGTCAGCAAGGGATAATAATTGCTTAAGGGCCTCATATCCACCTTCAATGGAATAACCACTTTCGATAATCCATTCCTCTTTTGTCTCTATCTGTGCTGATTCTACATATTGACTAAAAATATCCAGTTTAATATCGGTTGAAGTAATACCTTTTATTCCACCGACCAGGGCAATCTCCTTATGTCCGAGCGACAATAAGTAATTAAGGCCTTTCCTGAAGCCATCAGCTTCATCAGTCTTAACCCTGTAGCAGTCCACCCCCTCCATCTCTCCATTAATCATAACAATAGGTGTTTTTTTCATAATTACTTTCATCTCTTCAGCAAATGCAGCATCAGTTCTAGTCTCATTAGCCCGACCGCCCATAAAAATTATCCCATCAACCTGTTTTTCTACCAGTGTCTTTAAGTATATTGATTCAACCTCACTATCATTCATGGTATTGGAGAGAAATATACTGTAGCCCAGATCAAGGGCAGCCCTTTCAGCCTTAACATAAACCTCTGAAAAAAAGGGATTAGTTATATCAGGTAGTATAAATCCGATTGTTTTTGTCCGCTTTTTTGATAAACTTCTGGCCAGTGCATTAGGCTGAAAATTATATTTATCCATAACCTTAATAACTCTTGCTCTGGTTTTCTCTTTAACAGGTGCACTATTATTTAATACACGTGATACTGTAGATACTGATACCCCTGCTTCATCTGCAATATCATATACTGTAATACTATTTTCATCTTTCAATTTATTAACTCTCCTTCTCTTTATGGAACCGGCTTCATTTTATATTATATTCTAAAAATTTCATAGTGTCAATATATGATTTTGCATAGAATTTCAAATATGGAGACCAAAGGGTTCCATTAATTTATCGATTACAAATGATAAGGTTCACCTCTGATAATCCGAAAAACACGATAAATCTGCTCCAGGAGAATCAATCTAATCATCTGGTGAGTAAAGGTTAATTTAGAAAAAGAGAGCAGATAATCAGCCGAAGCGAGAATACTTTTATGTAAGCCCACAGCCCCACCAATAACAAAAGTAATCTCACTTTTTCCCTGAACCATCATTCCTTCGATCCACTGTGACAACTCTGTTGAGCTCATCTGTTTTCCCTGAATGGCTAATGCAACCACCAGAGAATTTCCGGTAAGATATTTCTGTATCCGCTCTGCTTCCCGTTTTTTAATTGCTTCCAAATCCGCTTCACCAGGATTAGCAGGTAGCTTTTCATCAGCAACCTCAATTATTGTAACTTTAGCATATCTACTCAAACGTTTCAGAAATTCATCAATTCCTGCCCGTAAGAATTTCTCTTTAATTTTTCCTACAGCTACAATCTTTATCTTCACTTTTACCACCCTGTTCAGTAATCTATTAAATTGTATTAAAGAGTATAAAAGAAAAAAACAGGTGCTCACCTGTCAGGACTGGGATTATTTATATTTCTCGGCGACCTTCCAGTGCTTTGGAGAGGGTAACTTCATCTGCATATTCCAGATCACCACCAACCGGTAAACCATGGGCAATCCTGGTTACTTTAACTCCCAGGGGTTTTAATAGTTTAGCCAGATACATTGCGGTAACATCACCTTCCGCATTAGGGTCTGTTGCGATAATGACCTCTTCAACCCCCTCGGCCAGTCGGGGAATCAGGTTCTTTATTTTCAGCTCATCGGGTCCTACTCCATCCATCGGTGAAATGGAACCATGGAGAACATGGTATAACCCGAAAAATTCCCCGGTCTTTTCCATGGCAATAACATCTTTTGGAGACTCGACCACACAGATAATACTACCGTCCCGTTCATGGAACGAACAGAAGCTGCATGGATCATCCTCAGTCAGATTATTACAAATTGAGCAGTACTTGATCTTCCCTTTAGCATCAATTAGTGCCTGGGCTAGTTGATTGATTTCCGTAAGACTCAGACCTAAAATATAAAAGGCCAAGCGTTGAGCAGTTTTGGGACCAATTCCCGGCAATTTACTTAATTCTCCGATCAATCTCCCCAGTGGTTGAGGATAATACCTCATCAGAACATCCCTGGGATATTCATCCCACCGGTAATTTTACTCATCTCATTATTAACCATATCGGCAACCTTGCGCATCCCCTCATTCACCGCCGCCAGAATCAAATCTTCCAACATTTCTACATCTTCAGGGTCAACTGCCGTAGGATCAATCTGTATATCAAGTAATTCCTGTTTGCCATTAACTACTACCTTAACAACTCCACCACCAGCAGAAGTCTCAATCGTTTTTTGTTCCAATTCCTCCTGCATTTTTGTTACCTTGGCTTGCATCTGTTGGGCCTGTTTCATCAGTTTATTCATATTCATTATCAATACCCCCTAAATTTATTTCTTTTTTTCCAATAAATCATAATTAACCTTAATTATTTCACCCTTAAAAACCTTAAGGGCCTGCTCCACCAAACTTTCTTCTCGATTATCCTCCGTGCTTTGCTTAACTACCTCTTTTTTTTTACTGCTTAAGTCATTGTCCCTGTTCCCAGCAAGGATAAAAACTGGCCGACAGTTCTGGCCCAATAATGTGCTGAGTATCTTGCCAATAAAATCAGCTTCCTGTTCAGCCCCTTTTTTATGAAAATTCTTATCGGCCGGGAAGTGGATCAATAAGCGATTACCCTCGACGGCAGTCGGTTTCCCCTCCAGTAAAAAAGCCTGTACTCTAATATTCTCTTCCTTGATCTCGGACAGGACAGTAGGCCAAACTTGCTTGACCTGAGCCAGATCTATACCGGTTTCTCCCACTGCTCTTTCCTTTTCAGTTGTTTCCCCTTGCGTTGTAGTGCTGACATCTCTTTCTTCCGGTTGGTCCGGCGGTTCTATTTTATTCTTCGGCCCAACTCCCTGCACCGGATTGATGGTCCTGGCCGACCCGGATTGAATTATATTCTCCAGGCTTGCTATCCGCTGAACCAATCCGGCTATTGTAGTATCAATATTAGGAGAGGCTATTTTAACGGTACCGATTTCCAGCAGCAAACGGGGCTGACTGGAAAAGCTCAAATCCCTTTCCAACTCGCTTAAGATCTCTATTATCCTGACCAGACGACCGGAATCGATCACTCGACCCTTTTCTTCCAGTTCAGACAGAATTTCAATTGGATAATTCAAAATTCCTGAGTCAGCCCCACATTTTTGTAATAATAATAATTGGCGAGCTTGCTCAATTAAATCCCCAATAAAAATAGAAATACTATTCCCTCTATCAATGACCTGATTTACCATCTGAAGAGCTTCGGCTGTCTGTTGATTTATAATATAATCAAAAAACTGGATTAATAATTTCTGATCGACTTTACCCAGCATCTGCTGTATTTCCTCAATGGTTAGCTCCGCATTTGTATATGAGATAGCCTGATCCAGCAAACTAATAGCATCCCTTAAGCCCCCGTTGGCACTGTAGACAATGGTATTAAGGGCTTGATCTTGATATGCTACCCCTTCTTGTTTACAGATATACTCCAGTCTCTCTTTAATATCTTCAAAAGAATGGAGGGTAAAATCAAAGCGCTGGCATCTGGAAAGAATGGTATCAAGCACTTTATGGGGTTCAGTTGTGGCCAGAATAAAAACTACATTTTCTGGTGGTTCCTCCAAGGTCTTTAAAAGGGCATTAAAAGCCCCCTTAGTTAACATATGAACTTCATCAATAATATATACCTTATAAGACCCTTCACCTGGAAAAAAGCGGACCTTATCACGCAAATCCCTGATCTCATCAATTCCCCGGTTTGAAGCGGCATCAATCTCAATAACATCAATCGACTGACCTGATTGAATCTTTTGACACATATTACATTTCCCACAGGGCTCAATACTAGGACCTTGCACACAATTTAAGGCCTGAGCAAAAACTTTGGCAGTGGATGTTTTCCCAGTGCCACGCGGTCCGGCAAATAAATAGGCATGAGCTATCCGCTGATGTTTAAAGGCATTTTTCAATGTCTTAACAACATGTTTTTGCCCCACCAGATCATCAAAGTTTTGGGGACGGTATTTTCTATACAATGATAAAAATCCCATAATTTTAATCTCACCTTCTCCGGATAACATTTTTATATTTATGTATTCTGGATAAAGGGCGTATTTTCCTGCTAAATAATAAAATAGGCCGCACACCTACCTCGAATCTCCCCTCCCAGGCGTTACCCTGACAGTTAGCTCGAACCAGGCACCCTTACGGCACATGAAGACATTTGCTTACCGCTGCTTCCTCCCGGACCTGACGGGGTTCACAAAGCTCCATTGCGTAAGACCCAATCGTCAACACCACTTATCAAGGCCAGACCCCACAAGGAAAGACCCTCAGTTCGGCATCGATCCTGCTATAGCGGGTTGCAGGTTACAGGGTACCGCTACCCCCCCATCTAGTACGGCCAAACTTCTCTGGAGAATTTTTCTCCAATAATATAATGGCGGAGAGGGAGGGATTTGAACCCTCGGTAGACGGTAGCCTACACTCGCTTTCCAGGCGAGCCCCTTAAGCCAGACTCGGACACCTCTCCATATTAGAAGTAGGAAATAAGAAGTCGGAGGTTAGATTAACCTTTAAACCCCTTTACTTCAAAACTTTCAATCAATATTTCTTTAAACATATTAACGATTATAATGACCTGAAAATATAATGCTAATTAAATCTCCAACTTTAAACTTCTGACCTTTAAAGTGGCGGAAGGGGAGGGATTTGAACCCTCGAGACACTTTCAAGGTGTCTACTCGATTTCGAGTCGAGCGGTTTCAGCCGGACTCACCCACCCTTCCTAGTATCGGTTTTCCTTAAACTATTGAAAAAACCCTTGAGCAGGTCCCGGCACTCTTCGGCCAGAACTCCTCCCTTTAGCTCGGTTACTTGATGATTAAATCTTTCATCCTCCACCAGATTATAGAGACTACCGGTTGCCCCGGCTTTAGGATCAGCTGCCCCATAAACAAGCCGTTTAATCCTGGCCTGTACTATTGCCCCGGCACACATCGGGCAAGGCTCAACAGTAACATAAAGCTGGCATTGATCCAGACGCCAACTGGCTAAATTATTGGCCGCATCCCTTAAAGCAATAATCTCGGCATGACCAGTTGGATCATGGGCCCGTTCTTTAAAATTATATCCCCGGCCTACTACTTTATCCTTACAGATAACGACAGCCCCGATCGGGACTTCCTCGATCGCCAGGGCTTTTTTAGCTTCCTCTAAGGCCAGTTTCATATAATATTGATCATTAACCATAACTAAACCTTTCAAAAAAACAAAGATCCGCGCTTTAAAGAGGGCAAACCTCCCGGCGTAAAAATCTGTAAGCGGTTTTAGCTGCAAAAATAATTATAATAAATTTCTGATCGATTGTCAAGGGAAACATCTGCTCTGCTTGATCTTACTTCTGGGCCAGTCTGGCGGCAATCAAAAAAGGATCCCAGACCGGGGCAAAGGGTGGTGAATAAGCAAAATCACCCCTGCTTAAATCTTGCACCGTCATCCTCTGCATAATGGCCAGCACAGCTATATCAATTCTTTTGGCCACATCTCCCCGGCCGGCTACCTGGGCCCCTAGTATTCTACCCTCATTAAGAGTATAGATTAAGCTGACATGCATTGGCTCTGTACCCGGCATATACGCAGCCCGGTCTGAAACCCTGGCAAAGATACTGTCCACCCGGTAGCCTTCCCGGATGGCCTCCTCTTCACTCAAACCGGTTCTGGCCAATCCCAGCTCAAAGACCCGGGTAATACTGGTGCCGGCTGCTCCGGAAAAGGGTTTCTGATCAGCACTGTAGAGATTTTCCCCGAGCAGTCGACCCTGCTTATTGGCTACTGTCCCCAGCGGTAGATAACTATTATAACCTAATAGTTGGTGATAGGTTTCAGCACAGTCACCGGCTGCATATATCTCGGGCTGACTGGTCCGCAGATAGCGATCAACCTTAATCGCCCCTTTAACTCCTGTTTTCAGACCAGCAGCCTCAGCCAAAGTACTCCTAGGTTTAACCCCCACTGCCATTATGACCAGATCGGCCGGGTAACTGGCCCGATCAGTTACTACTTCCTTCACCTTTACTTGACCGTTAAACGCCTGAACCTTCTCACCGGTCCGGATGGTTACTCCTTTTTCCTTTAAACAGGCCAAAGCCAGTTCGCTCATCCTTTGACCAAAGTTAGTCAGGATCCTTTCTTCCATCTCGATAACCGTAATTTGTTGGCCTCTTCTGGCTAAACACTCTGCGATCTCAACACCGATATACCCGCCACCGACCACAATTACTTGCCGGCAGGAAGGATCTTGCAGAATTCGCTTAATGGCAATTCCATCATCAAGGGTTCTGAGCACCGAGATATTGGAAAGCTCTCTCCCACTAAGTGGCGGAATAATTGCTTCTGCTCCGGTAGCCATAATCAGTTGGTCATATGCATATTGTTCCTGATGATCTGTGTTGAGATTAAGGACATCAACCAGCCGGGAAGCCGGTTTGATCGCCAAAACCTTTCTTTTGGTTAAAAGATTAATTCCGTCTTCAATAAACTCCTCTTCAGTTCTGGCAATCAGTTGGGACGCTTGCGGAATATCCCCGGCTAAAAAATAGGGCAAGCCACAGGCACCATATGATACATATCGGCCCTGCTCAAAAACCGTCAGTTCGATTGTCGGATCTTTTCTTTGCAGTTTAGCGGCAGCACTCATTCCGGCTGCAACTCCCCCAATAATCACCACTTTCTTCACTAACAACACCTCATCTATTTTTTGACTACAAAGGCTAAATCAGCACCCCTTAGTTCCACGACAAACAATTCCCCGCTTTAGTTTGCTGATCGGCAGCCCCCAGAATCGAAATAACAACCCGGTCCACATCCTTCATTCCTTCGGAGTTTAAGCGTCGGAGATTAGTGATACTCTGCTGGAGATCATCTGCCACAATACCATTGCCCGAGGGTACAGCCAGTCCTTCCAGGGCCAGCAGGGCATTCCACCAGGCCGTTGTCGCACTAATACAAAGCTTTAGGGCACAACCTACTTTCCCCCCATCACAGACCATTCCGGCCAGACTGGCCATAACATTTTTAATCGTGGTTACCATTTGTTCCATATTACCCTGCAATAGATAAGTAATTCCCGCCCCGACACCGGCTCCAGCCGCAACCGAACAGCCGCAGAGTGGAGATAAACGACCGATCTCTTCCTTAATATAAATAGTAACCAGATGGCTAATCGCCAGGGCATAAATTAAATCCTTACGAGAAGAATCAAACTCTCTGGCGACCAGGGCGAGGGGAATAATTGCGATCAGTCCGTGATTACCACTGCCAGCACTGCTCATTACCGGCAATTCAAGACCTGACATCCTGGCATCACAGGCTGCTGCTGTATACTTAGCAATCTCCATAGTTAATTCTCGCCCCAACAGACCTTTCCGGTTTAAATTATTCCACATATGACCGATCTTTAAACCGGAATTCAGTTTTAAACCGGCCAGTGCCACCTTGACATTAACCTCAATGCCCTCCAGCAAAAAGCTGATGGCTTCAGGGTCAAGCCGGAGTGAAGCCTCCAGGATATCCTCCAGGGAATAATTACTTAGTAAAAATTCTCGACTGGCCTGAGCCTCGTTAGCCTCTTCCCTTTGATCAAGCAGTATTTCATTATTTTTTTCTAAATAAACGAGTCCGGTGTGTTTTTTACTAATAATTGCTTTGGCCCGACCCCGGTCCGTATTAACCAGGACTTCAATCCGGACCGGCGGAAACGTATAATCAACTTCCACCTGTAAGTCTACGGTCTCTTCCAACAGCAGGGCTTTAGCCACCTCCTTTTTCCGCAAGGAAGAAAATATAGTCAGATCCAGTTTGGGTCTCATCATTGAGACAGCAAGTAAAGCCGCCATTGCAACACCAGTTCTTTCCGCCCCTGGAATACCAACAGCTTTGGCATTTTTAAAAACATTTGAGCTAACCACCAGTTTAATCGCTTTGACCTCTCCGCCAACCAGCCGGTACGCATGGGCTACCGCCAGGGCGACCGCCACTGGTTCAGTGCAACCGGTAGCTAATTGTACTTCTTCTTTTAATTTATTGATCAGTAGTTCAGTTTTCACCGCAAATCCTCCCCCATCGTTTACAGTTTATTTTCTTCTTGCCAAACAATAAAAGCAAAAACTATGCCAGCGGAATAAAAAGAGGGAACAATTCGGCCATAACTGCTTTCTACCTTTAATCAACCCAAAGGATAAGGGGTAAAAATCTCAATAATAAGACTTATTATCTCAATTTTGAGATAGTTTTCGGTATAAGGTGGCCCGACTGATTGCCAGTCTTTCCGCCGCTCGTTCTTTTCCGTCTTCATCCCAACCATACTGGTTAAGTAATTTAATTACCACTTCCCGCTCATATTTCTGAACCAGTTCCTTTAGGCTGTTATAATCTTCTTCCTGGAAGAGGGGTTTAAAACGACCCTCAATATCGGCC
>JAKSCG010000244.1 GCA_022360715.1 Halanaerobiales bacterium
CCAGGGGAACGGTAGAGGAAAAGATGCTTAAATTGCAAAAGAAAAAACAGGATATCTTTGATCATCTGGTTGAAGAAAACGATAATCTATTACAAACTATTACCTGGGAGGATATCCAGGAGTTACTGGAAATTACTTAAATAAAATAGATACAAAATTAGCTAAAGTGGTTCCAAGTGATATGGTGGATGAGGTAATAAATCCTTAGAAAAAGGCAATGGGATGGGGTAATCCTGATAATCGTTGACTTTTTTAAAGGTATTATAAATTAAGTTTAACATAGCTTTAAGTTTGATGTATTTAAACTGGTAGCTGTTAAAGTCAATAACTATAGTAATGATAGTATACCCGGGAGAGGACTTTACCTCTCTTTTTTTTTTCAAAATCTATGATTAGTGAGGTTATTATTCAAATTATATCCCCCCTTCCCCCACGGAGAGGTTTGACCATAATATAATAATAACTTGTTAGTTGTTTTCCGCTCTTTTAATTTACCGCCAACTCCCCATTCAATTCCTCTTATCGTATCGAAAATCGGAGATTTTTCCTTGTTCTATCTAAAAAAAGAGGAATTATTTAATATATGTATAATATATTATAGTATAATTATAAAAATATTCAATATAGATCAAATAATTTCATAAATATGAAGGGGGTTATGATGAAAAAGGAGATTGGTGAAAAAATTAAAATGCTGAGGGTTGCGCAAGATATAACCCTCCAGGACCTCAGTGCTAAAACCGGTCTATCAATCGGTTTTTTATCCCAACTGGAAAGGGGACAGACATCACCGGCAATTGCTTCCCTCGATAAAATCTCGCAAGCACTCAATGTTGAAATTTCTTATTTTTTTTCTTTACCCCGCCAAAATAACAAAAGGATCATCCGCAACCATGAGCAGGAAGTCTTTTATATCAACAGCTCTAGAGTTATCTACTATGATCGGACCAATGATCTAGAGTGTGATCAGCTCACCCCGTTTATCCTGACGATCCTCCCGCAATCAGATGATTTGAATATCACTCCGTATTCACATCAGGGTGAGGAATTTATTTATGTGTTGGAAGGGGTTCTGACGTTATTTTTAGAAGAACAGCGCTTTGAATTATACCCGGGTGATAGTTGTCATATTAAATCAAATACCCCGCATGATTGGGCTAACTTTACCGGGAAAAATACGACGATTCTTTCGATTAATACCCCGCAAATTTTTAATTTAAAGGATAAAATGAAGGAACGAAAGGCTTAAAAAAGAAAGGAGAATAAAAATATATGAAAAGATTAAAGCAGGTCAGGCGGATATTGAAAGAACAGGGGCTGGATGGGCTTTTTCTAATCACAGATGCTAATATTCGCTATGTTAGCGGTTTTACCGGGTCAGATTCTTATCTTCTATTAACCCCGGACAAAGAGTTCTTTATAACTGACGGCAGATATACCGAACAGGCTGCCAACGAATGTCCGGAGTTTCAGGTCCGGGAATGGAAAAAAGCTGACTTGTCCCTGACAAAGGTCTTACACAAAATTGTGACCGAATTAACCGTAAAAAAACTCGGCTTTGAACAGAACGGGGTTTCTTATCAGCTTTATCAGCAACTGGCCGGCAGTTTAGCCGGAGTTGAGCTAGTCCCCACCAAGGGGCTAGTTGAAAGGATCAGATATACTAAAGAGCCGGCCGAAATTGACAAGATTAGCAAAGCGGCAGTATTTGCCGATCAGGCC
>JAKSCG010000242.1 GCA_022360715.1 Halanaerobiales bacterium
GGTAAAACTACCACCCAGTATTTCCAGCAAAAATCGCCCTAATTCCACGGTTTAATCAACCCTCTCTAGCCCCGAGCTACTTTTAAATTTAGACATAATAGGGCTAATTCCTTTTTAATTCTATAATTATTACGGATAATTTACAAGGGTCCTGGTATAACTGGACAAAATACCAGAAAAGCGATACAATATTTATGAGAAAAAAGTAGGAGGTTTACTATGTTAAAAGAAGTTGCAAAGATGATTAGAGGATTATCGGCTGACGCGGTCGAGGAGGCTAACTCCGGCCATCCGGGATTACCACTGGGCTGTGCGGAAGTCGGTGCTTTGCTCTATGGTGAGGTCCTTAAGCATGACCCCGGCCAACCCGATTGGCCCAACCGGGACCGTTTTGTTCTCTCGGCCGGTCATGGTTCGATGTTACTTTATTCTTTACTGCATCTGGCTGGCTATGAGCTGAGTCGGGAAGACCTTAGAAATTTTCGGCAGCTCCATTCCAGTACCCCGGGTCATCCTGAATATGGTTATACTCCAGGGGTAGAAACCACCACCGGCCCTTTAGGCCAGGGTTTTGCCAATGCTGTCGGGATGGCCATTGCCGAGAAAATGTTGGCCGCCCGATTTAATACAGCAGCTCATAATATTGTTAATCATTATACTTATACCCTGCTTGGAGACGGGGGAATGATGGAAGGGGTAGTTGCTGAAGCGGCATCTTGGGCTGGTCACCTCGGTCTGGGGAAATTAATTGCCATCTATGATGATAATGACATTTCAATCGGCGGCAGTACTGATCTGACTTTTACCGAATCGGTGGCTGACCGCTTTAAGGCCTATCACTGGCATGTAATTGATGCGGTAGACGGTCATGATTTCTCCGCTTTACGGCAGGCCCTGGCCGAGGCTAAAGCAGTAAAAGAGCAACCCAGCCTGATCATAGCCAGAACCCGGATCGCCTGCGGGGCTCCCCGGATGGAGGGACAAGCCGAAGCCCACGGGGCCCCGCTCGGGGAAGAGGAGATCAGGGGAATGAAGGAGCAATTAGCGTTACCGGTAGACCAGAAATTTTATGTCAGCGAGGATGTGAAGCAATACTTTCTGGCTCGAAAGCAGGACTTACAGCAGCTGAGAAAAAAATGGACAGAAGAGTTTAACTGCTGGGCGCAAGCCAATCCGGCTTTAAAAGATGAGTGGGATCAGGCCCATCAGCTGGGACTCCCCATCGATTTCCGGGAGCAGCTCATGGGGATCGAGGTAAAGACACCGGCGGCTTCCCGGCAAATTTCCGGAAAATTGCTACAGCAGCTGGCTGCTCAAGTCAAGTATCTGGTCGGGGGATCAGCTGACCTGGCTCCTTCAACTAAAACTTACCTGGAGCAATACGGGGAGGTGCAGTCAGACGATTTCAGCGGACGGAATTTTCGCTTTGGGGTGAGAGAACATGCGATGGGAGCGATTGTTAATGGGATCAGTCTCCATCGAGGATTACGCCCTTTCTGTTCAACTTTTCTCGTTTTTTCAGATTATATGAAACCGGCCATCCGTTTGGCGGCGCTGATGAAACAACCAGTGATTTATGTCTTTACCCATGATTCGTTTTATGTGGGCGAAGACGGTCCGACCCACCAGCCGGTTGAACATGTTGAGACATTGCGTTTAATTCCCGGGTTAAAGGTGCTCCGACCGGCTGATGATGAAGAATGCAAGCTCGCCTGGATTCAGGCGATGGAAAGAACTGATGGTCCTACGGCGCTAATTTTGACCCGGCAAGGACTTCCCCGCCTCAACAAAGTGGAGGGTTGGGCCGGAGCATATCGCGGGGGATATATAATTGAAAAAGAAAAAAGCAATAAGCCAGACCTGGTCTTAATGGCCAGTGGGAGTGAGGTTTCGCTGGCCGTAGAAGTAGCCAGGCTCCTGCGGGAAAATGGTCAGGACCCCCGGGTTGTTTCGGTACCGGACCGGGAGTTAATGGTTAAGCAGGGCCAGCAATACCTCAGCGAAACACTCGGTGAAAATAACTTCCGGGTTGTGCTGGAAGCAGGAGTTGGGGCCGGCTGGTACCGCCTGTTAGGTGCTAAATATCATTTGGTTACGATCGAGACCTTCGGAGAAAGCGGACCAGGCCAGGAACTGGCAGCAGAATTTGGTTTTACGGCTCCAAAGATAACGGAAGATATCTTGAAGAAAATCTAACTTCGACAGAAGAAAAATGACGATACCCCGGAAACCCCGGGGTTTTTTACTTGGGGAAACAGCTTAATATTAGGAGAAAATAACTAGTCGCAGGAATTACTGCGACTTTTTTACTATTAAGGGAAAAAATAAAGAAAAATGTTAAATATAAGCAGGTATTTGCGCTAACATCTAGAAATATATAGTAAAACATACGGGGGGAAATTTAACATGAAGAAAAAGAAGGAAATTTCTTTAAGAACGATAATGATAGTCTTTATCATTTTTCTAATCATTGGCTATAGTAATATCCTATATGGAAATGAGATAAAACAAGAAAATATGTTAGCAAAGACAAAAATAGCTTTTAATGCTTATCTTGACGGCGATAGTGATATATATATCATAAATCCTGATGGGACAGGGTTAGTGAATGTAACAGATGATCAATTTAATAATTTTCTTCCGGCCTGGTCCCCGGATGGACGCAAGATCGCCTATGCTTGTCGCCAGGATGATGATATTTACCTAATAAATGCTGACGGTAGTAGAAAAAGGAACTTAACAAATTCACCACAATATGAATCTTGCCCGGATTGGTCCCCGGACGGAAGCAGCATCGTCTATATGGCTGAAACCGATCAGGATAAAGAAGAATTTAATATCCTGGTGATTAATACTGATGGCTCTAATCCCAGGCAAATAACCGATAATACTTTTATCAATGCCCACCCTAAGTGGTCACCGGACGGGACTAAAATAGCTTTTGTATCAAACCGCAACGGGCCTTTTGCCTTGTTTACGATGAATGCAGATGGTAGCAACATTAAGTATCTGGCAACTTTAACTAATATTGAAACACTGGATATTATCGAGGCTTTATCAATATCCTGGTCGCCTGATGGGGCAAAGATTGCTTTTACATCAGACCACCAGGGGAATTTTGATCTATTTACAATCAATGTTGATGGTACTAATCTAAGCAACATTACTAATTCTGCTAATACTCTGGAGGCCTTGCCATCCTGGTCCCCGGACGGGGGATCAATTGGCTTTATTGCCCTTGATCAAAATAACCGACAGCAATTATATGTGATGAAAAGCGATGGCAGCGACAGCAGGAAGATTACCAACTTTCCTTATAATAGTAGCAATCCGGACTGGTCTCTTTTGTTAGAAAATACTTTTTAGGTGGTGAGAGGAGTGCAGCTTACTAAAAAAATTATTAATACCATCGTTCTTTTAATTACTGTATTAATCCTAAATTTTATCGGTAACGATCATGTCCTTGCCGGAAATTTAGTAGTTCCAGCAGGCCGAAGCCATACGCTAAGTCATAATGTAGCTTATGATCAGATCACGATCAACGGTACCTTATATATTAATCATAATAACTTAACGATTACTGCTAATAATTTAACAATTAATGCTGGTGGTAAGATTACTTATACTGATCATTTTAAGGGCTCAAATTCGATGACCCTTAATTTAAATATAAATAACAACGCAATAATAAACGGTACGATTGATTTTATCGGCAAAGTTGGAAACAAAGGCAAAAATGGAACCAAGCATCGTTGGAATGGCTATACCGGGGGTACCGGTCACCGAGGAAAAAATATCAAAATAAATGTCGGGAATAAGTTAACGATCAACGGGGTAATCAACGTAACCGGCGGTATTGGCGGAAGTGGAGGGAATGGTCACGATGACGATGATTTTTGGACTGATCCGATTGGAAATGGCGGTACCGGAGGAAAAGGTGGTAGCGGAGGAGCTATCACAATAGAGGCTAAAGCGTTCCTGATGGGGCGCAATAGTAAACTGGAATCTCTTGGTGGTCAAGGTGGCCAAGGTGGTACTGGCGGTGACGGTGGTACTTTTGGCAGCGGGGGCAGTGGAGGAAACGGTGGCACCGGTGGTACCGGTGGCACCATTAAATTAATCGTTAACCATCTGAACAGAGCGGCAGGCTGTAATATAAATTATCGAGGCGGTAGAGGCGGACCTCGTGGCTTTGGTAGGGACGGAGGTGCCCACGGCCAAGCGGGGAGTGGTGGCCAGGCCGGCCGTGCTTATATTCTCTATGGTTATGGTAGTGATAATGGCAGCTATAATCCGGCTAATCCCGATAAAATAAGTGATCAAACCCCACCGGTGGTAACTAACTTTGATCTGTACATTGCTAAGAACGATACACAATTACGGGAGAATATAATAATAAATGATCACACCCCTCTTCTGAAATGGAGTAAATTTATTGACCAAGCCAGTCAAAGTGGATATGGTCCGATCCCGGCCAGCGGGGTAAAACATTATATTGTCTCTCTGGCCAGTGGGGAAGAAAAAATCCTCCTAACCGCCAATGAAAATCTAATGACAGCTTATCCTAACCCCCTGGCTGATGGTGAATATACTGTGCAAATTAAAGCTAAAGACCATAATGGCAACGAGAGCAATTTATTCCCGACTCCTAAATTCAATTTTACGATCGATACGATAAGTCCAAATGCTCCGTCATTAGCAGCTTATCAGCAAGGGGATATTACCCCTAATAAAATTGTGATCAGGTGGACTCCGGCGCTTGATAGCAGCGGTATTGCTGCATATGTGATAAAAATTGTTGATCTAGCAGGTAATACTTTATATGATACTCCCATCGAGGTAGCCGAGAGTGATATTTTGTATGATGCCAATAATCAGGCAACCTATCGATTAGAGCAAATAATCCCGGAGCTTGCTCTCAATAAAGAATACATCTTTAGGATTTATGCTAAAGATCGAGCAGGGAATATGTCAAAAAATGCTGCCGCCGGAACAGTGGTAACCCCACCGGCAACGAGCTCGATCCAGCCGGTTTCTTCCGGATGGGATTCAACTAATCACCGGTATTTCATTAACCTTAATCTAAAAGCAGTCGGTAGTGGGGCTGAAGAGTATCGATATATCCGAAAAAAAGAGGTAAACGGTAGCTGGGAAGATGATTATACTTCACCGTGGTTTAGCGCAGCTACCTCTTCCGGTAATTTTTCCGAACAGGATCATAATAGGCTGGCAGCACATACCAACTATCAATATTATGTGGAGACAAAAAATTCCTCAGCCCAATATGGATGGGATTATGCTTTAAGTAATGCCAGTGATACAATTGCCGTGGCAAACCAATTGCCGATCTATCCTGATCCGGATAATACCAACCTTTATCCGCAAAATAACGGTTTTATTAACCAAAATAATATTGCTTTAACGATCAGCGAGTTTACTGATATAGATCAAGATATGCTAAGCTATCAATTTTATCTGGACTATTATAATCAAGAACATGACAACTGGGTCAATCTTGTAAACGGTGGAACGGGCACGGTTAATTCCGGATTAGTTAAGTACCAAACCGGGATAACTACGGAAACTCAATACCGTTGGTATGTAGAAGTGGGTGATCGCTATGATCAAATCTCAACTACTGATCTGACCGGAGATTATTTCTACTTTACCCTTGATACGACGATTATTCCCCCTTCGTTTAAAATACTTAACCCTGATGATCCGGGGGAAAATGAGATTACGGCAATAAACAATCCTTTGATTAAACTGAAGATATGGAATGTCAGTTCGGAAATAGCGGAAATAACGGTATATGAAAATGACCGTTATCATGCTGCAATTACTATTGACGGCAGTCAGACTGATTACTACCAAAACATTTTTTTAGATGAAACAGAAGAAATAAAAACAATAAAATTGGTGGTTGCTGATCCGGCCGGGAACACTGCCACCACCGAAAAAAAGATTAATTATGATATCACTGCACCGGAAAAACCGGTGGAGCTGAGTATGATGGCTGGCCCTGGCCCGGATCAAGTAGCTGTTAAATGGGAGCAGGCCAGTGACCAGGGAGAAAGCGCCAGCGGGGTGATTGGCTATCTGCTATCTTATCCGGGTGCTCCCAATATCGCTCTTGATCACAATAGTACTGCCTATATTATTAGTGGTTTAGGATTTAATCAGCAAATTACCGTAAATATTATGACATTAGATCAGGCCGGCAATCAGAGTATCAATGCTTCGGCCAGCTGTTTTACCTATTCGGAACCAGGTCGAATAACCGGGTATAATTTTGCCGGTCATGATCTTACTTTGAACATTGCCGGGGTTGATGCCGCTCAATACCGGATTAAACGGGACAGACTGAATGAGCAGGGTGCGGTAGAAGAGACGGCTTATAGTGAATGGATCGTAATTAATCAGGATGAGCTGATTTATACTGAGACTAACCTGAAAGCCCATAGTCGGTATAATTATTATATCCAGACCAGAAATAGTGAGCAAATCCAGGATCATAATCTGGTCTTAACCCCATTTTTGGTCGAAGTGCCTAATCAGGAACCGACTGTACCGGCAATAGACGCCAACAAATTCCAATACATCAACAATATATTCTTGAGCACAAATGGTTCTACCGATCGTGACGGGGACCCCCTTACTTATTATTTTACAATTAAAGATGAAAACGACAATATGCTGCTGGAAAAAGGGCCGGCCACGGGTAGTGACGGCAAGTCTTATCATGCCTCTTTGGATATAATCAATCAGCTTAATAGTGGAGATATGATTAAATGGAAGGTTCTGGTAACTGACGGATATATGCAAGACCAGGATGGCCGGCCCGGCTATGTTGAATCACCGGAGATAAGCTCTACTTATGATAGTGAAACACCTGGCATCGAGATTACAACTGTTCCGGCTAACATTGATTTAGCAGAATTCCATTTAGCTTTTGAGCTGGATATTAAGGTATCTGATCAGTTAAGTGGTCTTAAATCAGTTTATTATTACTGGAACCAGGAGGATCTCCTGCCTGAGCAAAGGGAGATAACGACGGAAAATATTACTGGAGGCATTGCCGAATACCGGTTTAGGATCAATGATCTACCGGTCGGTACAAATAACCTGTATCTGGTAGTTAATGATCAGGCCGGAAATGAGTGGCAAGAAGAGCTAACCTGTAAGCTGGACAAGACGCCACCGCTGATCGAGCAACTTACGATAACCGGTCAGGATGTAGACGGGAAGAATTACACTACCAGTTCAAATAGTATTTCGGCTGAATGGGTAATAAGCGAAGACTTTACCGATATAGCTAATTACAGCTATGCCGTGGTAACGGAGAATGAACTAGCTACGCTGAGCAGCCTTCCGGCCGATCGATTTACTAAAGTCCAGGGTGTTTTCGCTAAAGAAAGGGTAAGATATGCGCAAACGGCTCTGCTCGATAATCTTCAGGAAAATGAAACCTATTACTTTGTTGTCGAAGCCGCTAATATTATCGGTCTGGACAGCGGGTTGGCAGTCGGTTCCGGTGTGACGATCGATTCCCATCCCCCGGAAATAAGTGAAGTTACCCTGAATAATCTAATAACAGTTAATAACAAGCATTACCTCAATGACCTTAAACAGTTATCTGCGGCAACAGCGGTAAGTGATCACGGGGGTAGCGGAGTTAAGGAAATAAAATATGCTTTGGAAGAAAATTTATCCGGGCCGGAGGGATACAGCTGGTATGCAGATATCGATCAGTTAGTCAGTTCCAAACAGATCCAGGATGGCCGGATGTACTATTTAGTTGTCAAAGCAACTGATCGGCTGAACCAGGAAAGTAGCCGCTATTCAGCGGGAGTAATTATCGATCAGTCGGCCCCAGTAATCAATCAATTAATCGTCGGAAGCTTAGTGGATATTGATTCAGCAACAGATACCTTTACAGTAAAGCCTGGTCAACGGCTCCCGCTATCCTTTGAGCTGGCTGATCAGGTCGAGATTAATAAAATTAGTTATGCGCTCGGGACAAGCCCGGGCAGTAATGACATAACACAAAGCCGATACCCGGACAGTGATGGCTGGATTAAACTTGCTAGTACCAATAAAAAGCAGCAGCTCAACATTGAAGAAGAATTAAGTGCGGGAAGATACTATCTCAACCTCAAGGCGGAGAATGTGGCCGGACTATCGACTACTTCAACCAGTAATCCCATCCAGGTAGATCCTGGGATCAAAGCTGCACCGACGGTCTATGATGCCGGCATTTATACAGCTATTGCTCAGGCCTTGAGTTTCTCCTGGAGATTTACCGATGCCCCAATGGAAATAGCCAATTATCAATACCAGGTGATTGATCAAGAAAAGAATATATTAATAAACTGGCAGGATATACCTGGAGACAAGGGCCGCTATACAGTAGACAAAATTGAACTAAGTCAGGGCGAAACCTATTTTGTCAAACTTAAGGCCGTATTTAGTAATGGCACTTACTCGGCAGTGGGTACTACCGATGGGATTACTGTTGATACGTCATACCCGGAAGACCTGTATATTGACGACCAGGCCTATACTCCTTCCGATCGACTTTACCTGGAGTGGGGGGCAATTGATCAGCAATCCGGTATTGTGGATTACCAAATAAAGATTGGCAGTACGGTTAAAGGAGATGATCTATCGGACGGCTGGCTGGAGCTTGATCCGAGTGGCAGCCGATTGATCGAAGGCCTGCTGCTCCCTGCTCATCCGGCCAATATCTATTATGTAACCCTGCGGGTAACCAATGGGGCCGGATTAACTAAAGAAATTACCAGTAATGGTTTCCGGGTAGATAATACCTGTCCGCCTGTACCGATCGTAAATGACCGTCTGGATTATATTAAAAAGGGTCCTTTAAATTTTGACTGGAGTCAAAGTCCGATTGACCCGGAGTCCGGTTTGCAGGAATATAGGGTGGCTTTGCTCACCAAAAGAGAGGCTTCCGGTGATCTGAACTGGCTTAATGTCGGTACCGGTACGGAAAGGGAGTTTAACGATGGGCTGCTCGAAGGTCAATGGTATTATCTGGCGGTAAAGGCCATCAACAAGGCAGGTCTGGTCAGTGAAGTTGCTTATAGTGACGGAATCTTAATTGACAGTTCAGCCCCGGATTTAATCCTGGCGGAAGAAGAAAAACAATATGTGGAGATCGGTGAAAAATTAACAGTTAATATCGAGGCCCGTGATCAACAATCAGGGATTAGGGGTTATCAATACTGTGTGGGCACCTGGGAGCACCCCGCGGCAAAAATCCCCTGGACTGCCGTAGAACTGGTCAATGGTTCAATCTTAATCGAGATAACGGAAGATTATACAGTGGGTGAAAGATACTATTTAAAGGTCAGAGCCTATAATCAGGTTGAAGATGAATTAATGTATTATGAAGGAAGCAGTAATGGTTTTATGGTTACCAGTGGTTATCCGGTAATTACCGAAGTAAAAGATTACGGGGATTATACACCATTTAATGACCAACTGGTAGTAAGCTGGCAGTGTGATGATCCGGGATATGCCCCGATTAAATATTATCAGGTTGAGCTAAGTACAGACCGATATAACTGGACAGCTGTGAAAAATACTGTGGAAAAGCAGACGGTAATCACCCCGGCGGAAATAGGACTGGATAGCCTGGTCGATGGCCAAACATATTATGTATCGATCCGGGGGGTAAATCAAGCTAACAAAATAACCCCGGCGGCAGAAAGGGGTATAACTGATGGGATACGGATTGACAGTACACCACCGGAATCGGAGAAGATGAAGATAATCCACACCGATCAATATACCACCGAGCAATATAAGGTCGATTTACAGGCCAGGGACCCCAGTGATCATACACCGGCCGACCCTCATTCCGGCATATCAGCTTATAAATTTGCGGTAGGTACCGCCCCGGGAGGCACGGATATTACCGACGGATGGATCATCAGGGAAACAAAAGCAACTGCTTATCAAGAATACTTTAATTTTCCTTTTAAACATAATCAGCGCTATTTCCTATCATTTTATGCAAGAAATAATACCGGTCTCTGGTCAGAAATGGTAACAGATCAGGGAGTAATTGCCGACCTTACTCCACCGGCTATGATCAGTTTGTCCTGTGTAAGTGACTATATAACAGCTAGCAGACAGGTCGTGTTTAACTGGCAGGCCGAGGACCCGGAAACAGGTATCGCTAACTACCGCTATCAAATAGTCGATAGTGCAACAACTGAAGTAGACTGGACGGGGGTTGATACCTATTCGACTGAAGATACTGCCGGACAGGTCACCTTCAGTCTAGAACCCAGTCTGATCGAAGAAGGGGCAAAATATAAGCTGGCTTTGGCCGTAAAAAACCGGCTGGGAGTATGGTCTGTCAACAAATTTAGTCAGGAACTGACCATAGATACAATTGCCCCGGGGATTGAAATAACCGATAATATCATTACCAATGGTGAGCAGAAAAGTCTGGACTGGACGATTAATGAACCGGCCACCGTTGCGATCAATCTATATCGTCAGCTTGATAATTCTTTAATACCTGTTGATAGTCAACAAAAAAATATAAGCGAACCGACTAATCCGCAAACATATCACTTCACTGCAACAGAACCGGCTACCTATCAACTGGAATTAACGGCGACCGATTATGCCGGTAATCAGAGCACTACCACGATTAATCTTAGAGTAAATGCCAGACCGGAGGTAACCATCCAGGGCACGATTGATGGTAGTATTTCGGTCTATAAGGGACGGGAATTAAAGCTGACTGCCGCCGTCAATGACCCTGATGGAGAGGAAACAGCAGTACAGTATCAATGGGACTTTGGTGACGGGAATACTGCAAGTGAAAAATTACCGGTACATCGCTATACCGAAACAGGGACCTATACCCTGACCTTAAGCTGTACAGATAATGATGGTGGTATCGGGACTGATTCGATCCAGATTATAGTGACTAATACCCTGGAGGGGTCACTGGTATTGGATGAAACCTGGTCCAGGGAGATGATCCTAAAGGACACTGTAACCGTTCCGGCCGGTCGATCCCTGATCGTGGAAAAAGGGACACTGATTAAAGTTCCGGCCGGTCAAGCCGTCAAGATCGAGGGAAGTCTTGTGATCAACGGTATTAACGAACAGGAAGTAATCATGACCAGCAACAGTTCATCAAAGGAATGGCAAGGATTATTCATTGCCCCGGGCAACGGCCAAATATCACTGCAATACGTAATAATTAAGGAGGCTGTTAAGGGTATTACCTTAGATCAACGCTATGCTCGGCTAGACCATCTGCTCATTGAGGAGAATGTTGCCGGTATCCATCTTAATAATTCATCACCAACGATAAGCAATTGTCTGATCAGAAATAACCGCTTATTTGGAATTAAGGAAGATGGCCAGTGTACGCCGGACTTGACCAATAATTCATTCTTCAATAATCAAGCAGGAGACTATTATGATAGTGAATTAACGGTAATATCACCAGAAGAGCTGGAGATATTAAACCAGGGTATCGGAAAGGAGCAATAAAATGCTAAAAAAATATAGGGTCTTTTTAGCTGTACTTATCGTGTTGTTGGCGGGAATGCTTCCGGTAGCAGCAGATGGAACCAATCTCCAGTCAGAACTACCGATTCAAATCTCAGATCATAAGCTGCAAGTGACCCCGGATTCCGGAGAGGTTGCCGTTATACTGGAAAACAATTCGACAAAACTGGTAATCGGGCGGATTAGGGCGCAAGGAGATAACTGGATCACTCCCTCCTGGTATCGGGGCGGATACCATGGAATTAGCGGGAAAAAGCAGGAGCGGATTATTTTCACCATTGACTGGGATTCGTTCACACAAGGCCAAACAAAGACGGCGAGCTTTGAGTTGGAGTTAAAAACGATCGATTTCCCTAGCCGGGAACAAACTGAGACGATCACGATAACGGCCACTAAGACAGGAGAAGCAGCCGGACCTGATCAACCCTATCTAATCGGGGTGGAAAAAACCGGGGAAGGTTCAGCAACGATCTGGTTTAAACCAGCCGGGTTTACTTCCAGATTTGCCCGAGTCCATTACCAGGTAAATTCGCAGCGACGATATAACCGCATGATGCGCTATCAGGCTGAACCCGGGAGATGGGAGTTCGAGATCAGAGATTTAGCAGATGGTGATATAATTGATTATTACATCCGCTACGAAAAAAAGTGGAGGTATCGTGAAACAGCACGGGCTCAGTATATTTACTGGCAAGGACCGGTCCAGGCCCCGCTATTAACCGCTGCCGTAGCCGCAGATAGTGAAGTAAGCTTAAGCTGGGACCGGGTAAGTGCTGCCGAGGGCTATCAGGTATTATATGGTACAGCCAGTGGAGTATATCCGGAAAAAATAGATGTCGGCAATCAAACCAACTATCAGGTAAGCGGTCTGCTCAATAATACGACCTACTACTTTGCCGTCAAAGCCTTAAGGGGTAGGGAGGAAAGCGGATTATCCAACGAAAAAAGCGCTACCCCCATCCCGGCTAAATTATCGGTAAGATCCGGCCAGACTACTGATATATTAAACCCGGCGGGATATTTAATCGACGGAGACCTCAATACCAGTTGGGGCTTTAAACCAGGTTCGACCGAGGGCTGGGCTGAACTGGATTTAGGCCGAAAAACCCTGCTCTATGGACTGGAAGTAGCAGGAACCCTTTACCCGGAGACGATCATCACGCTCGAATACATGAAAGAGGGATTATGGCGACCATTTATGGCACCACAAGTCACAGAACTGGGCACAAAACAGGTAATTGACCTGTCTTATGACCAAATTGTCAGCGCTAAGCTGCGGCTCAGGCTAACCGGGAGTGGGGTTGAAAATAGCAGTATCGCTGAAATCAAAGTGCTGGGGGCCGGGATCAATCAGTTCGATCAGAAAATTAAAGCGGAGAAAATAAGCGCATCCGGCAATACGGCACCAACCGCGCCGGCTGAATTCCTGGTTGATCAAAACACCTACACCCTCTGGCAGACTAAACCTTCGTTCCGGTCGAGGTCGCAATTACAGGGACTGGATCAACTCTATACAGCAATTGATCAAGAAAGAGAAGAGGACGAGGAGACCGAGCGGGAAAAACGGAAAAATAGAGAGAAAGATACCGCCGGTGAGGTCATCTTTACCTTTGCCGATCACTATCAATTGGCAAAAATTAAGATCTTTTTCACCGAAAAAGCCCGGGGCAGCTTTAGCCTGGTGGTAGAAAATAATGGTAACTGGCAGCAATTGGCAGATATACCGGACGGTACCCCCCAGGGCTGGTATCAGTTGGACATCAGTTCACAGGAAATAAGTACGGCTAAAGTCCGGCTGGCCGTAAAAGGCAGCAATGGTCAACTGGGCGGGGTCAGTGAAGTTGAGTTCTATGGAAGGGGAAGATACCAGGGGGCAGAATATAAGCTGCTGGGAATCCCGGAAACAGTTAAACTAAACGAAGCAGTTAACAGCTACTTCCGGATAACGGCAGCAGAGAAAAAAGACTATTACCTGGAACTGGCCGTAGCAGAAAAGACTACGGAAAAGCTGGAACTAGCCCTAAACGGGAAGATAATAACCCTGCAACCGACCTTTACTTTGCGGGGACAGACCGTCTACCGGCGGTTAGTTGAGGCTGAAGATTTTAGGGAGGGACGTAATTTCCTGAAGATAAAGGCTAATCCGGCCCTGAGCCTGGTTAATGCCCGACTTAATCCGGTCAGCAGGGATATTAGCCATAACAAGCCGGGACTGGCGGACGGTTTATTACTTACCCCGGTTACTTCCGAAAAGATAATAGAACTTGACCTTAAGCAGAAGACACTACTGGAGGAGGTAGCGGTCTATACCGACAATGATCATCCATCTTTCTACTTATCGGCCCTGGTAGACGGAAGCTGGCTGCCGTTAAATCAAAAAGCAACCTCTGGCCGGAGCCTGAGATATCATGGTAACTTTTCTACCGAAAAGATCAGGATCGAAAATCCCGGGTGTTTCAATATTGCTGAAGTCAAAGTACAAGGAGGCGTGATCACTGATCAAGCCCCCGGTGTGGAGATCTTGTCACCCCTGGACGGTGAAGTAATCGACCTCTTCCGGCTTGGTCACAAATACATCTATGGCTTTGTTGACAATCAAGCCGCTACCGTCTATGTTAATGGCCGGCAGGCTGATCAAAACGGTCATTACTTCTGGTTAAAACTGACCAGGGCGGGGATGCGGCCCTGGCAGACCATGGCCATAACTGCGAAGGCCACTGATCAAAACGGGCGGGAGAACACCCATGCGATCGAGGTAATGCTCGGTGAACTGCCTTTATTAACCCTGGACCAAGCTGATCAAATCCTTTATACCGCCGAGGAGACCTTGACGCTGAGCGGCCGGGTCAAGCTGCCCTCCTGTGAAGTCAGGGTCAACGGCCAGCTAATCCCTGTCTCCCGCTGGAGAAGGTTCAATACCGAACTAACCCTGGAAAAAGGCTTTAACCTGATTGAAATTAAGGGTGAACTGGCGGCAGGCAAGGGCAGAAAATTCACCCAGACAGTTTACCGCATGGTCTATCACCAGCCGGGTCAGGCCGAAATAACGATAAACTCACCGCTGGCCGGCTCATATCTGAGCAGGGATAGTGTGCTCGTAAGTGGTACCGTCAGCGGGTTGGGGGATGTCACCGTAAATGTAAATGGTAAGCCGGCCGAAATGGATGGGATGTATTTTATCTCAACTCCGCTGGCACTGACTGAAGAGAGTAATACGATTACCGTTCAGGTTAATGATCACAACGGGACTGTCCGTAAAACAATTTTAGTCTATCGCGACTTAACCGCACCGGTAATTTCAGCGGTACTACCGGAAGAATCGGCCCTATTGACCGGTAGAAGCGTGGAAGTAGAGGGCCGGGTAGCAGAAAACGGACCGTATTATGTCTATGTCAACGGGAAAGCAGCCCGGATTACTGATCAGGTCTTCCGCCGGCAGATCACCCTGGCCGACGGAAAAGCGGTAGCAATTACGATTGAGGCGGTAGACCAGGCCGGGAATACTGCCAAATATACCAGAACGGTGATGGTAGATACAACACCACCCTTATCGTTTGCAGTGACGGCCGAACCGGCCGACTGGACTGCCAACAGGCAACCGGTGATCAGCTTTAATAGCAGTGATGAGGTAAGTGGGATTAATCATTATCAAGTAGCAATTGGTGAGGGTGACTTTCAACAAGTGAACAGTCCATATCAGTTGCCGACACTGCCGGACGGGATTCATCAAATAACGGTCAAGGCGATCGATCAGGCCGGCTGGGAGACAATTGCCTCAACCCCGGTCTATATTGATACCACCGCCCCTAATACCTTTGAGCCGGTGGCCGAACCGGCTGACTGGACAAATAACACCAGGCCGGTGCTTACCTTTGCAACCAGCGATGATGGCTGCGGGATAGACCATTATCAGCTCAGGATCAATGGCGGGGAATACTATCCGGTTGAGAGCCCATATACCTTACCGGAACAAGCAGACGGTATTCATGATCTTCAGATCAAAGCGATCGACCGGCTCGGTTTTGCAACCGTAGGGTCAACCAGGGTCTATATTGATACCACCGCCCCCAATGCTTTTGTGCCGGTGGCCGAACCGGCCGACTGGACAAATAACACCAGGCCGGTACTTACCTTTGCAACTAGCGATGATGGTTGTGGGATAAGTCATTATCAAATCAGTATAGCCGGTGGAGAATACTATCCGGTTGAGAGTCCGTACACCTTACCGGAACAAACGGACGGTATTCATCAAATTCAGATCAAAGCGCTCGACAAACTGGGACATCCGACGGTCGGTTCCACCGCAGTATATATTGATACAGCCCCCCCAGCTATTCCCGATAACTTTAGAGCTATTGCCGGTGCAGAGCAGGCTTTTATTAAATGGGAGCGTACCGGGGAAGAGGATGTTGTTTCATATCGACTCTATCGCCAGCCCCAATGGAGTGAAGGAGAATATATCGCTTTGGCGATCGATAGTCCCTTATTGGGACTGGAAGAAGAGCATGTATATATTGATAGTGCAGCAATTTTTGACCAGGAATATTCTTACTGGTTGGCAGCAATTGATCATGCCGGTAATATTGGCGAACAAACAGAAAAGTCAACGCTGCAGACCGGCATCACTGAACAACCGGTCAACCCGGATAGCGAGGAAGAAATAGCGATCGAATACGAAGACGTAGAGATTAAGATCCCGCCGGAGGCTGTCCCGGAGAGCGGGACGATCGAGATAACATTACCGGATGAAGCAGAAACACCGTTACAGAAGACAGCAAATACAGTAGTCAGTAAGACGGTTAACTTTGAATTCAAGGATAATAACGGAGAAACAATCGAAGATATAACCTTCAAAAAACCCTTGTTAGTAACAATCGAATATGATGAGGACTTAATTCCTGAGGGATATACCCCCCTGGACCTCTATATCTATTATTACAGTGAAGCAGACGGAAGTTGGATCAGGTTAAAGCGAGCGGGTGTTGATTTAGCAAACAAGCAAGTTTCAACTGAAACCGATCATTTTTCCATGTATAATGTGCAGGTAAAGGAAAACTATTCGCCGGCAGCTAAGGAATATGAGGAACTGGGGCTCTCTCCGTTCCAGTCATATTTTCAACATAACCAGGAATCTATCTCCCCGGCCAGCGGTAGTCTAACCGTAACCGGGACAGACCTTACCCTGCCGGGCAGAAACGGACTGGATTTAACAATTGGACGGATCTATGACAGCAGTACCGTTACCATGGAGAAAATAAAAAAAGCCCATAAGGGCGGTGCGCTAGTTAAAGGGTATAACTCCTTCGGTGTAGCCTGGAATATAAACCTGCCCTGGATCAAAGTAAATGACCAGGGGACTTTTGTCCATTTTGAAGACGGCAGTGCCAATAAGATTGACTGGACACAGTATAAAAGCGGCTGGAGCGCTACTGGTAGAGGACAGGTCCACGAAGGTAGGCATTTCTATGCTGAAAAAGGACAGACAAAGCGATCGGTAATTCTCTCAATCTTCGGCCGGGATATCGGGGGTTACTGGGATGATAACTGGTATAAGGTAATAAGCAAAGACGGGAAGGAATACAGCTTTAATAAAGCAGGGATGGTCACGAAGATAGTTGACCGAACAGGACAGAATAAGATTACCTTCAGTTACAGCGGCCGGAAGATAAATTACATTGAGGATAGTATCGGCCGCCGGGTCAACTTTGTGTATAGCGGTGATAAAATATCCCGGATTACAGTAGGGGATAGGAGCTATCAATACCGTTATGACGGAGACCAGTTGATTGAAGTTATCGACCCGGCCGGGCGAAAGACGGAATTTAAATATACCAGTCTGCGGGCATTGAGTGGAGATAGAGGGGCAGATATTCCATTAATTGAACAGATAACATACCCGACCGGCGGAATAAGTAAATATGAGTATAAGCTGCACGGGGTGACCTATCACGGGACCATAAGTGGGAACAGAACATATTATGTACCTGATGAAGACGGGGAGTATGTTGATGAATACGGAAAGAGATATAGTAAAAAAAGCAGATCTTACAGCTATGACTGGAATGTGCATGATAAAACAACAATAGCAGTTGCCCGCCATTATCAGGCACTCAGTCCGACAGCTCCCGAGAAAATTTCGCGGGAGGAATACAGTTATAACTTTAATAAGTCTGATCAGGCCAGAATCGAGCTAAAGCGTACTAATCAATTGGATAAACAGAAACCCTTTCGGATAACCAAAACAACAGTAACCGAAACCGCCCAAAAGGCCATCATCGATCTTAATGAAGATAATCAGATAAGCCGAAAGATGATCAGGGATTTA
>JAKSCG010000253.1 GCA_022360715.1 Halanaerobiales bacterium
AAAGAGTTTCAACCCTACAAAATGATTTTATCATAAATGCAAAGGAAATTAAATAGTTAAAGTAGAGGGGGTATATTTGGAAAGCAAAGTAAGGAATGAGCTAATGGCACGCCCTCGGCACCAATAAAAAAAAAGTTTAAAGAAAGGTCGCAAATAACATAGGCATAACAGGGAGTATTATCATATATAAAAATCTCTCTCCCTTTACTATCACTTTTATTTATTTTTTTTATTTCCCTAATATAATTAAATACTTGCGAAATTGGGTTTTCTTTTCTTCAAGTCTTTTCTAGTTATTTTCTCAATTGACCTAAGTCTGCCTCATACCCTACCTCTTCAAACTCTGTTTTTATTTTTTTACTACATCATGCAAATTATTTAGAGTATTGTTAATTCGGATACTCCTTGACTATGGCGTCAAGTATATTGTATATCGTAATGAGACTGCTATAACCTATTTGAAGTACAGATCTAGTTCAGAAAATAGTTTTTTATGTACTATTAATAGTACTGACAGCTGGTATACTGAGCATAGTACCTATTAGATTCCAGTTATTGTTCATCTTCTCACCACCTCCTGGCTTGGTGAAAGGACTATCATTGGAGATGAAGAAGAGGAAAATAATGACTTCGGCACCTATTCTGCACTCGCCGGCTCCAATGAATAATTTATTGCAAAATAAAAAATCCCGATACATGTTAATATATCAGGTGTTGTCAATGGCGCGCCTGAGAGGATTCGAACCTCTGGCCTACGGATTAGAAGTCCGTTGCTCTATCCAGCTGAGCTACAGGCGCATATTTTGATGGAGCGGGAAACGGGATTCGAACCCGCGACCCTCAGCTTGGAAGGCTGATGCTCTAGCCAATTGAGCTATTCCCGCGTGGTCGGAGCGAAAGGATTTGAACCTTCGACCCCCTGCTCCCAAAGCAGGTGCGCTACCAAACTGCGCTACGCTCCGTTTAAAGCAAATATTAGTATACAGTAAATGCGACAGTTGGTCAAAAATGATTATAGGTTATTACTATATATTATCTCATTTATCGTATCTTTATATCGTTAATACTCCCCTTTTCTATCAATTAACAACTCTTTCATTTTGGCCAGGGCTTTGGCCCGATGACTAATCTTATTTTTCAGCTGTAACGGTAGTTCAGCCATGGTTTTATTATATTCTGGCAAATAAAACAAGGGGTCATAACCAAATCCATTATTCCCACGGGGTGAATCAATAATAATTCCCTCACAACAACCTTCGGCAATTAACTCTGCTCCTCCCCCCGGTTCTACCAGCACCAGCACTGACTTAAACCTGGCTTGTCGTTTCAGTAAAGGCACCCCGACCAGTTCGCCGAGCAGTTTATCGTTATTGGCTTGATCATTGGCAAGTAACCCGGCATAACGAGCAGAATAAACCCCGGGTCGACCTTTCAGGTAATCTACTTCCAGTCCGGAATCATCAGCCAGAGTAGTAATTCCAGTCTCTGCTGCCCGGCTCCGTGCCTTTTTCAAGGCATTTTCCCGAAAGGTAAACCCGTCTTCGATAACCTCCGGCAAAGGAGCTAATTCTGGTAATCCAATCAACTCCAACTCCAGACCCTTTAAATACTCTTTTATTTCCCTGATCTTTCCGCGGTTGCTACTGGCTATCAATAACTTCCTCTCCATTAAGCATCTTGTCCGACACTTTTTTTCTGAATAGCCACTAATTCCTTGATCCCCTTTTCGGCCAGATCGAGAAGAATATTCAGTTTATCACGGGAAAAGGGATTGGTCTCTGCTGTACCCTGGATCTCAATTACCTTGCCTTCTTCCGTCATTACGACATTCATATCAACCTGGGCGGCCGAATCCTCAGTATAACAGAGGTCGAGGAGTAACTGCTCATTAACAATGCCGACACTGGTTGCTGCTAAAAATCCTTTAAGCGGAGAAACTTCTATTTTCCCCTCAGCCAACATATAATTTACGGCATCAACCAGGGCTAAATATGCCCCGGTAATCGAAGCGGTTCTGGTTCCACCATCGGCCTGAATTACATCACAATCAACCCAGAGCGTCTTCTCCCCTAACAGTTCAAGATCAATGATCGAACGTAAGGAGCGTCCGATTAAGCGTTGAATTTCCCTGGTTCTGCCACCTATTTTCCCCCGGGCAGCATCCCTAACTGTTCTGGTATGGGTCGAACGGGGTAGTAAAGAATACTCTGCGGTCAGCCAACCGGAATTTTGCCCCCGCAAAAAGTAGGGAACACCTTCCTCAATTGAAACATTACAAAGCACGATAGTATTTCCGGTTTCAATTAAAATCGATCCCTCAGCATATTTAGTATAGTTTCTGGTAATAACTACAGGTCTTAATTGATCATTTTGTCGTCCGTCGCTCCGCATTATCTCCATTATGGCACCTCCATCTTTTTCCAAACGTTTTAACTAAATATGACTTAACTGGAACTGACTATCCTCTTTGCCAACTAGTCCAACCAACAGATGGTCGCCGGTTTTGGGATCAATTATAAAATCCGCTAACAATCGAAATCCTTCCAGATTACCGGTCCTACGCACATGAATCCTAGGTCCAGTACAAGGATATTTTGTTCCGCCGATAATAATATGTTCATCATCATGGTAACTTACTTTCAGATCCTCGTCAACCATTGCTTTGACCTCTTTTTCGATCTGCTCAATCGAAAGATCAGGTTTCTCTCTAAATTGAAAAACAAAGCCGTTTTTCACATCGCTATGAATCGGCGGTCTTAAATATCCCCTTTTTTCAATGGCCATTGCCGTAAGGTCTTCGGCGGTATGGGTCATCCTCCGATATTTAATTGATTTATAGACAATTTTGGCGATCTCGGCTGAAAATGGCCCAAAAACACCAGGTCTGGTCACGATTACTTCCTCGCCAATTCCGATTAACAGCTCCGGTGATATATCCAGATGCTTTTCAATCAAATCAAAGTGTTCCACTACTACCCTTCGCCCTTTCCTGACTGCTTTTTCTACCGCTTCAGCCAATTGCCAGGACTGGGTAAATGCATTTTCAAAGCGAATATCGACATGATAGGTATGGCTGTTAAATTTACCCTCTCGATAGTCACTCAAGACAGGAAGTGGCCGTGTGTTGATCCCTTCGTCATCATTAGTCAGGATCAGGCCGGGAAACATCCCTTTTATTAACAGGGATTTACCCGCTCCGGCGTCACCGATTAAAGCAATCAGTATATCATTGGAAAGGAGATAGCGGTGGGCAATACTATTCCCCAGAAGCATTAATCGATCCTTACCCCGGGGAGCAAAATAAACAGAATGGGCAAATCCCTCAATCATAGTTATTCCCTTTCTCGAGAAGTATGTTTTTATCTATGGTTATCATATCGCATTTTTTTCACAAAGTCAAAAGATTAATCAAGCTTTAACTTATATTTCTATCCCCAGCAGTGGGGCATGTTGTTGAGCACCATAAACATCTCTTTCCCCTACCGCACCGGCTGATAAAGACCTGATTATCGTTATTTTTATGGCCCGGGCCGGGTCAAAATTAATGATCGAGACTATTTGATCCGGGGTGATCCGGTAAAGATCTGCAATCAACTCCCGAGTTATAACCCCGGCATCCCTTACTTCTTGATATGATTTAAAATCTTTGAAGATCAGATCAAAGGTTATCTCATAAGGGCCGGCATTTTTACTTCTGATTACATCAACCATTTCGATTATTTTTCTGCCCACTACCGCCCCACTCCTTTCCCGTAAAGTTTAAAGATGATCGGAAAATATTTAAGCGGGTCTTCCACTTTTAATAAGTGATGGAGGCTAAATTGATAGACCTGACCGGCCTTAAAATCAGAAGGTGAATACGGGAAAGCCAGATTACCCGCTGTGGCTACTCTTCCCGGGTAGCCATAATGTAACATAGCTGAGCGGGCAAAACTACAAATTGTGTTGGCCAGCTGCTGGGTTTTAGCTACAACTTCAATAATGATCCCCAGTTCATGTGATTTAAATTCTTTTACCGGTTCCAGGCTACCCATAACCCCATTTTTGCCATAAATTCTAAAGAGAAGCCGATAATCTTCTTTTCTTAACCCGGTAAAATTATCTTTAACCATTCCCTTTACCCCGGCCATGATCTGCTCGATCTGGGTGATCATAATTGGATCCCGGCATCCGGCAATCGAAATAGTACGGTAACCAACCATTTTGGCCCCTTCCAGTTTAATTGTATAGTCTTTTGCAATGATAAATTTGCTCCCGGTAACCTTTACCTGCCGTTGATCGAGCTGTTCAAACCTACATTCACTCAGATCAATGGTTCCCCCCGGTCCGGAAAGCCGAAGCGGGTTGCTCTTTTCATAAAGGCTATGAGCAGCCACTGAGGTGATCGTACATCTCCTTTGGGGATTTAAAGCTTCCAGGATAAAGGAGTCATTTTTTAATCTCCCCAGCATACAGTCACTGCCGCTCCCGGGATCAGCAGCAATACTGGCGCACTCCAAAATCTTTCCCATGTGTAAAGCCAGCCCGGCCGGAAAACCTGCTTTAATCGCACTGGCGGCAAAAACAGTAGGATCATAGGCGCGACCGGCCAGTACTACATCTACCTCTTCCTGTAGAGCCTGAATAATCGGCTCTACTCCCATCTGGCCCACTATTCTACTGCTATCCTCAATATCTTTGATCGTTATCTCACCGGCCGGGAAAAGGGGGTCGAGCTTCCCCTGCCGATAATTTTCAATGACTTCTTCTTTGGAAAACTCGGCATCAATCAAAGCAACTTTTAGACTCAGGCCTTGTTCACCGGCAATCTCTTCAACAATCCCGGCACACCAATCCAGGTGAACCCGGCCACCTGCCCCCCCGGCCGTACCCACCAAAACCGGAACTGATCGCTCTTTACCTGCTTTAATCATTAACTGTAAATCCCTTTTAACAGCCGCCCGGTCGGTGAAAGAGACACCAGCCCCCAAATAATATGGCCCCGGATCGGTCGAACCACCATCAACTGCAATTAGCTGGGGATTTTGGGCCAGACCTCGCCGGAATGATTCCTCTGGAAAGCCATAACCGAGAATGGCGGTCGGTGATAAAATGCGCAGCTCTTCCATCTTATCCTCCTTAATTTTGCTTATAGATCCTTTTCCTTTAAGATCGCCAGTACTCTGTGCATCTCGTTAAAGACGATCATTAAACCCTCATCAACTCCCATACCGGGTTTAGCTAAAATCTGGTCGGGTCTGGTCGCCAACGCAAGATCAGTACAAATCTGGGCTGAACGGTCAGTTTCATTGCAACTGCCACCCTGATAAGCCCCGATGCCTTTTTCCTTACAGTGTAAAACTGCCTCAATAGTATTGTTTATTCCTCCCAGGTCAGGGGTTTTAATCTGAACCATATGAGCAGCATCAGCATCTACAAATTCCCTGATATCTTCTAAAGTGTTACACCACTCATCAGCAACCAGTTCAACCCCAATCCCGGCCTTATCAAGTCCGTCTTTTAAAGCCTTAAGCTGACTGAGCTGTTTGGCTTTACTTCCGGCATCGATCGGACCTTCGATCCTCAGCTTTAATGGTGAAGCCGCCTCTGCTAAACTGCCCATATAATCGACCATCCTGTTTAACTGATCATTAAAAGCCAGTCCGATCGTACCGTAAACATCAATGTGCAGCACCGGATGATAATCCTCACCACCGATCTCCCGCACTCTCTTCTTTAGCCATTTAATATATTCGATTAACTTCTCTCCCCGTTCACCCAGTTTACTATTTAAATTGTTAATTAACCCGTGGGGAAGCACATCAGCCTGTTTAATGATGATCTTATCCGCATTTAAATAACGGTCATCACCTGTTTGACAAAAAATTGGAATCGGGGTAGGTTCCAGCTTTAGATTATATTCTTCCGCAACAACCTCCGTTCTAGTCAAACGGCGGGCTTTAGCCACCCCATCAAGGATAGCCTGTGTTATTCCGTATCGTAAGGCCGTATGTAATCTTTTTCCCTGCAATTTTGTGCGGTCGATCTTTTCGGCCAGGGTTTTAAAACAACTGAGGCTTTCCCCCACCAGTAAAGGAGTAATTTGATCGATAATTACCGGCAGAAAATCTTGGGCAAGAAAAAGCAAATCCCGTCCGCCGGCTCCTGAGTACTGAACGGCGGCACAGTCGCCGTAAGCCAGTTGACCGTCATCAAGCTGAAGAATAATGGAGATTGATTCCCCGGCCTGTCGAAGTGACGTAAAACCTTCGGTTTGCGGCTGGCCCCGGTAAAAAAAGCCTTCTGCGATCGCATCTTTTTTGATTGCTAATTGGTCATCAAAATAAAATCCAGATAAACCAGGTGATGCAATTACTTTACTAATTTTGCTCATTAACGCGGCCTCCCCACTAGCATTCCTTTTCCAATCGCATAAATATCATCAATGACCATCTGGAAGCCTACTTCCCGGTCTTCCTGATGGCCCCTTTCCGTCAGTTTTTCCCGATGGAATTGCTGGACATCATCACTGAAGGGAAGGCTACCAAAATTCAAAAAGCGGACAGCACCGGCATCATCTCTAGCCGGCAAAATTTTTCCGGCGTTATACTTACTGGGGGCAAAGGGGATATCCAGTACCCCGGACGAAAAGGCTCTGACCGCACCTGCCGCCCAATCACCTTCACCTAGTTCAATTACCTTATCCAAAATTTGTTTGGTCTCTCTGGTGATAATCTCTTTTTCCAGTTCGAGCTGTCTGGTCTGCTCTAAATTCTGATCCTGCAACATGCTTATGATCTGTTTAGTAGCCTTTAAACCAGAGGCATTAGCTTCCTTAGTGGGGATGCCCATTGCTTCGTGCGGTGTTTTTACAATTACCTTGTTAGCCTTACTCAAAGCTGAAGCAGTAGCCCCCCAGGCAATTACGGCAAAAGCCTTAGCCTCGTCCTGGGGAAAACCACCCATCCATTGGTGAAATACGGTTGTGACCACTACATCATCATAACCAAATTTTTCGAGGTACTGTTGTGATAATTCTTCCAGACAGGCGATAGCAGCTACATCCTGAACCAGGTTCCCATTCTGACCATAACCCAGGCTAATATATTTAACCCCCTGTTCGGCAGCCAGAATTGCTTCGATGATGCCGATCGAATGGGAGATCGAAGGAGGAACCAGTGTTCCGGTCAAAGGACCAAAGGGTTCCCGGTTTATTTTTATGTCATGTTCATAATAATAACCGACCAATCTGTCAATATATTGCCAGTAACGGATCGTATCCGCAAGGGGAACCTTTTTGGCATAGGGAATATTATAGGAGATACCTCCACCCTCAAAATCGGTAAATCCCCCGGCCAGGGTTATCTCTGCCAACAGACGGGCATCAGGGGTCCCGTGTCTCACTTCAATCGGCACCTCCAGTGCTTCCACAATGCGCCGGCAGATCTTGACCCCATGATTAACTGCCGGGAAACCATTTAACATAGACCGACCCATTTCACGACTCTCTCTAATCCCTTTTTCTGCCTCTTTATACTGATTCTGCCTGGTATAGCTATCAATGGTGGTCGGTAAAAGATCAGCTTCACCCTCATTCCGTAGGAAACTAAGTAACTCAATATGTTCTTCCGGCAGGGCAACTCCAGCCCGGGGCTGGAGCAGTGTATTCCTGGTCTTTTTTGCTTCCTGTAGTTTATTAACCATAACTTTTTCGGCAGGAATACCTTGCTGATATTCAATGGCCTCAGCTAGATCAACTTCCTGGCCGGTAGGCCAACCTTTTAACACCTCATCCCGTTCTGACCAAAATGTATCATCAGCCAGACACTTATTTTTAACTGTCATTTTCAAACCCCTCCAGCTCTATTTTTGCTAAATATTTCTTAATAATTTTTAAACTGGCTGCCGGCTCAACCCCAGCCAGTAGTCCAACCGCGGCCAGTAAATATTCCCGGTCTAATATCAACTCAGGTGCTACCGGGGCTAACAATTCAGGCTGGTGCTGATTTTTATAAAGCAGACCTTCCAGGATAAAGGCCGGATTATGATTATTGACAATTACTCCACCGGTTCCAATCACATATTTAATCGTGGTTAAATCTTTACCCTCCTGGACATATGTCGGACCCATCGGGGTATAGATTGTCTTTAATTTCCCAACATGGCGGGCAACAGCCAGTCTTGCCGCATTTCTCCCCAGTAAAGCATCAATAAGCTTCTCCCTTTTTGAACCAGGAATAAAATCGACTTGCCGGCAGAGGCTTTTCAACTGTTGCTGATATCTTTCCCCACCGCTATCTTCCCAACCCAATCCCTGGAGCTGTTCTTTCAAGGTGTCAGTCCCGATCGCTTCACAAAGAGTAAGGGCACTGTAGCGCATCCCCAGATCACCCTCGACCGTCCTTTTAAGATAGGGTTCAGTTAATCCGCGCCAATTGATCCCTCCCTTAGTAGGTTTTCCGCTGGCCACAGAATGAACATCAGTGGTTGCCCCGCCGATATCAACGATCAGCAGTTCCCCCCAGCCTTTTTCACTGTTATATCCGGTAGCAACGAGTTCAGCAGCCTTCAAAACGGCAGCCGGAGTGGGCATAATTACCCCGTCGACCAGCTCCTTAACCCGACTTAAGCCCTTGGCTTCGATAATTTTTTTCAGAAAAAGATCTCTGATCACCTTTCTGGCCGGTTCAATGTTCAGTTCTTCCAGTTCGGGCATCACATTGCCGGTCTGATATATTTCCTTATCGGCCTGTTTCAAGATAGTAATAACCTGATCAGCCGCTGATTTATTCCCGGCCATAATAATTGGTTGAGCCAATTGGCTATCGGCCAGCATCCGGGCATTATGGATGATATTACTCTGATCACCACCGTCAGTACCACCGGCCAGCAGGATTATATCACAGTCGGCTTGGGATATCTCGGCAATTTCGCGCGTTGATAACTGATAGCTATAGGTTTTCAGCACCTTGCTACCGGCACCCAGAGCAGCTCTTTTGGCTGCTTCTGCTGTCAGATCAGGGACCAGACCAATGGCGATTATTTTTAAACCGCCAGCTGCACTGCTACAGGCCAGTTTATAATGGGCCTTCTCCCATCCCTCCAGTTGGGCCAGGGCTTTCGCCAGGCCGCGGTTAACATCCTGCTCCACAGTAGTATAAGCCTGACTCCGGGCAATCAGTTGATAGTTAACAAGATCAAACAAAGAAGCCTTGGTATAAGTACTACCAATATCTATTAACAGGGCTAGTTCCATTATTTCTCACCGACTTTTTCCTTCAGGTCTCTTTCCAGGTCGGCAATCGCTTCTTCCGGTAATGTCCCGGGCGGGTAAACCCGGTCATAACCCATTTGCCGGAAAAGCCTTTTGGTATTCTCCCAGTTCTGTCGCCCGATAACCAGGTTTCCCCCTACATATAACAATATATCACCAATCCCGGCTTCTCGACATTTTTCACGCAAACCACGGCAGTCCATCTCACCATGTCCATAGAGGGATGAAACCCAGATGGCATTAGCTCCGGTCTCAATGGCAGCAGCAATAAACTCCTGCTGTGTTGCCATTACACCAAGATTAATTACTTTTACACCTTGATCAGCCAAGGCATATTCTAAAATTTGATTTCCAATAGCATGAACATCGGCTCCAATTACTCCCAGGACTACGGTTACCTGTTCTGTCATCTTCTTCTCCCCTCAGTTAGAATCATTGGTGCTGTTCTTTACTCCCTTTTAAATCATATAAAGTCATCTTTAATAGCTTGATCGAACCACGGTCTGGTGCAAAGTCAAAACTAATGATTTTTTTTTCGTCCCGGATTATTTTTTTAATCTCTTGGAACCGATCAGGTGATGTGATTACAAGATCCTGCTCTTTGATAAAAAGATTAAGTTGATTACCCTTATTGGTAGTGTATTGAAGAGCAAGATTATTTAAACCTATTTTTTTTAAAGATTTGGCTACTTCTTCAGCAAAATTTTCGGACAGACAGATCAGTCCGACCCGACTGGCCGGTTCTATCCTGGCCAGTTCGACAATCGTACTCATTTTCGGTTCTACAATGAGTTCAAGTACCTGTTTTCCCAGATCTCCTAAATACTCTGCCACCTCCTCACGGTGGAAAGAGGTCGTAACTATTACCTCCACTCTGCTTAATAAATTCCGTACCCTCGCTGTTTCCTGCTTTACTGCACTAAGCAAAAGCGGTATACTAACTATATTACCTCCCAGTGCCGACTCATTGATTAAGACAGAAAGTTGTTCTTGATTACACTCAATAAAAGCAACTTTTATCTTACTCATGATTTCTTCCCGCTTCCTGGCCTGCACATAGGAAATTGTTAAGAAGTCATTGAGGGTAAAGTCCAGGTTGATCGCTTCATCCATCGCCAAATCAATGATCTTGAGCAACCGATCCTTGCGGCTGGCTTCCTTGAAAATTATTGTGTCAGTAACAAAAGTACCTTTCCCCTGCTGCGAGGAAACAATCTGCTCGGCCTCCAGTTCCCGATAGGCAGCACTGATCCTATTCCTGCTAATTTTTAATTTGCCGGCCAGTTCCCTTTCGGGTGGTAATCGATCCCCTTCGGATAAAATGCCTTGCTCAATCAACCCTTTTATCTGCTTCTTCAGTTGAATGTAAATAGGGATACCACAGGTACGGTCAATCTGAATATCCAAATAATTACCCTCCTTTACCACAATATTGGCTCTATGGTCTTATGGACCAATCCAATATAAATATACCTCTGCCGGGACCCAACCACAGCTGCCCCTAGCATAAATCTTTATTGCGGTTTTTTGATTAAATGATGATCCGGTTCCAGCGGTGCCAGAAGATCCATATGACCGGCCAGGGTTTCTACCTTTTTACCGTCGAGCAGAATTTGCACCTTTTTTATTGGCGGGAATTGGGTCATCGTATGGACAATAGAGTAGATCGTCAGGGTTTCACCGGTACTACCTCCCCAGTGATTCTCGGCCAGTGCCCGATTAAAATCAAGCAAAGCCGTTCCCGCTTCAACTTCAAGATTAAGTAATTTAACACCCTCTGGGATAGTAGGACTTAAAGTAGAGTTTGCTGGTCCGTTAATCAGTTCCTCCATGGTATTCCGGTAAAGGGCTGAAGTATTAACCGCTCGTTCTTCTGCTTCCAGATACATTGCATCCCTGGTGGCAAAAAACACCAGCACTTTTTCCAGCTCTTCCTGTTTTTCGGTTCGGTCATTGCGCTGGAAAAAAGAGAAGGCGATCGCAAATGCAATCAGGATAAAAACTGTTATAACAAGCTTATTTTTAATCTTCAAGGCCTTCGTCCCTCCTATTCGGTCTCTTTAATATATCTTTCTATTCCTTTAAAAATGGCCAGTGCTGCCTTTTCCCGAAATAAATCACTTTCCAGTAGTGTTTCTTCATGCGGATTAGAAACAAAGGCTAATTCCAACAGGACAGCAGCCATATTGGTATATTTGATCACATAGAGATCGCGTTTCTTAACTCCCCGGTCTACTCTTTTCAGGGCTGCCAATAACTCTTGCTGGATTAAATCAGCCAGCAGCCCGCTATTATTCATTTTGGCGGGAGCAAAATATGTTTCTGTCCCCTCCGAGTATCGATCATGAGCAGCATTAGCATGGATACTAATAAATAAACGACCATTAATCTGGTTAGCCAGATCAACCCTTTCTTTCAAAGAGATAAAAATATCATCCTCCCGGGTTAAAACAACATCATAACCCGCTTCTGTCAATAAATCCCGCACCTTTTTGGCAACCGTCAGATTAATCTCCTTTTCCTGCAAACCGGTAAACCCGATTGCCCCCGGGTCAAAACCGCCATGACCGGGATCAATGATAATAGTCTCTCCCCTTTCACTAAGATATCCCCTTTCCAGACTCAAACCGATCTCTTTACCGGGATTAACCGAATAAAGCTGGTAGTTGAAATACCCGTCCATTTCCAGGACCAGTCTGGTTACCGGAGGATCATGGCTGAGCTGGCTCATTCTTAAATCCTTAACCAGCCCGGCAGGGGCCGGTAAATTGCTCTCAGCTATATTATTTACCATACCCTTAAGATCTATAACCAGTCGATCCGGACTAGCCAGTTTTTTGATTTCATAATCGGTCACAGCACTGAATGCAATATTCAGATCTGTTCTAATCTCCTTATCCAGCAATTGGAATCGTTCGATTTCATTCTCCAAGGCGATTATATGTTGATATCTTCCGTCCGCCAATTGCTTTCTCCGCCAATCATAACCCGAATATTTGTTTAAGTCAACAACGATTCGAACCGTCTCATCGTTAAAACGACTACTACGAATTCCCCGAACCAGTTCTTCATCTATCTTCAAAAGATCAGGACAGTTTTTACCACGGACAGTATTGAGCAGATTAATAACCAGGCGCTCCGGATTTTCCAGGGTAAAAATATCCGGTACAATTGGATGATCAGTAGAAAATACTACTTTCCGGTTATAATAAGCCAGATCATCAAGTTGGGTGATCGCACCGGCTTTGATAATCAGACTTTTGGCCGGAGAATCCGGTTCCAGTTCCAAATACCGCTCGGGATGGAGTTCAAGTACCACCCGTAAGATCACGGGGTCATATTTGAATTGACTAACCCTAATATCCTTGATCCAATCATTTTCCGGAAGAATCAGGTCAAAATTTTTAAGCATTAAATCAGCAATATCAATCACCATTCTCCGTGGATTATGGAGTAAAAATACTTCCGGTTTTTGAAACTCGCCGTTTGCCCTGATCTCCAATCGATCATCAATCCACTCGATCTCCTTGATCCCTGGCAAAAAATTTATTACCAGATTATTATTATCTTCCTCGATCCCATAGTCTCTTTGAAAGGGAATTTTATATTTTCCGTTAATTATTAAGCGTAATCTGGCCAGATTGGCAACCTCTTCAATCCTTAAGTAAAAATTTCGATTAGAAATATTGTCCTTAAAATCCTCAGCCAGCGCAGTCTTATCAATTTCCAGGATGATTTGCTTGGAATCAGCTGAACTACTAATCCGATAAGGAGATATTTTATTCATCTTGATTACCAACTGTTGGCCTCCCCGCTGCCAGGATACTTCTTCTACCAGGCTCTCCGGCTTAATAATATAAACTGAATTGCCGCTTCGTTGGAAGAGGTAGCCAAAACCGCCGGCAACCTCTTGGAGCGGGAGAAAAGCCTGGCCGTTTTTCAAGACCAATGTATTATTGCTTCTAATTGTTTGATCATTTATCTGAATAAAAGGATTATTTTCCATCAGTTTTATTAAAGTATTAGCCTTATTGAGCTGCAGTGTTTTAATGGCCGCAAACCATTTTATTTCTGCCCCCAGTGTTTTGGCAAAAGCACGGGCACTGACCATAACACTATTATTAACCAGATAAGGCTTCATTTCTGTGGTAAGATCAATACCGTTTATAAAGACACGGACCTGTTGCTGCGCTAATACTGAAGAGCTAGCTAATAATATTAAGGCAATCAGGACAAGTCCGGAGATTTTCAGCGTCGATTTCCGGCCCATCTTTGCTTCCCCCCATCATTCTACAATATAATATAATATTTCTTGCATTCTTTTTAAATTCCTGCTTTATTTTATAATTAAACTACCGAGAAATGAATATAATAAAATATACAATGATAAGTTGGAGGTCAGGATATGGCAAAAGAAAAGCTATCGATAATCTCCTTGGGCGGCAGAGGAGAAGTTGGAAATAATATGATCATTCTGGAAAATAAAGATGATATTATTATTCTGGATGCCGGGATTCTTTTCCCTAATGATGATCAATACGGAATTGATTTAATCATCCCCGATATTTCTTATTTGTTGGATAAAAAACAAAAAATCCGCGGGATAATTTTATCACATGGGCATGAAGACCATATTGGGGCAATTCCCTATTTATTAGAAATAATTAATCCACCCTTATATGGCAGCGATTTAACGCTCGGTTTGGTTGAAAACAAACTGAAAGATGCCGGTTTACTGGCCCAAGCAAATCTCAATGTTATTACTGCCAGCCAGGAGCGGCGACGCTTAAAACTAAACTCTTTTGAACTGGAGTTCTGTTATGTTAACCACAGTATACCGGCCTGTGTGGCGATGGGAATCCATACCCCGGTAGGCTTAATCGTTTATACCGGTGATTATAAATTTGACCAAACCCCGCTCAACAGTCCCCAGACTGATTATCAACAACTGGCCGATTGGGGTAAAGAAGGGGTGCTGGCTCTCCTGGGTGATAGCACTAATTCAGAAAGAGAAGGACATACCCTCTCTGAATATATTGTAGCCCGGAATCTGGAAGATAGTTTTAGATTGATTGAAGAAAGGATTATCATCGCTACCTTTTCCAGTAATATTTCCCGCATTCAACAAATAATCAAAGCCGGGGTTAAGGCCAAGCGTAAAGTGGCGATCAACGGACGCAGTATGTTTAATACAATTGAAATAGCCGCTAAATTGGGTTATATTCAGATCCCACCGGGAATGCTAATCACGCTCGAACAAGCCAAAAAAATGGACCCGGGAAAGGTAATTTTGCTGATGACCGGAAGTCAGGGTGAGTACAGTGCCTCGCTAAGTAGAATGGCCAGAGGTGAACACCGTGATATTTCAATTATCCCCGGTGATACAGTCTTTCTTTCCTCTAGTCCAATCCCGGGTAACGAAAAAGCAATCGGTGAGACGATTAATCTCCTCTATGCCCGGGGGGCCCGGGTAATTTATAACGGAATGCTCGATCTTCATGCTTCAGGGCATGCCTGCCAGGAAGAAATAAAGATGATGATCAATCTAACCCGACCCAAATTTTTAATCCCGGTCCATGGTGAATTCCGTCATCTCTACCATCATGCCCAGTTAGGGCGACAGGTGGGGATCGCGGTGGAGAATATATTTATTGCCCAAAATGGTGATCGGCTATTACTGACAGAAGACAAGGCCGAAATTGTTGAGCAGGTCCATTCCGGCCAAATGTATATTGAAGGGAATCAACTCAGTGATACCGGAGCGGTGGTGCTGAATGACCGGAAAAGACTATCAGAAAATGGATTTGTCAATATTATTATCGCTGTTAACAACCGCGGGGACTTCATTAGCCAACCCAAACTGGTCTCACGGGGTTTTGTTTATAATAAGGAATCAGAACAACTACTGATTGCCGCCAGGGAACTGATTGTCAAGACCCTGAAGGATTTAGATAACAAAAAAATAATTGATTACTCCCTGATCAAGAAAAAAATAATTGCCACGCTTAATAAATTTTTCTACGAAAAGACCAAGCGCTCACCTTTAATCCTGATCGAAATGCTGGAAATCAGGGAAACCCTATATGTATAAATCGAGTAAAAGACCCCTGATTTCATCTATTTTTTTCAATACCTGGAGGGTATCCTGTTGCCCTTCGACAAAAAGGGTATGGAGTTCAGCTAATTTACTGTCAATCTGATCAATAATGGTATATGTTCTCATATTACCCTTGCTGTCCCAACTATACGATTGCTTGACTCGGGCATATTCCTGCTGAATTAATCTTAAAAAATTCTGAACCCGTTTTTTATATTCGGCGAGATCACTTTTATCGAGGGTCTTTTGCAGCTTCTGGCCCTGTTCATCTAATACAGCCAACAATTTATCCAGCTTTTTCTTCACTTCGCGCTGATTGGAGTCAGCCATCTCTTCCTTAAAAGTGTTTGAAGCAGAACTATTAATCTTCTTTACTTTTCTGCTGCCCGCCTGATTCCGATTAACCGAGGGAGACAGTTTCTTATTTACCCGCATAATGATCCTCCTTTTTTTAAAAAATGTTCATAGCTTACTAACATTTATAGTTATATACAACTTACTTATAACATACTTGATAAAATAATACCTAAAAAAATACCGCTTAAAATACCTAAAATAGCCCGTCCTCCTTGATTTTTACGATGGGCATTGGGAATTAAATCATCAAAAGTAATATAGAGCATTGCTCCCGCCGCAAAACCCAACGATAATGAAAGAATAAAATTAGAAATACTACCCAGATAAGCACCAACTAAAGCACCTATACCCATCGGTATGCCGGAAAAAAAAACGATCAACATAATGGCTGTATTCCCCAGACCGGCCAGACTGAGGGTAGTAGCCATTGCCATCCCTTCGGGAAAATTATGGATACCCATTAAGATGGCCAACCCCAAACCGAGGATACTCTCAGCACTGAATCCAACCCCGATGGCCAGACCTTCCGGAAAATTATGCAGGGCAATACTTACGGTCAATAGAATCCCAGATTTGAAATAATTCCCACCGGTTTTTTCGTTGAAGTAACTGTGCAAAAGGAGCTGATCCATAATCACAATTAACATTACCCCCAGTACCATTCCTAAGAGGGTACTGCCGAGTGAACCGACCTCCAGAGCCTCTGGCAGTAAATCTAGAAAAACAACTACCGTCATAATCCCGGCTGATATCCCAAGCACAAAAGCCAGCAGGCTCTCCCTTATTTCCCGGACCAGTAAAACAATAAAACTACCGGTAAACGTGCCTCCTACACCAGCAATCAAACCTACTAAAGCGATATAAAAAATATAATTCATTGTATAACCATTCCTTCGTTTCCGCTCAAATATTTCTACCTTGTCTTTCTTTACATTATATTAAAAAAAGGGATAAGATTATTCATCCGTTTTATTGTGGCCCTGCTCATCGTCTATTTTAAAGAACTGTTGCAGGAAATCACGGGCGATCGGGGCCGCATCTTCCCCCCCTACTCCCCCCTCTTCCAGGAAAACACTAATCGCCAGCTGCGGGTTTTCTACTGGCGCAAAACAAACAAACCAGGCATGGCTTACTTCCGAATTACTGGATATTTCAGCAGTACCTGTTTTCCCGGCCAGCGACAGTCCCTCAATCCCGGCAGAACTCCCTGTCCCCTCCACGATTACCTTTTCCAGCAGTTCAGCCAGCAGCTCTGCAGTCTCGGCCTTAATTACCCTGCTTCCTTCCTCCGGTAGGAAATACTCCTCATATTCCTTCCCATCAACCTGGTAGTGTCTGATCTTATTGATCAACAGTGGCTTTATCTTTAATCCCCCGGCAGCAACCGCCGCAATAACTCTAGCCATTTGGAAAGGAGTTGCCACAACTCGGGCTTGACCAATAGTACTCCAGGCTAATTCGACTTGATTGTTGATCTCCCCCAGCTTACCGCTATTAACCGGCAAGGGGAAATCCAGTTGTTCTTCCCAGTCAAACCGCCGGGCATAATCAATCAAATTATCCACACCCAGTTTTAAGCCCACTTCGGCAAAGGTAGTATTAATAGAATCAGTAAGTGCCTCAGCAAAGCTATGTTCACCATGAACTTTATCCTGAAAATTTCTAACGATATTACCCTGAACATAATATTGACCGGGGTCAGCGAAGATAGCATCCGGGATTACCAGCCCTAGATCAAGGGCAGCCCCGGCGGTAATAACTTTAAAGACTGAACCCGGGGGATATAATCCTAATAATGCCCGGTTAAACAGCGGTTGTTGGGGATTATCCCTTAATTGCTCCCACTCAGCCGGGCTCATTCCCAGGGCAAACAGATTAGCATCATAGCTAGGGTTATTTGCGATAGCCAGCACCTCACCGGATTTAGGCCCGAGCACCACAATTACCCCAGGTTTATTATCCAATACCTGCCGGGCTAACCTTTGTATTGCCAGATCGATGGTCAGATAAAGATCACTACCCCGGACCGGCACTTGTTCGAAAAGAATCCGTTGGTCTTTCCCATTTTTAATTAACAAACTATAGCCTGGTCGACCTCTCAATATCTCTTCATAGGAGCGCTCAATTCCTGCCCGTCCAACTAGATCGCCTTTTCGATAATCTTTGCCTTGTTGTGCCGCCAGCCAATCCCGGTTTACCTCTCCGATATAGCCTGTTATATGCGCGGTTAACTCCCCATCGGGATAGACCCGCCGCTCAATTTTCCGAAAAAAAACACCGGGGATAGCGTGTAAAAGAGGAGTCAGTTCAGTGTAAAGATCGATGTTCAGGTTCTTAATTGGAACAAACCAGTGTGGCTGGATGCCGACTTTTTTATAACGGGCTTTAACCCAATCCGGTGACAAGCCCAACAATTGCTGTAGTTCCCTTGTCAATAAATCTTCATTTTCTACTTGGCCCGGTTGAATTCCAATGGTAACTGCCTCACCCTTCCGGGCCAATGGTTCTCCGTTTCGGTCAAAGATCGTTCCCCTATCCGGTAAATGCCTTAACACAACCAGGCTATCTCCTGCCCTGAGCAGGGGATGAACCAGGCTGTAATCCCATTCAATTCTCCAGTAGAACAATCTCTCTCGCTTCAAGATCAGCTGATAGGTAAGATCCTGCTCTCCAAAGTATGGGGAAGCCAATCGAGCAGTATAACGCATTTGAACCCTTTGCCAGGAGGAAGTAACCTCAGTAACCTCGGTGATCTGCTCGACCTGAAAAGCCGTTTTGGAAAAAAAGTCCTGATAAGCCCTATTTATTTCCTGAGAGCCATATTCAGCCATACTCTCGGTCGTAGTCAAGTAAAATATTTTTTTAGTATCAAGCTTCTGCCAGTAAGCCAGGTATTCTTCCATTACCTGTTCAGTCTTGGCAGTAAAAAATATAGCGGCCAGCACAACTCCGCTCAATATCAGAATAGCTGCCAGTAAAATTACAATTAGTATTCTTGCATGGGATTTCATTATTGATCACCCCTGGTTAATTATATATATCAGAAAACTCCAGATTGATCATGTCAATCAGGTGGCTGGGAGTCGGTTGATAGCTATTTTCTTTATTTTCTTGCAGGGGTAAGAGCCGGGCCGGTAGTTTAATAATAAATTCACTTCCCTCACCGGGTACACTATGGACGGTTATCTTTCCTTGATGCATCTCCACTAAAGATTTTACCAGAGCCAGTCCGATTCCGCTCCCTTCAGTATTTCTGGTAAAAGAATCGTCGATCTGTCTAAATCGATCAAAGATAAATTCCTGTTTTTCGCTATTCATACCAATCCCACTATCTTTAATCGAAATAATCACACTATGATCACTCTCTTCCAGTAAGCTGACCTTAATCCAGTCCCCTGCCCTGGTAAATTTCAAAGAATTGGAGATCAAATTGAAGATAACACGTTTGATATTATAAGGGTCACAGGCAATTATCTTCTCGGTCAATCCCGAATCAAATATTAACTCCCTGTTTCGTTCTTCGACAAATCTTCTCGATATATTAGTTACTCCCTCAACCACCTGAATAATATCCACATTTTGGAGATTCAAAACAAAGGAATCCGAATCTATTTTGGTCAGATCTATTAGATTATTGACAAGCCTTAATAGTCGATAGACATTTTGCCTGATTATCACCATATACATTTCAAATTTATCCTGATTAATCAGCTTAATCAGCCTTTCTTTATTTAAGTCCAGGATTTGTAAGGTTGAAAAAATAACATTAATGGGGGTTTTAAATTCATGAGATAGTTTAGCAAAAAAATTTGTTTTCAATTTATTAAATTCCAGTTTTAAATCTCTTTTCTCCCTGGCGGCAATATCTCGCGCTGTAAAAACAATTCCCTGCAATTCTTCATCATCTTCCAACAAGAGATTGCCTGATACCTCCAGGTATATATAATGACCGTTAGCATGCCGATATCGAATATTCAAACGGAAAAGAGCTCCTTCTTCTAATAATTGATTAAATACCTTTTTCAATTTTTCTTGATCACCGTCATGGATAAATCCCAATAAACTCCTTCCCAGCAGCTCTTTAGGCTGATAACCGGTCGCTTTTTGATACCAGCGATTTACATATAAATATTTCATCCCTAAATCTGTTACACAGATCAAATCGGGAATACTATCGGCAAGATAACAATTGAATTTTGTTCTTTTATTCTCAACAGCTTTAAACACTCTTTAAACCCCCTCTTTCTTTCCGTATAATTCTCGATAAGTTCTAAAAAACCTGCCTTAACAACTACTTTTTAGGTAAATTTTACCCCTAAAACCAACTTTTATAAGAATAATACCCTTTTTAGTCTTTCCGAAAATAAAGATACTAATATTATATATAATTTAGATAATTTATACAAATAGTGCACAAGCCAATCTGCTTGATCTCACTTTTTAAAATAAGACTGGCTATTTTTTGCTTGACAATCCTTACTTATGCACTATTTGTTCACACACAAAAAAAATGAATGTGTTAAAATAAAAACAAGGAGTGACTCATAAATATGAAAAATTTGGGTAATAGGATTCGAAGTTTAAGAAAAGAAAAGAAAATAACTCTACGCGAACTAGGTACTAACCTCAACATCTCCTTTTCTCTACTAGCCATGTATGAAAGGGGTGAAAGAGTACCACCACTGGATAAACTAAATCTACTGGCCGATTTTTTTAAGGTAACAACCGATTATCTAATTGGAAAAAGTAAGATCAGGAACTTCCCGGAAACTGATCTCAGATACCACTATGATGATAATTTAATTAGTGAATTAATTTATATTCCGGTTATTAATCGGATTAATTCTTCGGAGACAATTATTGCCGAAGAAAACGTGATAAACTACCGGATTTTAAACAAAAATGAAATAGATAAAAAAAAATGTCTTTTTTATATGCGCGTAGAAGATGACAGTATGATTGACAGTAGGATTAAACCCGACAGCCTTATTTTAGTTAACCGACAGACAATCTTCCGGAACGGCGATATCTGTGTCCTTCTTTTTAATCAAAGGACTTTTATCAGGAAGTTGTATATTGTAGAAGAGCAGCTAGTACTCCAGGCCGATAACCCTAATTATGAACCAATTATCACTCTAAAAAACCAGGCCCTGGTCATCGGAAAAGTCGTTAAAATCGAATTAGACCTTTAACCAAAGATTAAATTCTTACAATATCGGATACAAAATCCTGTTTTATTAGTATAAATAAAAAAATAACCAGCAAAAGCTGGTTAAAAAATTTATCTTGAGTATTATTGATTTAATGGGATACACTAAAATATTCATATAAAGTTTTTGCTTCTGTCCAAGATAATGGATTCGTTTTATGGATAGATTGTAAAGCCCACCTATACTCTTTGCCTTTATGAAGAATCCCACTATTAATAGTATATTCTGAAAAATCATCGACAAGTATCCATGGGTGTTCTTTCCATTTCGGTGGAGTTCCCTCTTCTACTTTTTCTTCTAATCGGATGAACGCTGCTGTAGTAGATACAGGAAGAGTATACTGGAAAGTTGGTGTTGTAGTACTTATTAAACTATCATTAATAGGATCATTTAAAGTTGGTAGTGTAATATCAAAATCTTCATCAGCTATAAATATAGTGAAAATTTCTTTGCTATTATCATCGAGAAATATTTCATATTGATAAGAGCCTGGTAGAGGTTCATTTATATTCCACCATTTATGCCATTGAGGTACAAAATGTGGTTCCATTTCATATGTAGTCCAATTTGGATCGGTTATTATTCCTCTTGTTATATTTTTTCCAAAAGGCGGAGTTGCATAAAAAGCTAGTTGCCATTTAAATGTATCATACTTTAAAACTGTAGCCATTGGTTTAACTGATATGTTTACTATATTATCACCAGGACTTAACATGGTATCCTTTGAATAAATACGCTTACCTTGATCCGAAACCCCAACATTTGCAACCCCTTCACGCAAATCGCTAATTTTATAGGTACCACGCTCAGTTGTAGTTGTTGTTTTATCGTTTATACTAACTATTGCATTACTTAAAGGCTTTGTATAATTGCTTTGTCCAATTTCTACAGTTCCGCTAACTGAAGTTTGCCCTGGCGGACCAGAATCACAGCCTATTAACAATATAATTAAGCAAGAAAAAGATATTAAAGACACCAAATATTTTTTCACCTTAACCACTCTCCTTTTATTACTTATTTCGCTATTTATAAATAAATTCCTTTATTTTGCAGAAAACAACCTTTTTCTTTCTTTTTTATGCTATTTGAACTATTTTAAGTACTTATTAGTATATTTTGTTGTTTTTTTATATTGAACATGCTATACTTATATGGTAACATTTGTTAAAAAATAAAAATTGAGGTGATTATTTAAATGAAAAAAATATTATTAACGATAGCAATATGTCTCATTTTTACAATGGGAGTAGCCGCAAATAGTGGCAGTGCCGTTATCCCGGGCTTTCATATTGACAAAACATCAGTTTATGCTATAACCACAGCATATTATATCTCAAATATTACACCTGACCCGATCGATGTAGAACTAATAATTTACAAATCTGATGGAACCATAATGAACGATGCAAGTAATTATGTATATGTGTATAATGCACTGAATTTAGATGATACCTCAGTGGAAAATACCTTTCAGTTTTCATTAGCCGGCAATCAGACTTGCGGTATGAGCTTTAATCACAATTTATATAATGGTCAATACGAAATTGGCTATGGTATTATTAAGTGGACGCAAAATAGTAATGTTGTACATGGTTTAGTCGCCCGAGGTCATACTTATTACATGCATAATTCAATGTGTGGTTATAGCAGTTTAACGATTAATGAAGGACAACCATTCTAAAATATAATATAAAATTTAGAATAAATAGCACTTTTCGTTTTCTTCATGTTCTTATATAAAGACATGGGGATTATTTTTTGTTATTACTAAAAAAACAAAACCTACTTGGTCAAATTAATGTAATATCAATTATATTATCAATCATTAAATATCGAGCATCAAGATATAAATTATTTCTCTCCACCCGGAGTTTCCCCTTTAAATTAAGCAATCTTTTATTTTCGTAATAAACCAACTTAACCGTAAACTGATCCCGGACAGCTTCCTTCACTAAGGCATCCAGCCTTTCCAATTGCTGTTCATCCAGTACCGGTTTCTCGACCAAACCCATT
>JAKSCG010000196.1 GCA_022360715.1 Halanaerobiales bacterium
TATATTAGGAGTATAATATTACAGGGATGTGAAGCGAGGTTGAGTCGAAGCAGCAGAAGAGCTCAAAAACACACTGATTTTACATCAAAAGATATTGACGAGTATTTAAACAAGATAAGAAAATGTGTTAGAGAGAATAAATACAGTATTTCGTTGAATGAAAACAGGAATGAGAATATGGAGTTTATAGAAGACTATAGAATAGATACACAAAAGGAAAAAGAGATATTATTAAGCTTAACTCACAAGAATTTTTGCTATGCAGTGGATAATAATAATCCAAAGTTCCCTAATGAAAAATTGTATGTGTTCTGTAAAAGATTTCAACTAGAAAACTGGGGCTTAATTGAGTCAGTTAATATTTATATTAAGACGAATAAATTAGAAACAAAGAACGGGGATGATTTTGTTGTAGTTATCTCAATGCACAAATTAAAGAAGCCAATGAAATTTCTTTTTAAATAATAGACATAGATAGAGAAGGAGGTAAATTATGAAGGGTTTTTGTGAAAAATGCAGAGACTATGTACCTGTCAAAACTCAAACGACTGAAGCAACAAAAACTATAAAAGGGGTGAATATAGAATATAATAAAAAAGTAGCACATTGTGAGTATTGCAATGAAGAGGTTTTCATAGCGGATTTAAGAGATGAAAATCTTAAGGTTTTGGAAAATGCATATCGTAAAAAAGAGAACATCATTAGTGTAGATGATATTGAAAAAATACTAATAGATTATAATATAGGAAAAAGACCATTATCAAAGCTCCTTGGTTGGGGAGACGTTACATTAAGCAGATACCTAAATGGAGATATTCCCAGTAAAGCTTATTCAAATATTTTAAATAAGCTAAAAGAAGATCCATCATACATGTTGGAGTTTTTAGAGTCAAATGGCGATTCTATTAAAGAGATTGCTTATAGTAAGTGTCTGGAAGCTACTAAGAAGCAGATTGAACAGAGAAAAATACTAGAATCTAATGGTAATGATAAAATTAATATTGTTACCAAATATATTTTAATGAAAAGTAAGGATATAACACCTTTGGCATTACAAAAGCTACTGTACTATACACAGTCTTTTTATGTAGCTTTTTATAATAAATTTATATTTAGTGATGACTGCGAAGCATGGATTCATGGGCCAGTTTACAGTAATGTTTATCATAAGTACAAAAACTTTGGATATAGTTTTATTGAATGTAAAGAGGACTTTATTAATACTGATTTATCTACTGATGAAATCAATATTATTGAAGTCGTAGTAAATAGCTTTGGTTGTTATAGTGGAAAAGTGCTTGAGGCTATGACACACAGTGAAAGGCCATGGCAGCTCACCAGATCTGGCTTAAAAGAAAACGCACCTTCCAATAAGATAATTGAAAAATCATTAATAAAGGAGTATTACGATAAGATAATTAAAAAATATACTATGATAAACGTAATTGATATTAGAGATTACTGTGAAGATTTGTTTAAAAAAGTGTGTTAATAGACTAATAAAGCAAGAGAAAAACTCTTGCTTTTTATTTGGAACTCTTCTAACATCAAAGAAACCACTGTTCCTTCTTACTTCAGAATTGTATTCATATGAAAAAGTAAAGTCCTCATTGCATTTTAAGCAAGTATGCGAATAATTAGTGTCGTTGATCGGCTTAATGCCAGGTTAATTGTGTAGGTCAAAATTAAAACGTACGAAGATATTTAGTGGTTTTTGATAATGATAAACATAAGACAGACATGGAATCTGCCCCCTACGTGTGAATAAACGACGTACAGTTCCACTAAACGTGGCTCACAAAAATGAGCTTAGTGAAAGGCGTAAAAAAAATATCCATAAAGATAATTTGAGCTAATATATCTTTTTGGATATTTTTTGTATAACGCATTAATAAGTTTATTTTTGGGAGCGTCCGTGGAAAGAACCACCACCCAAAACTAAAGAATTAATATAGCTACTACAGTAGTAACAACAATTCCAATCATGACTGGAATGAAATTTCTTTTGGCCAGTTCAATGGGTGAGACTTTACAGATGGCAGCGGCTGGGATTAAGCCCCAGGGAACTATGGTACCGCCTCCGACCCAGATTGCAGTTATCTGCCCCAAAGCGGCCAAAACAGATGCCCTGACGTTAACCGCCTGTGCAAATACCTTGGCCAATGAGCCTGCCAAAGAAATCCCGGAAAAACCTGAGCCATCCAGGCCGGTTATGGCTCCAACCGCACTCTCAATGGAGCAAACCATCACTTTATTCATCGGTATGGCCTGGGCCAGAGCTATCCCGA
>JAKSCG010000080.1 GCA_022360715.1 Halanaerobiales bacterium
AAGAGGAATAAAGCGATTTATTTACGGTAAATCAGGTTATAGTGCTTGTCAGGCAGCTTAAAACTAGCAGTTTTTTCTACGATAAAGATAGTAATAGAAAGCAGGGAGGCTTTCTAAAAATAATTCAAGGAGGAAGATGTCAATGATTATTAACAACAACATCAGTTCAATGAATGCTTTAAGGAATCTTGGGATTAACGGTTTTAAAATGGGTAAGACAATGGAGAAATTGTCTTCCGGTTACCGGATCAATCGGGCGGCTGACGATGCGGCCGGACTGGCCATCTCAGAGAAGATGCGGGCCCAGATTAGTGGTTTAGATGTTGCCCAACGTAATGCCCAGGACGGTATTTCCATGTTGCAGACTGCTGAAGGTGCGATGGAAGAGATCCACGGTATGTTGAGGAGAATGAGGGACTTGGCCCTGCAGGCCAATAATGGGACTAATGAAGCTACAGACCTGGCAAAATTACATGCTGAATTCGGGGAACTTATTGAGGAAATTAGCGGTATAGCTATCAGAACTTCTTTCAATAATAAATCCTTAATTGATGGTACTGGTGGTGATATTGATTTCCAGATTGGAGCAAACGCTACTGAAACCATTACCATTGAACTCGGTACTATTAATGTTGGTGCTACTAGTGGTTTGTCTATAAATGCGCTTGATCTTACTGCTGCCCCGGAGGCTGCTATAACTGCTTTAGATACGGCAATCAATACAGTATCAGAACACCGCTCAACCTTGGGGGCAACCCAGAACCGCCTGGAACATACTATTAATAATCTGGCTGTATCTGCTGAGAACTTGCAGGCTGCTGAATCAAGGATTCGTGATGCTGATATGGCCTTTGAAATGTCCACCTTGACCAAACATCAGATCCTACAGCAGGCAGGTACTGCCATGCTGGCCCAGGCTAATATGCGCTCACAGTCTGTTCTGTCATTACTCGGATAATTATTTAAGAGTTAAAAAGCCGACCGACCCAACTGTCGGTTGGCTTTTTTCTTAAGCAGGTATAGTTGATAAAAGAAGGGAGGGTTATTTCGATGTCCTTTTCCATTAGTGGTTTCAATAATATTGATACTGAGGCGATGATTGCCGCGATTATGTATGGTGAAAGGGCTCCGTTGCGCCGACTTCAGCAGAATAAAGCAGAGACCGATCAGCAGTTGGAGGTCTGGCGGAAGATTAACACTGAGCTCAGCACTTTAAAAGATAAGGTTAAATCCTTAGAGGGGATTTTTAGCCAGATGAAGGCCGATAGTGGGGATGAAGAGGTCTTTTCCGCTTCTGCTAACAAGTATGCCCGGGCCGGTAGTTATCAAATTGAGGTGCTCCAACTGGCCCAGTCGCACCGGGTTGCCTCGACCCGCTTGACCGAACCGATTGATCCCGGTACTGATTTAAACCTGGGCCTTACCGATACTGGTGGTACTTTTACAATCAATGTCGGCAGCAATAGTTTCCAGGTGACAGTCAGTGGTGATGATTCCCTGAATGATGTAATGGATCAGATTAATAATGCCGACGGTAATCTCGACAGTGATAAGCAACCCCTGGTCGAAGCCTCAATCATTGATAATACCTTAGTGCTTGAGAGTGTCAATACCGGTGCTTCCCAACAATTGTCTTTTATTGATGATAATGGGGTCTTAGCCGAACTGGGGATTGTTGACGGCAGTAATAATATTCAACTGGAACTCCAGGCTGCTCAGGATGCGGTCTTTAAAGTAGACAGCTTGCAAATAACCAGGGACACCAATCAAATTGATGATGTGCTCACAGGGGTGACCCTGCAACTGGAAGGAAAATTAAATACGAAAGCAACTTTGACCGTTGGCACTGACCAAGAGTTGATCAAGGAGAAAATTACCGCTTTTGTTGACCAGTTTAATCATATCCAGGAGCAAATCAGTCAATACAGCGGGACGACAACTGATCAAGACGGTAATATCCAGGGGGGGGTCCTGACCGGTGAGTCAGCCGTAAGGAGCCTGGAATCGGCCCTGCACAACAGTGTTGTCCTGTCATCAAGCACGATCAGCTCAACCGACTGGCTGGCTGATCAACCGTTAACTGCCGGCGGCGACCTGGTGATTAACGGAAGTACCGTATCTCTGGCTGGCAGTGAAACCCTGCAGGAAATTGTCGACAAGATCAATGCTGCCGGGATTGCCGGGGTTAATGCCGAGTTAGACGGCCAGCGGATTGCCATTGAAGCGGACGGTTTACAAGCGGTTGATTTAAGTGCCAGCAGCAGCAGGGTTTTATCCGATTTAAAACTGCCGGAAGGCTTTGCCAACAATACCCTATCAATGCTGGGGATTGAGGTCGATAAATTTGGTAAATTGTCAATTGATCAAGAAGAACTTGCTGAAGCGCTCACAAATAATTTATCCGACCTTGAGCAGATGGTTACCGGGGTTAATGGCGTGATCGACCGGGTGGAACAGAGTATCGACCTGGCGATCGGTTCTTATAGCCAACCCTATGAGGGATATATTGTGGCCCGGATCAATTCACTGGAAAGTGAAGTCGGCTATATTAATGAGGGTATTAACCGTTTAGAAGACCGGCTGGCCATGCGTGAGCAAAGGGTGGTCTTGCAATTTTCCCAGATGGATCGGCTGATTTCCCAGTTGAATAACCAGGCCGACTGGTTTTCGGCCCAGGTTTCAATGTTTTAGTTTCTTTTAGTATTTACAAAGAAAAAGATAAAAAAATACTTAGGGATCGTTCTGTTCCTAAGTATTTTTTGCTTATAGAGGAATCTGTCCAAAGGAGCGGCTAAAGATGATGTTGGAAAAAAACCTGGCAGCTATTGCTAAAAAATACCCGAACTTACCTGCTTTAATCAGGCAGAGTGCTCAGGGATTGGCTTTTGAAGTAATTGATACTAAAAACCATAGTAAGACAATCAAGATCGCCGATGGAGAACAATTTTTTTTAATACATAGTAAATATAACCCGGAAAAGGAAGCAGAAAGGTTGCTTAAAGACCTTGATCTTTCCGGAGTAAACAGTATCATTGTGATTGGATTTGGTTTAGGTTATCATCTATTACAGTTATTTGATCGAATTAAAAAAACGGGGATTAAACTGTTTATTATTGTGACAAAACCGGAGTTATTCAAGGAAAGTCTTAAATATAACGACTTTACGGACTTAATATCTGCTGAAACTGTTTATCTTTATCTTCAAAATGAGATTGATCGTAATGAACTGAGGGATTTTATCATAAGTAGGGTTGATCAAGTTTATGAAAACATCAGGTTCTTTCTTTTGCCGGCATTTAAAAGATATGATACTCTTAATTGTAAACTGATCTTAACGGAGATAAATCATATAGTAAAAGTAATTAAATTAAATCGGACTACCATTTTAGAACGGGGCTGTACCTGGGAAGAAAATGCATTAATGAATTTATCCTTATTTTTAAAGAATCGGGGAATACAACCATTAAAAGGCATGCTCAGAAATCAACCGGTAATTATAGTTTCAGCCGGACCCTCTTTAAATAAGAATATAAATCATTTAAAAGGAATCAAAGGTAAAGCAGTAGTTATAGCGATAGATGCGGTCATTAAAAAATTATTGGCCAAAGATATTATCCCTGATTTTGTAATGGTACTGGACGGATATAAATATACCTTAAGGCATTTTGAGGGATTAGACTATAGCAAATTTAAAGATACAATTTTAGTCGGTGTACCCCAGTTTTTTCATAAGATTTTTGCTGAGTGGCCTGGGCCAGTAGTTTTCGCCCCTACTTATGGTATGACCGAAAAGCTAATAAATTGGGTAGAAAACCTCAGTAATTTTAAGGGAAGGATTAGAATTGGCGGCTCCGTGGCCCATTTTGCTTTTGGTTTTGCTTATCATTTAGGGGCTAATCCAATAGTTTTAACCGGGCAGGATCTGGCCTTTACTGATGGGTTTACCCACTCTGACGGAGTAGATTATAGTGCTAGGGTTGAAGATTTAGATAAAAATAATATAAAATATTTCCAGATTGAAGATATTCATGGCGACAGGGTTTGGACTCAACTTCAGTTATATCAATATTTACAATGGTTTAATCGGGAGATTAGGGGGATAAGACAGCAAAATAGAAATATTAAATTTATTAATGCAACAGAGGGTGGAGCTAAAATAGAGGGAACAGAAGTTATGTCTTTACAAAATGTAATAACAAAATATTGTCAAAAAAAGACTAAAGTTGCCGAAAAAATCAAAAATAAAATTATATCATTCCGCTCGGTCTATGCTCAGGATAGAGTGATTAATTCTGTTCAGGAACTAATTACTAATCTAAACCAATTAAAGGCATTATCACAAAATGCATTACATTTATTAACTAAAAACAGCGATAATGATGTTATATTAGAGCTCAAGGAAATCAATAATCAAATCTATAAAATAAAAGATAAAGTTATGTTATATGAGTCTGCTATTTATCTCCTTTCGTTGGCTGGTCCGGAAAATAATTTAGATTTACATGCTATTTACCAAGCCTTATCTGGAAGTTCTCATTTTACTTCTATCTTAGAAAATATACTTGATGATTTATAAGCTTGTAAAAAAATAAATAAGGAGGGCCAATATGAATATTATCATTAAGGGAATGGAGATTGAACAGGGGCAAGAAGACTGTAGTCTGGGTGAGCTGATTGAAAAAATTGAAGCACAAAATGGAGTAATTTTAGAGATCGTAGCTGACGGCCAAAAGATTACCAATTATACGGCTGAAAAGATTGAAAATCTTAAACCGATTAAACAATTGACCATTATCGCCAGGGAGTTAAATACTTTGAGTTTAGAGACTATAATCGAGACAGAAGAATTTATCCCTAATTTTATAGCTGGGATTGAAGGTATTATTGACGAGTTTACTCAGGGGGATTACCCGGAAGGCTTTAGAAGATTGGGAATAGCCATTGAGAGCTTACAATGGCTCAACACCTTATTGTATACTTTGGAAGGTAGATTTAGAGTTTTAGAAGAGATAGGGGAGATCAACTTTACTGCT
>JAKSCG010000082.1 GCA_022360715.1 Halanaerobiales bacterium
GGAAAGAAGAATGATGAGCGCCAGTGCAAAGACTCCACAGACTACGATTACGACGAGAAGCGGGGTAGTCATACTGAATCCGCTGATAAAAGCAGCTATGAGCGCAATCAATCCCAATGCTAGCAATACAATCAAAGAAGCAGCGATAGTTATGAGATACAGGACAAAAGGCTTGTACCAATGGGACTGAATGCCCCGGGTAAAGAAGCGTGGCTTGGGACCACCGGTGGTGATATCGTGCAGATGCTGCCCTAAAGCCGGGGTAAAGATCAGCATGGTCACAAGCATAAATGCGCCGTTGACCATATTGAATACGAGGGGTGTAAAGGCAACAATAAAATCATTATTGCTCGGGATAGTGAATAGATACTGCAGGCCTAGATATGGATAGATAGCGCTTAGCAATGCAGGCAGCATCAATAGATAAAGAAAGGGATAATGTCCAAGGATATAGAAACTGCGCTTCAGTGGTTTCATTGCGTATACTCCTTTATTACTTTATTGTTTGAGTCCTTTTCGCGGCGGATGTGATGCCAGAATACAAAAGATAGTTGTAGATCCAAAGCCGGATGAGTCCGATTCTGTTTATAAAGGCGGCGACCACTTTTGCCGGATGGAGTCCCAGAAAGCAAAGATATAGGTATAGACCCATAGCCTAATGAGTGTACCCACCAAAGCGGTGATGGCATTTAAAAGATAGAAGTAACGGATGTTTTGAAGGCTGTCGGGGTAGACAACCTTTTCCAGGAAAAATGCCAGTGTCATGATATTTGGGACCAGTACGGCCAGTGCCATGACCAATAGCAGCGGGATCAAGCGGCCAAGGTAACGGTAAAAGATCGATGCGGAGAGCTTGATGGCCTTCCATACCCCCACACCCAGGTCAAAGCAGATGGGCAAAGCCAGCATCATAATCATCGGGATGATGCTCACCATGGGTACGGCAATGATTTTTAGTAAAAGTGTGTTCTTTTCCAATACTTGAAGCGAAATGTAAGGAAAGTACAGCACAATACCGAGGACAAGCATGATCAATGTCAGGATGAAAGGCTTGTAC
>JAKSCG010000101.1 GCA_022360715.1 Halanaerobiales bacterium
CATAAGGCACAGCCTGAATACCAGCAGGAAAAGTGAAGCTGTAATCAAAGCCTTTTTGATTTGGTCCATCAATAATTTTGGTAATATCTACATCCATCTCAGGCTTGTCGCGAGAGCCTCTGTATATTTTTGTAGGATCATCTTTCCGGTAATAATCCCCTCCCAAGTGCCACTTGCCAAAGAATGCTGTTTTATAGCCTGCATTTTGCATTAATCGTCCCAAGGTTAAATCATCATCTTTTATTGGGGATTTTTGATATGAACCCCAAACACCCCAAGGAAAAGGACTACGATAACAACTGTTTCCGGTTATAATTGCATATCGGGATGGGGCACATAAAGCAGCAGGGGAATGAGCCTGTGTAAATACCATCCCTGATTCCGCAATCTTATCAATGTTCGGTGTCTCCAGAATAATATTATCCGAGTGCATCATTCGATAATGCGATATATCACCTAGTCCAACATCATCGGTTAAAACAACAATTACATTTGGTTTTTTTTCTGCCAACGCAGCTACTGAAAATGAGAGTACCAGAAATGCAAGTAGAAATTTTTTATAAATCACAACAATTAGGTTTAGTTTATAGCAAAGATATATCTGACAAGTTTGCAAAAAGGGGGTGGATTCTTTAGTAATTAGGGGGTGATATCATCTAAGCTCCATGAATGTAGATATTAAGCTTGATTAAAATACGAGAATTAATTAGGTTCGTATATCAAATTTGAAAAAATGAAAATCCGAACGACTCTTTACCTCTTTATCCTTATTTGTGTTAGCTGCTCTACAAATAATAAAGAAGAAAGTTACCAGCATCACGTTAAGCTCCTGAAGCAACATACCGAAATAATCGAATTAATTTCTGACAATGAGCAATCTCGCCTGGTTGTAGCTCCTGAATTTCAGGGAAGAGTCATCACAAGTACAAACAGTGGTGTTAACGGTACAAGTTTGGGATGGTTAAATACTGATGAGTTAAAAACCGGCAAGCAACTAAGCGGAGCCGAAATACATG
>JAKSCG010000184.1 GCA_022360715.1 Halanaerobiales bacterium
ATGCCAAGGACCGGCAAGTCCTGCAATGTGAACAACCTTATCAAAAAGCCCCGGCCAGTGTAGGGATTTTTGCGACCCGCTCGCCGCTCCGGCCCAATCCGATTGCCCTTACCATTGTACCAATTATAAACATTGCGGAGGATGGTAAAATCTATCTTCCTTATATTGATGCCGAAGATGGTTCGCCGATTATTGATTTAAAGCCCTATCATCCGGCAACTGATCGGGTCAGAGATTTAGAGGTGCCGGATTGGTGTCGGCACTGGCCCCAATGGTACGAAGATTCGGCCTCATTTGATTGGGAAGCGGAATTGATTAATGCCAAATAGATTTTAAACTGATTAAGACTCACCCTGGCGGTGAGTCTTTTTTTCTTAAAATAAATTTTTTTTAAAAAAAAGAAGGATTTTTAAAGGCAATAGCCAATATAATTAATATAACAACATATAACATTATATAATGTTATCTTATGTAATGTCAAAACTAAGCTCAAATTTTACTTTAGGGGGTTATCAAGGTTGAAATATATGATCGGGGTTGATGTTGGAGGGACTTTTACCGATATATCTTTGTTAAATACCGAAAAAAAAGAACTGGCCAGACTAAAAGTTCGTTCTACGGTTGAAGACCCTTCCCAAGCAATCGTAGCAGGGATTAAAGAAATTCTGGAGAAAAATCAGGTCAATTATCATGAAGTTTCTTACCTGGCTCACGGTACGACTGTTGCCACTAATGCCTTAATTGAAAGAAAGGGAGCCAAAACAGCCCTGATTACCACCGAAGGATTTAAAGACCTTTTAGAAATAGGTAATCAAACTAGACCGAGTCTCTATAATTACTTCCAACAAAAACCGGAGATGCTGATTCCCAGTGGCTGGAACTATGAAGTGAGGGAACGTTTATTTTATAATGGGGATATCTGTCTCCCGCTCGATGAAACCGGAGTAGCAGCGATCGTGGAGAAGTTAAAAGCACAGGATATTGAAGCAATTGCCGTTTGCACCCTTTTTTCCTATATTAATCCTGTCCATGAAGAAAAAATTGAAGCAATTATCAGCGAAAAATTCCCGGAGGTCTACCGCTCGATTTCACATAAATTAGTTCCGGAATTCAGGGAATATCCGCGGATGAGTACAACTGTTTTAAATGCCTATCTCGGTCCGATTATGAAAAAATATGTTAAAAACTTTAGTAATTCGATTAAAGCAATGGGGATTCAAGTAGCCCCATATGTTACCCAGTCTAATGGTAGTATTATCTCTATTTCGGAAACGATCGACAGCCCGATTCGTACTGCCGTATCCGGACCGAGTGCCGGGGTGATCGCGGCTACTTATGTTGCTGAATTATGCGGGATTAAAGATATCATTACCTTTGATATGGGCGGAACCAGTGCTGATATCAGTTTGATCGAAAATGGTGCCATGCTCTTGTCAACGGAGCGAACAATTAATGGATTTCCAGTTAAAACCCCGATGATTGATATTAATACGGTTGGGGCCGGTGGGGGTAGTATTGCCTGGCTTGATGCCGGTGGAGCCCTTAAGGTTGGACCCCAAAGTGCCGGGGCGGCACCCGGACCGGCTGCTTATAATCGGGGTGGTCAAGAACCGACGGTTACCGATGCTAATGTGGTGCTGGGGCGGCTTAATCCTGACTATATCTTGGGGGGTAAAATGGAGATCAGGGCTGACCTGGCTCACCAGGCAATCGAAGAGAAAATATCTTCCCGGACCAACAGCAGTGTTGTGGAAGCAGCGGCTGGGGTGATCGCGGTAGTCAACTCCAATATGGTCAGAGCGATCCGGGTTATATCCGTTAAACGGGGCTATGACCCGCGCGAATTTACGCTGGTTGCTTTTGGCGGAGCCGGGGCTTTGCATGCCTGTGCTGTGGCCAGAGAACTGGGGATTAATAGCATGATTATCCCCTTTTCACCAGGAATCTTCTGTTCGGTTGGTTTACTGGTAGCTGATATCAAATATGATTATGTTCAATCCAAGATCATGATAGCCGAAGCAAATAAGATTGCCGAGATCAATTGGATCTTTGCGCAGATGGTAGCTGAAGGAGAAAGAATGCTGGAGCAAGAAGGGATACCGGCCAGTGAACGCGAGTATCTCCGAACGATCGATGCCCGGTATCAAAGGCAGAACTATGAGCTGCAGATTACCTTGCCGGAAGGTAATTTAGACGACAAGGGCCTGCAGGCGTTAATTGAGCAGTTTCATCAGGAACATATGAAGAATTACGGCTATTGTAACCGCGAACAACCGCTTGAGTTGATCAATTATCGGGTCAATGCGATCGGCCGAACACCCAAACCGAATATGCCCAAATATCAGCTCCGGCAATCACTTCCCACTCCACAGCCGGCCTTTAATCGACCCGTTTACTTTGAAGGGGAGCAGGGTTTTGTTGACTGCCCGGTTTACTTAAGAGCTAATTTATTAGCTGGGCAGAAAATAAGCGGGCCGGCGGTGATCGAACAGATGGATACGACAATTTTGATCAACCCTGATTGGCAAGCAGAAATAGATCAATACTTAAATATTATGCTTAGGGACAGGAGGATAGCAAATGAAAGGGAAAAAGACGAGTAAAGCTGACCCGGCCACTATTGAGATTATCGGGAACTTACTCCTTTCGATTGCCGAAGAGATGGGGGCAGCACTGATCAGAAGTGCTTATTCCAGTAATATCAAAGAGAGAAAGGACTGTTCGACAGCTGTTTTTGATGCTGCCGGCAGGATGGTGGCTCAGGCGGAACATATCCCGATGCATTTAGGATCAATGTTGACTATTATTGCAGAGATATATCAAAGGTATCCGGCCAAGACGATCAAAGAAGGTGATATGTTTATTGCCAATGACCCTTATCATGGCGGAGGAACTCACCTGCCGGATATTACTGTGGCCGCTCCGGTTTTTGTTGGAAAGAAACTGATGGCCTGGGTAGCTAATATCGCCCACCACTCTGATGTGGGAGGAAAAGTACCGGGTAGTACCTCCGGTGATGCAATCAGTATTTATCAGGAAGGGATCAGAATCCCACCGGTTAAATTCTGTCAAGACGGCTTGATTATTCGGGAAATAAGGGATTTAATCTTGCTCAATTGTCGTACTCCGCAAGAACGGACCGGTGACTTGCAGGCTCAGGTCGCTGCTAATAAGGTGGGAATAAAGAGGTTACTCGATGTCTATAAAAAATACGGAACTGATTTTGACTTTTATATTGAGGAATTATTAAATTATACCGAGAAACGCTTAAAGGCCGATATAAAGAAGATCAGCAACGGAGTCTATTACTTTAAAGATTATATGGATAATGATGGTATTAATCCGCAAAAAGTGCCGATTGCCGTAGAAATTACTGTACAAGAGGAGCATATTAGTTTTGACTTTTCCCGGTCCAGCAAACAGGTGACCGGACCGATCAATGTGACCATGAATGGTCTGTATGCCACGGTGTTTTACTCTTTAAAGGCTTTAATTGATCCGGATATCCCATCAAATTCCGGTATTTACCGGGTTTTTGATCTGATTGTACCGGAAGGTTTAATTGTTAACTCAGTAGCCCCGGCCCCGGTCGGGGAAAGAATAGATACCTGTATGCGGGTAGTCGATGTGATTATCGGGGCGATGGCTCAGGCTATTCCGGACCGGGTGATCGCAGCTTGTAACGGGGCTTGTACTACCGGGACCTTTTCCGGAATTGATCCCAGAACCAACGAATTTTTTGTTTACCTGGAAACAATTGGCGGAGGACTGGGCGCCAGTAGTCAATCAGATGGGATGAACGGAGTTCAAGTCCATCTTACTAATACTTCCAATCTGCCGATCGAGGCTTTGGAGATTGAGTATCCGTTAATGGTTGAAAGATATATGCTGCGGCAAGATTCGGGGGGAGCCGGCGAGTATCGGGGAGGTCTGGGGATCAGGCGTGATATTAAAACCCTGGCTGAAGACATTACCTTTTCGGCGCTAGCTGATCGACAGGAAATTCCACCCTGGGGATTAAAGGGAGGGATGGCCGGTAAAAGTGGGGCCTATTATCATATCAGCTCAGGGCAGCGGAGTAAATTATCTTCTAAGACATCAAATCAACGGCTTAAGCAGGGTGATATTATTAGTATCCAAACCCCGGGCTCCGGTGGCTATGGTCACCCGCAAAAGCGAGAAAAAGAGGCTGTCTGCCGGGATATGATTGAGGGTAAGATTTCCCGCACGAGTGCTGAGAAAGATTATGGAGTTAAACTAGACTAAAAATATTAGATTAAGGAGCTGGAGTTTAGTGAGGGCATTAGATGTAAATTATCAAGAAAATTTGGCCGCAATCCTAAGCAATTATCCAAAAATGGTAGCAGAGATCAAAAAAATAGTCGGAAACGATATAAAAAATATTAACCTGGTAGGCTGTGGTGCCAATTATTCACAGATGAAGACAATTAGCTATCTATTTGATGGTTTAATTGACCAGACTGATTGTTTTCTTTATCATGCCGGTGAAATCGACCGAAAGCTACCGGCTCGTTTAAAAGACAAAAGCGTCGTGATTGGCATGTCTCATTCCGGTAATACCCCGGAAGTCTATTATGCCCTGGAAAAAGCCAAATTAAAAGGGGCAATATTAATCGGTATTTCCAGTAATGATCAATCAAAACTGGCCGGGATCGTTGATCAACATTTCCAATATCCGGCCGGAGGACAGATGTCCGAATTAAAGCTGCTTCTTCTGCTAATTATTGTGATAGCAATCGGAGATGCTGTTGGTAATCCTATACCGGGGCAATTAAAGGATGAACTATTTCATTTACCTGAATTGTTTTATCAAGCCCACCAAACCTATCGGGCAGGAGCCCGCCAATTCGCGCTTGATGGGGGTAAATGTGAGATGATTTATGCGATCGGTTCAGGTCCTACGATCGGACCAGCTTTTGCCTTTGCTAATTGTAAACTGATGGAAATGCAGTGGAAAGATGCGGCGGTACTGAATGCCAGTAACTTTTTTCATGGTCCGCTGGAGGTAGTTGATGAGCAGCGTTATTTTTTGCTCTTTGCTGCCGGTGATCGATATTCTGATTATGTTCGCCGGATTAAGGATTATCTGGAAATGAAAAATAGCCGGTTTCACCTGATCGATGCCCTAACTGCTTATCCGGGTTCTACTAAGCTGGTTCAGGAATACTTTACCCCATTTTTACTCTGGCCGGCCCTGACCGTTTATGCCTGGGCTTTAGAAGAAAAAAGTGGCCATAATTTGGATATCAGAAGGAATATGGGGCGAGAAGGAACCGAATATATCTGGGCATAAAATTGTCGTGCTCTCCAAGATATGATAGGATTAAGACGGAATCAGCGAGCTGTTTCCAAAGATAATATAATAAATTTTGGGAAGGAGCAGGATTATGCTTAAACCATCTGGTATCAAGCCGCTTTATGCACAGTTAAAGGAAATTATTGTAACGATGATCGAACGAAATGAATTAAAACCGGGTGACCAGATTCCGACGGAAAAGTACCTGACAATTAAATACGGGATCAGTAGGATTACGGTCAGAAAAGCGGTGGAAGAACTGGTAGAGGATGATATTTTAGTTCGGAAACAGGGGAAAGGTACTTTTGTCGCTTTCCCTAAAATAGAACGGGAATTAATCACGGTGAACAGTTTCAGTAAGAGAATGAGTCAAAAGGGATTTGTCCCTGGTTCTAAGGTGTTAAGCAAGGAACTGATCACAGCTACTCCTACTATTCAGAAGTATTTAAAGATTGGCCCGGAGCAAGAAGTGATTGCAATCCACCGCTTAAGGTTTCTGGATCAGGAACCGGTGGCGATCGAAAAATCATATCTGGCTTATGACAGTTATCCGCTGGTTTTAGAAGCTAATATTAATATTGGCTCATTATATAAATTTCTAGAAAAAGAGTACAATGTTTACCCGGAAAAATCGGATAAGACCCTGGAAATAATCAAGTGTAATGAAATAGAGGCTAAATACCTGCAAATCAATATGGGAGAACCATTATTTCTGTTAACCGGAGCTATTTATACCGCTGATCATCGTTCGATTGAATATGTAAAAACCGTCTTTAAGGGAGACCGTTTTCGATTTAAAGTTTAAGTAAGCAACCAAGGTGAGCATGCTATCTGGAAGGAGAAATTGTTTTATGCTGGGGATAAATTTGAAAGTAGCCGGGGTGGGGGATAATACCGTTGATATATATACCGAGCGGGGGGAATGTTTTCCCGGCGGCAATTGTGTCAACTTTGCGGTCTTCAGTCGGCGGTTAGGGGTTTTTGCCTCATATATCGGGGTTTTAGGTAGTGATCAAAATGGTCAACTTTTAACCGAGGCGCTGCGAAAAGAAAAAGTAGAGCTGAGTAGGGTCCAATTTAGCCCCAGGAGCAATGCCGCTACCTTGGTCAGACACGAAAATGGTGACCGGATTTTTATTAGTAGTGATCCCTCTACTGCTCAGAGTCTTACCATTACAGAGCAAGACCTTGATTTTTTAAGCGATTATCACCTAATTCACACCAGTATTTATAGCAAATTAGAAAAGTACTTGTCCCGTTTATCGTCATTAAATTGCCAAATATCATATGATTTTTCCAACCGGTTTAGTATGGCAGATGTTGACCGGATCCTCCCTTGGCTCAATTACGGTTTTTTTTCCTGGTCCGGCCGCCATCAACGAGATATTTTACCTTTCTTACAGCAGTGGACCGAGATATATCCGGCCGAATTACTGATCACTAACGGAGCCGACGGATCATATGCCCTGGAAAACGACCGGTTGATCCATGTTCCGGCCCAAACACTGGAACCAGTAGATACGATGGGGGTAGGGGATGCCTTTTTGACCAGCTACTTAATTGCCCGATTAAATGGTAAAACAATCAAGGAATCACTGGAAGAGGGGACGGCTTTTGCTGCTGCAAACTGTTTGAAACCAGGTAGTTTTGGTTATAAACAGATATATCATGGTTCTTTTTCCGATTAGATTAATAGCTTTGAAAACGGGGGTGATATCTTTTAGGATAACTGATTAAACAAGATTTTGAAAAAAATGAATTGCCAAAAAAGGAGGAAACTTTACAGATGAAAAAGGGTTTAATTATTTCTTTAACAGTTATTTTAACTTTAACACTATTTGCCAGTATGATCGTTACTGCTGCCGAACAACCGATCAAAGTCAGAATGGCTACTTCTTACTATGAGAATCACCATTTTGGCCAGAAATTGAAATGGATTGCCGCAGAATTGGAAAAAAGGAGTAAGGGGCGGTTTGAGTGTCAATTATTTTTCGCCGGCTCGGCCGGTGGGGAAAAAGAGCTCTTGGAAGACCTTTTACTGGGCAATGTAGAATTAATGCCAGGGGCCGGGGGGGTTCTCTATCATTATGTCCCGGAACTTAATGTCGGTGAACTACCTGGTTATGGCTGGGAGAATTCCGCTGAAGTAAGAGCAGTTATACGGGGTTATCTTGAGCGGTTTCAGGAAATAGCAGCTAAAAAGGGCTTTATGCCGGTCGGAGTCGATGCAACCGATTTTACCGGGATCATGTACAAAAAACCATTTACTGCCCTGGTTGATATTAAAGGTGAGAAATTTAGGGCGGTTAATAGTGAGTATTCGGTTGAGTTGACCAAGCTTTTTGGTGCTAATCCGGTTCCCTTACCTTATTCTGACGCATATATGGCTTTTAAACAGGGCTTGGTCGAAGGTGCTTTAATTGCCCCCTCAATTGCCGTTCAACCAAACTGGCAGGAAGTATTAAAAGCCTACTGGGATTTAAAGATCATCCATGCTACCACCTGGACTGTTACCAGCAAAAGATTTTATGATAACCTGCCCGGTGATCTGCAGGAGATTTTCTTAACTACGATCCAGGAGGCAGAGGTAGTAAATTTGGAACAGGCCCAAAAGGTATATGAAAAGGCCAAAGCAAAAATGGTGGCCGATGGTGTGACCTGGTATGATCGGAAGGACCTTGATGCCGGTAATATAAATGAAAAATTATTACAATTCCGGGATGATTATATGAAAGCTAAAGGGGAAAGTGTTTATCAATTTTACCTGGAATGGTTGGAATACGTTGAGAAAACTACCGGTCGCAAACAATTACGGTAAGCAATGCTAAAAGAGGGTCCGGCCTTAGGGCTGGACCCTTATGAAAGGTGGTATTTATGAAGTTAAATTGCCTTGTTACCTACCAACGAGTTAGTAAATATGTGATTGAAGTGTTGACCGTCACTCTTTTTATCATCGTAATTTTTTTTCAATCCTTAAATATCCTTTTTCGCTATGCTAAAATTGCTGATTCAATTGTCTGGGTTGAGGAATTTACCAGGTTTTCTTTTATTTGGATTGCTTTTTTACTCTGGCCTTTAGCTGATCGAAATGGTTCGCACTTCACCGTGGACCTATTTTTAAATAAATTGACTTCCAGGAAAAGGGTCTATTTGGAGATATTAATCGACTTACTGGCTATTGGTTTTGTGGTGCTGGTGATCTGGGCTTCTTACCGCTATATCCCGGTTACGATGCTTTACCATACCAATTCAATCACCTGGCTCCGAATGGGAATTGTTTATTTGGTAATTCCACTAGGTCTCACTCTCGTCTTTATTGAGCGGGTATTAATGTTATATAACCGGGTAAGGATGTTGCGGCGAAAAGATTTTGAAGAATATAAATAATAAGTATAATATAATTATTGCCAAGTTTTTACTGGAGGTATCAATTAAAGATGGGAGTTATACCAGTATTATTTATTATCATGTTATTTTTAATTTTTATCGGGGTACCAATTGTCTATAGTATCGGAATTGCCGCGGCCTGGATTTTGCTGACCAATGACTTTGCCGGTTTAACAATTCTGCCCAGTAGAATGTTTAAAGGAATTGATGCTTTTGTGTTAGCTTCCATCCCCTTTTTTCTATTTGCGGCTGAATTGTTATCAAGGGGAGGATTAATTAAAAAGATAATTGATTTTTCCAGTTCGCTAATCGGTCATGTTAAAGGTGGTCTGGCCCAGGCCAATATCCTGGCCAGTATATTCTTTGCCGGGGTCCAGGGGACAGTAACAGCAGACAGCGCAGCTATTGGCGGTCTATTAATACCGGCGATGAGGGAAGCCGGCTATGATGACGACTTAAATGTAGTGGTGACCGCTACTTCTTCCTGTATTGGACCGATTATTCCACCCAGTATTTTGATGATTATTTACGCAATTTTAACGGAAACTTCAGTTGCTGACTTGTTTTTGGGTGGGGCTATTCCCGGCCTGATCTTAGGGTTAGCTTTGATGGGAATTACCCATTATTGGGTGGTCAGGCGCGGATATCAACCCTATCGTCAGCAGAGGGCATCACGGCAAGAAATTATTACTACTTTTATCCGGAGCTCACCGGCAATGATCGTACCTTTATTTATTGTCCTGGGCCTGGTCTTTGGTGTAGTAACCCCGACCGAATCTGGTATTTTAGCCTGTTTGGCCGGACTCCTGATCTCCGGACTAATCTATCGTGAACTATCTTTAGCCAGCATCATCGAGGCTTTAAAAGGTACCCTTTATACCACAACGATTATTTATGTAATTCTTGCTACTACCACCGTCTTTTCGGAAATTCTGGTCCGACAGTTTTTTGCCCAGAAATTAACGTCGTTAATCCTTCAGGTCACCAGTAATCCGGTGGGTATTTTAGCCTTAATGACCGTGGTAATTTTTATCCTCGGAATGGCGATCGATACTAATCCATTATTAGTGATGTTAGCTCCGCCCCTTTATAAAGTTGGGATCTTTGTCGGAATTGACCCGATCCATTTGGGTGTTGTGCTGGTGATGAGTGCCTTGATTGGAACGATCAGTCCGCCGGTATCACTACTGTTATGTATTAACTGTGGAATTGCCAAAATACCTTTAGCACGAACTTACAAGATTGTCTGGTCCTATTTAATTGTGATGTTTTTGGTGGTACTACTTGCCGTCTTTTTCCCTGCTTTGATTACCTGGTTACCGAGTGTTTTGTCAAAATGAAAGGGGTTTTAAAATGATCGACCGAAGAACGATTGCCGGGATGAATTTCCATTATGCCCATTATCCTTTTGATTATTTTTTGGAATCAATGAAGAGCCTGGGGATAGAAAAAATTGAAATTTGGGGAGCTTCACCTCATTTGTACGTAAATGATTTACAAATGACCCAAATCAACGTGATTAAAAAAAAGATAAAGGAGCAGGGCTTAGAGGTAATCTGTTTTACACCGGAACAGTGTGTTTATCCGGTAAATATTGCGGCTCAAGAGGATTATATCCGGGAGCGAAGTATAAAATATTTCGAGAAATCACTACAGGTTTGTCATCAACTGGAGGTAGCAATGTTATTAATTACTCCCGGTTGGGGTTACCTTTCCCAGCCGGTGGAGGAAGCCTGGAGTCGTTCCCGCGATGCCCTGGCCGGCCTTGCTGGCCAAGCAGGAAAACTAGGGATATGCTTGGCCCTTGAACCCCTAACCCCCCAGGAATCAAACTTAATAACTGAATTGTCTTCATTAAAAAGAATGTTATCCGAGATAAATTCCCCTTATTTAAAGGGGATGTTAGATACAATTCCGATGGCGATGGCCGGAGAAGATATTGAAGATTATTTAAGAGAACTTGGTCAGGATTTAATCCATATTCATTTTATTGATGGCAAGCCCAAAGGACACTTAGCCTGGGGTGATGGGATTCTCCCTTTACAGGATTATTTGGAGAAGCTAAGGAGATATGATTATCAAGGTTATTTGAGTCTAGAGATAACCGACCGTAGTTATTTTATCGAACCGGCCCAAGCAGTCAAACAGTGTCTGGAGCAAATTCTTAAAAGCTAAACCAACTCTTCCGGCCAATTCGGAAAAATATATTTGAAAAAAAGAGCCATTTTGTTATAATAAAATAGTGTGCAATCAATTAAAGCTTAGTCCGACCAAACTAGATAGCAATATAGGGGGTCAGCGATATGCAAAGAAAACGGAACCACCAATCCCGGAGGAATTATCTGGACACTTTTTTATTTATCCTGCTGAGTGGCATTTTTTTTGGTTATCTGGGTTACCAGATGGGCCTATCCAATATGTTTTCCACCTTGATGAATACGGCTTACTATTTGCTGATCGACACAGTTTTTTATATTATGGCAATTGCTGTCCTGGCCGGTGCTTTTGGCCGGATGGCGACAGAGTTCGGCTTGGTTCAGCTTTTAAATACTGTCTTTGCCCCACTGATGAGACCGCTCTATAATTTGCCGGGTGTTTCTTTTTTGGGAATTATTACTACATATTTATCGGACAATCCGGCGATTATTTCCCTGGCCAAAGAAAAGGGTTATTTAAAGTTTTTTAAAAGCCATGAAGTGCCGGTTTTAACTAATTTAGGGACGGCTTTCGGGATGGGACTTATTTTGACTACCTTCATGATTGGCCTCGGTTTCTGGAAAGAAGCGTTAGTAGGTAATTTAGGGGCAATCATTGGCAGTATTTTCAGTGTGCGAATTATGAGCTATCGGGTTAGAAAACAGATGGGAGTAGATAAATTAACTTTTAGCGAAGAGGTTAATCAGAAGAAGATGGAATTAATCGAGGAAAGGGATTTTTTAAATAAAAAAGCGGGAACAGAAGTAGCGAATAATTTTTTTGAAAGACTATTAACATCACTGCTGGAAGGCGGTAAACTCGGTGTTGATATTGGATTAAGCATTATACCGGGAGTAGTGGTAATCTGTAGTATTATCATGGTCTTAACCTTTGGACCGATTGATCCCACGCTCGGTTACCAGGGCCAGGCTTATGAAGGAGTAAGCCTATTACCGGAAATCGGGAAACTATTTGCCCCAGTACTACGACCATTATTTGGGTTTGCCAATCCGGAGGCAATTGCTTTTCCGATCACAGCCCTCGGTGCGGTTGGAGCAGCTTTAAGTCTGATCCCCAAGTTTTTGGCCGAAAATATTATCGCCGGAAATGAATTGGCTGTTTTTACGGCAATGGGAATGTGTTGGAGTGGTTTTTTAAGTACGCATGTGGCGATGATGGATGCTTTAAACCGGAGGCAACTTGTTTCAATGGCGATCACCAGTCATTTTATCGGGGGAGTAATGGCCGGGATTGCGGCTAATTTAATTTACAAATTATTGGTAGTTATGATATAAATATAGGTAATAATGGGTTGGATCTATTTAATTAAGAAAAAAACGAGAAATTTTTTTAAAAATTCCTGTTTCCAGACAGGAATTTTTTAATTTAAATAAAAATAGTATATATAGGTAACAAAATATAGTAAGGGAGAGTAAAGACTAAAATAAGGAGGGGGCAAAAATCAAACTAAGAGCTGAAGTAAAAGTAACAGCAATTTTTCTAATTTTGGGATTAGGCTGGTTTTTTTTCTCGGACTTACTACTAACATCCTTGTTGACTGACCAGATCATGATCAACCGAATTCAGTTATATCAGGGATGGGCTTTTGTTATTCTTACTGCAATAGCTTTTTATCGGGTTATTCAGCGGCCGATGCGCGAGCTGCGGGAAAAGAATCTAATTCTTCGCGAAAATTATGAAAGGGTAACTTTTGCTAACCGGGAGATTTTTTGTTTGAATTTAGGTTTAGAAGACTCCAATCAACAGGTAAACAAGCTAATTTATCACCTGGAAACCTTGATTGAGTTAGTAGCTGAACTGAGTAGGCTTGATAGCAGTGATCAATATATCTTTTTATCGAAATTATTAGATACGGCAGTACAGATCATTCCGGAGGCAGATTATGGTTGTATTTATGTCCATAAGGAGGGACAAGTCCGTTTTATTAATGCGATCGGTCATGACCTTAGTCGTTTAAATAAACTATCGGTGGCCGAAGATATTTTCGCTAATACCGGAAAAGAGGTAGTAGTTATTGGTGAAGATACCCCCAATAACTCAGAGCTATTAAGGGATCAGCAACTGGTTAAAAAGATAAGGGAGGTAACAGTTCCGACTAAAGAGACAATGTTGTTGGGCCTATATGATAATAATAAACAGAAAATTGCCGGGATCAGCCTGGATATAGATAAAGAGAGTGATAAAGCCTTTAATGACAAGTCGATCCGGACAATCAAGGCCTTTAAAAGTCTGGCCTCAGCCTTCTACACCATAACCAGATACAATAATATCCAGAACAAATTCCAGTCAGAGGTAATTCTTTCCCTGTTAGAGCTACTTGAAATCCATGATTTCTACACCAGAGGACATTCCCAAAATGTTGCAACCCTGACCCGGGAAATCGCCAAAGAGATGAAGTTGTCGGAAAAAGGGGTCAGAAATGCTTATTGGGCCGGACTGATTCATGACATCGGCAAGACTTTAATACCGGACAGTATCCTTAATAAAAAAAGTGATCTATCAGCTGAGGAGTTTGAGAATATTCAAAAACACCCCCTCTGGGGTTATCAGATCCTCAAGAATTCCCAGGAATTAAAAGAATTAGCCAGATATGTGTTATACCATCATGAACGCTGGGACGGTAAGGGTTATCCCGAGGGTTTAAAAAAAGATAAGATCCCGCTGATCTCCCAGATTATTAGTGTTGCTGACGGGTGGGATGCCATGCGCTCTAAACGGGCTTATCGTGATGCCTTATCCTATAATATAGCAATAAAGGAAATAGAGGAAAATAGCGGGAGACAGTTCTCCCCCGTTGCTGCTAAGGCTTTGTTGAATGTCCTAAGGGTGAACAAGAGTTTTGAGCACAAATATTATTCTTGACAACGGTAATCAAATATAGTAGAATTTTATTCGAACTATCCTGTGGAGGGATGTCCGAATTGGCTAAGGAGCCGGACTTGAAATCCGGTGAAGCCGAAAGGTGTCTGGGTTCGAGTCCCAGTCCCTCCGCCA
>JAKSCG010000110.1 GCA_022360715.1 Halanaerobiales bacterium
GATAACAGAGATAAAACTGGTGGGGCTAACAGGATTCGAACCTGTGGCCTACAGATTAGGAATCTGTCGCTCTATCCTGCTGAGCTATAGCCCCTCTATCGGTTTACTCTATTAAATAGTATACATATTAGCAGTCGTGTTGTCAAGAAAATTTATGTTCATTAACTGCTTCTAAGTAAACAGTTTATACCGCCCTCATTTTGTCCGTTTTAGCTGCCAATTGATAATATATCTCAGGTCTTCTTTGTACCGGTTTGCGGGAAGGGAGTCCAGGTGATTTATGGCCCTATCCAGAAACCTATATCCTATTTTCTGGCTTTTTTTGATAAACTCTCCCTCCTCGATCAGTGAGTTGATCCGGGCTAGCTGCTCTTCCCTTACCAGGGTGTGAGCAAAAATCTCCCGTACTCGCATGGAGTAGTTTGGGTCATTAAAAAGCAAAATAACCGGCAGGGTATAAATTCCGTCTAGTATATCCCGGTGAACCCCCTTACCGATGATTCCTTGCTCGCCAATAAAATCAAGTAGATCGTCCTGGATCTGAAAAGCCATTCCCAGTTCTAATCCCACATTATATAAATTATATAGTAATTTCCCCCTCAATCCGCTTTCATAAGCGCCGGTATAAGTACTAAGCCCAAATAATAAGGCAGTTTTTTTCCTGATCCGGCGCAGATAATCCCTAAAGGTTATAGTATTATTATATCTGCTCTGGTATTGTTGAATTTCTCCTTCACAGATAAGTCTAACTACCCGATTTAATTTATTAAGACAATGTCTACTGAGGTCTTGTGAAAAAAGGATATACGATTTACTCAAGAGGTAATCACCAACAAAAACAGCAATATTACTACCGTATTTCTGCTGAATCGTAACCCTTCCCCGGCGGAGCTTAGCCCGATCAATAATATCGTCATGAACCAGTGTTGCCATATGAAGGAGTTCTACCCCGGCTGCTATTGGAAGCATCTTCTCCACTCGGTAATCGCCAAAGTGGCCTGCTAAATTCATCAATATTGGACGCAACCTCTTGCCCCCGCCCTTGATCAGATCTTCAACAGCAATATTATATAAATTGAGTTTTGAACGGGAATGCTCCAACAAAAAACTGTTCAAGCGATCAACAAAGGAGGCAAATCTAGTCAAAGTAATCACTTCCGATATTTTAAAATCTCCTGCTTAGTATTATCTTTTATTCGATCGGACGATATTATACCTGTTTATGTTATTATAAGACGGAAGTCTTGCTTTTGCTAGCAGATATTTTTAATTTAGGCTTCTATCAAGTAATCTTTTTCATATATTTAATTGAAAAGACAGATGCGGGGGGATAAGATGAATGGATTGAATAATATCTTATATGTTATGGTATTACTAAGAATTATCTCCAGCCTGATCGAATTATCAGCAGCCGGGCTTATGTATTATTTTAAAAGTATTGAAACTGCTATTCGAATCAATGCATTACTGGGTTTAGTTGGTCCTTTAATCTTAATTCTGGTAAGTTTTTTGGGGTTAGTCGGGATTTGTAATCAGCTCAATTTGAAAAACCTAATCTTAATTGGCACTGGGGTCATATTAATTATCTTAGGAACACGTCAGTTCTAAAATTTAAATTGGGCAAGGCTAGCAAGACATAAAAAGGTGGAGAAACCTCCATTTAATTTTTTTTAGTGTTTTAACCACTCTCCCCTTTTTTCGGGCAGAAGTAGCCTTTTTAAAAGCTATATAATAAAGACGGTTGTCATGATCACTTCCCTGCTCGAATGTATAAGCATTAAAACAGTCAATATGCTGGAAACCGACTTGACGTAAGGCATTAATTATATCTTTCCGGGGATAAGCTGTCTCTTCGTGAAATTCCTCATAGTAATCATTTTCATTATCAAGGTATATCTTTAATCTGACTTGCCACCTTTCCTCTTCTTTATTAATTATATCCTCCCAAAAACAGGTATAATTTTCACCGTTGAGCATACTGGTACCAGGGGTTATGCTCATCAATCTTTTGACCGTGTTCATATCGAAAATAAAAAAACCGTCCGGCACCAGTACATTATAAACATTTTTAAATACTTGCTTTAATTCATCAAGTTGCAAAATATAGTTTAAACTATCAAACAAGGAAAAGATAAAATCATATTGAGCAGCCAGTTCAAATCTCCTTAGATCGGAAAAATGAAATTTTATCTTTATCCCACTGGTTTTTGCCTTTTTTCTGGCTATTTTTAACATCTCTTCCGAACCGTCGATCCCTTCGATCTGATAACCCTTTTTTTGAAAAAGAAAGCTCATATTTCCGGTTCCACAAGCCAGTTCAAGGATCTTAACTGGTTTTAACTGATAATAATCCATCAATTCATGGAGGTAATTAAACCACAGCTGATAGGGAACAGCCCCCATCACGTCATCATATATACTGGCAAAAGAATCTGTATATGCCTTCTGCTCCATCTTAGTCCTCCTCAGTCAACCCGCAGTCACATCCAAAATAAAACTTATTATTTTGTCTTTCCCTTCCCCCGTCTTTGCTGAAAAAAAACAAAAATCCATTTCATCTTCCAATTCAAGGGTTTGATAGATGATATTCTTTTGTTTCTGTTGTTGCCCTCTCGAAATCTTATCTACTTTCGTGGCAACAATTATCGTCGGTAAACCGGTTTCCCTTAACCAGTCAACCATCAGGCGATCGTCGGCCGTCGGTTTATGCCTGGCATCAACAATCTGTACGATCCCGGCCAGGCTGCTGCGCGTACTTAAATAGTCATTAATTAAATGACCCCACTCTTTCTTGACCCTGTCAGGTACCCGGGCAAATCCGTACCCAGGCAGATCCACCAGGAAAAAGCGATTATCAATATTATAGAAATTAATACTCTGAGTTCTGCCTGGCTGTGAACTGGTTCTAGCCAGTTTTTTATGGTTTAATATTTTATTAATCATCGATGATTTACCGACATTGGAGCGGCCGACAAAAGCCACTTCCCGCAAATGATGGTCGGGATAACCGGCCGGATTAAAGGCACTGGTAACAAAACGGGGACTAGATACTTTCATGATTTCCACGATCCATCATAACCAGTTCAAGGACATTATCCATATGGTCAACAAATTCTACTTCCAGATTCCTTCTGGTTTTACTATTGAGTTCATCATAATTATTTTTGTTTTCCTCCGGTAATATTATCTTTTTCAGGCCGGCCCTACGGGCAGCCAGTATTTTTGTCTTGATTCCTCCTACCGGCAGCACCCGGCCACGCAGGGTAATTTCACCGGTCATCGCAAAATCTCCTCTAATCGCTCTACCGGTCAAAGCAGAAGCAATTGATGAGGCAATGGTAATCCCGGCTGACGGCCCATCTTTGGGGACTGCTCCTTGCGGAACATGGATATGGAGGTCATTTTTTTCATGAAAATCAGCCGGTAGCTTTAATCTTTTTTGTTTTGAGCGTATATAGCTTAAGGCAGCCTGGGCTGATTCTTTCATTACTTCCCCCAGGGAACCGGTTAAGATTAGCTTTCCTTTCCCTGGTACACACGATACCTCAATATCTAGAATATCGCCTCCCGACTGAGTATAAGCCATCCCGGTAGCAACTCCCACCCGATGTTCATTACCTGATTTTTCATATTTAAATTTAGGAACACCGAGATATTTTTCGATATTTTGGGTGATGATCCTGGCTTTTCTTTCCCGTCCTTCGACAATCTCCCTACTTACTTTTCTAGTGATCGCCGAGAGCTTTCTTTCCAGGCTCCTTACCCCGGCTTCCCTGGTGTATTCACGAATAACTTTAACAATACCGTTAGCAGAGAAATCAATCCTTTGCTCATTAAGGCCATGTTCGTCCAGTATCCTGGGAATGAGGTGGCGCTCAGCAATCTCTATTTTCTCATCTTCAGTATACCCGGATAATTCAATTACCTCCATCCGATCTAATAAAGGAGACGGAATCGGATAAGCCACATTGGCTGTAGTGATAAATAACACCCGGGACAGATCAAAAGGTAATTCCAGATAATGATCGGTAAACTCGGAGTTCTGTTCCGGATCCAGCACCTCAAGTAATGCTGCCGCAGGGTCGCCTCTAAAATCAGCCGTCATTTTATCAACCTCATCCAGTAAAAAAACAGGATTCTTACTCCCGGCTTCCCGCATCGCATTAATGATCCTACCCGGCCTTGAGCCGATATAAGTCCTGCGGTGTCCCCTTATTTCTGCTTCATCCCTGACCCCCCCTAAAGAGATCCGGACAAAGTCCCGCTGTAAAGCCCGGGCAACCGAGCGGCCAAGTGAGGTTTTTCCGACACCGGGTGCACCAATTAAACAGATAATCGGACTCTTTTTGTCGGGTGCCAATTTCCGGACAGCCAAATACTCCAGTATTCTCTCCTTAACATCTTCCAGTCCGTAATGGTCCTCATTTAAAACCCTTTCTGATTCCTCAATATTCATATTCTCTTCTTTAACTTTACCCCAAGGGAGATCGAGAACACAATCCAGATAATTCCTGATAACTGTAGCCTCCGGCGACATAGCCGGTGTTTTTCCGAGCTTTTTTATTTCTTCCTTAATCTTCAGGGCTACCTTCTCCGGGAGGTCATGTTCTTCCATCTTCTGACGGTATTCCCCGACTTCCCCGCCATCCTGATCTGTTTCCAGTTCTTCTCTGATCGCTTTTAACTGTTCACGGAGATAATACTCTTTCTGTGTTTTTTCAACCTGTTTTTTAACCTTTCGCTGGATTTTCTGCTCTACCTTGAGTATCTCAATTTCATCACTGATAATATCGAGCAGTCGAGTCAATCTTTCTTTTACCTCAATTGCCTCAAGGAGTTCTTGCTCATTTTTAAATTTTAATTCCAAATGAGAGGCAATTATGTCAGCCAGCCGTCCAGGCTCCTCGATATTAGCCACACTCATCATCGTTTCAGCCGGAAGATGCCGATTATATTTTACATATTCCTGAAAAGAATCGATAACCGTCCGCATCAGGGCGATTATTTCCATATCTGCTTCTTTTGATTCGTCCTCATATGCTACTACTTTGACTGCAAAATAATCTTTTTCCTTAGTAAATTCCAGGATTCTACCCCTTTTTATACCCTCAACGATTACCTTGATCATCCCATTAGGTAATTTCACCAACTGTTTGACCTGAGTAATCGTACCTACTTCATAAATATCTTCACTCCCGGGTTCTTCTACTGTTTCATCCTTTTGCGCAGTAACAAGAATTTCTTTTTCTTCCAACATAGCTATTTCCAAGGCTTCAATTGATTTTTCTCTCCCTACTAAAAGTGGAATTACCATATGAGGGAAAACGACGACACCCCTCGAAGCCAGGAGGGGTAGTTCTATCATTTCTTCATCTTTATTATGATCAAATATATTTACATCTTGGATCATCTATTTCCTCACCTCAATTATTCTATTCTCTCCAAGAATAAATATTCCTGCTCAAAAAATAAAAATATATAAAAATTACCTTACTCTGAAGAGGGAGATAAGCTTGATTATTGAGAGATTGTTACCAAACGATCAGTAGCTATTAAGTTGAGATCCTCTTTTTTGTTCGGCATTGATAATTCTATCGCTTCAGCCAGAGTAGTAATCGGTATGATCTTCATCTCCTCAATTTTTCGGAAAATATTCTGCCAATTCTCCTTGGGAATGATCACTTTTTTAGCTCCGGCCCGACGAGCAGCGTCAATTTTAGCCGTAACACCCCCGATGGGTTTGATCAAACCGCGAATTGATACTTCGCCGGTCATTGCCACTTGATTATCGACCGGAATTCCGGTCAGAGCCGAATAAATGGCGATCGCCATCGAGAGACCGGCCGAAGGACCGTCGATCGGGAGTCCCCCCGGAAAGTTAATATGTATATCAAAATCGGCGGGGTTAATCGACATCATTTTCCTGAGAATGGTAACGGCATTAGCAGCCGACTCACTGGACATACTTTTCCGTCGCAAACGATGGCCATTACCACCGATCTCTTCTTCTTCAATCACCCCGGTTACTTTGATCGCCCCGGTCCCCGCTTTTACCTTGATCGCCGCTACTTCGATCTCCAGTAAAACTCCGACATTCGGTCCCCGAACGGCCAGTCCATTTACTACCCCCACCTGGGCCTGCTTATGAACCTTTTTATCAGGCCGGGGTGAATACCTCCCGCTGTTTAAAACCCTTTCGATATCATCAAGGATTATCTTCTTACGCCCCTCACTAAGGGCAATCCCACCTGCCAATTGCACCATATTAACTACTTCCCGGCCACTAGTCGCATACTGTTGAATTAAGTCCAGTGCATCTTCAGTAATCTGGAATTTAATCCTTACTACCGCATTTTTACTGATTACCCGGAGCTCTTCAGGAAGTAATTCCCGGAAGTATAGTTCCAGACAACGGGAACGAATCGCCGGTGGAATTTCATGCGGTTGTCTGGTAGTTGCCCCAATTAAGCGAAAGTCAGCCGGAAGTCCGTTCTTAAAGACTTCATGAATGTATTGGGGTATATTGGTATCTTCCTCACTGTAATAGGCGCTGTCCAGGAAAACCTTGCGATCTTCCAGGACTTTTAAAAGTTTATTCATCTGGATCGGATGGAGTTCACCGATTTCATCGATAAACAGGATGCCCCCATGGGCTTTGGTAACTGCTCCCGGTTTAGGTTGAGGTATACCGGCCATCCCCATTGGGCCGGCTCCCTGGTAAATCGGGTCATGAACAGACCCGATCAATGGATCGGCAATACTCCTTTCATCAAACCGGGCAGTAGTTGCATCAAGTTCAATAAACTTTGAATGTCGGGTAAAGGGAGAAATCTCTATTTCTCTGGCTGTTTCCAGGACTAGCCGGGCAGCGGCAGTCTTCCCGATACCTGGGGGACCATAGATAATAACATGTTGGGGATTGGCACTGCAAATCGCTGCTTTTAAGGCTTCAATCCCTTCATCTTGACCAATTATATCCTGAAAAGCCTTGGGCCTGGTTTTTTCGGATAGGGGTTCAGTCAAAGAAATACCTCGCATTGCTCTTAATTTATCCAGTTCACTTTTTGATTCTTTGACAACCGCCCTTTTTGTTCCTTGTTGACTACGTAACATATTCCAAAAATATAATCCAATTACAATAGTAAAGAAAAACTGAACCAGTGAAATAATACCCCATAAAGATGGATCCATAAAAAAACCCCCTTCAATTTTATCCATATTCTTCAAAAGTAGTATAACCGAGTTCAACAATTATATTCTTGTCGGGGTTAACAAAATTGGATTTAAAAAAATCCTTCCCGGTCAGGAAGGATTTTTTCATAATTATTTCTAAGCTGATTCTTCTTTATCAGTTACCCGAAGCAATTCCGGCGGTTTATTATCATTGATTACTTCAGGGGTTATAATACATTTTTCCACCGACGGTTCGGAAGGTAAATCATACATAATATCCAGGATGGCCTCTTCCACCACCGCTCTAAGTCCTCTGGCTCCGGTATTACGGGCCAGCGCCTTTTTGGCAATTGCCTCCAGGGCACTCCCGGTGAATTCCAGCTCGACATTATCCATCTCAAAAAATTTGGTATATTGTTTAACAAGGGCATTTTTAGGTTCATTCAAGATCTTAATTAAATCAGATTCTACCAATTCATCCAGGGTCACAATCAGGGGCAAGCGCCCAATAAATTCAGGGATTAATCCATAGCGCAACAGATCTTCCGGCAGGATATGTTTGAGCGTATCCCCGATATTTTCTTCATCTCTACTCTTGATATCGGCACCAAAACCCAACACCTTATTGCTAATCCGGGACTTTATTATCTTTTCCAGTCCATCAAAAGCACCGCCGGCAATAAAGAGGATATTGGTAGTATCAATCTGGATAAATTCCTGATGAGGGTGTTTTCTGCCCCCCTGGGGCGGAACGCTGGCAATAGTGCCTTCCAGAATCTTCAATAAAGCCTGTTGAACACCTTCACCGGAGACATCACGGGTAATGGAAGGATTCTCCGACTTCCGGGCAATCTTATCAATTTCATCAATATAAATAATCCCCCGTTCAGCCTTTTCAATATCATAATCAGCAGACTGAATTAGTTTCAACAAGATATTTTCGACATCTTCCCCGACATATCCGGCTTCGGTTAAAGAGGTAGCATCGGTAATCGCAAAAGGAACATTCAGTATCCGGGCCAAAGTCTGAGCAAGCAAAGTCTTTCCACAACCGGTCGGACCTACCATTAAAATATTACTCTTTTGTAATTCAACCTCATCAATCTTCATATCGGAATTAACCCGTTTATAATGATTATAGACTGCAACTGCCAGGGACTTTTTTGCTCTCTCCTGGCCAACCACGTATTGATCAAGGATCTTTTTTATTTCACGTGGTTTGGGTATATTCTGCAAAGTAAACTCAATATCATCGCTGAGTTCTTCTTCAATTATTTCATTACAGAGCTCAATACACTCATCACAGATATACACCCCCGGGCCAGCAACCAACTTCCGTACTTGATCCTGTGATTTACCACAGAATGAGCACTTTAACTGGCCCTTCTCATCTCCAAATTTGAACATTTTATCACCTCTTAAAAGGTCTACTTTTCCTTTAGATTATTTCTGGCCATTATACTATCTATTATACCATATTCAACAGCTTCCTCAGCTGTCATAAAATAATCCTGTTCAATATCCTTGGTAATCTGCTCAACACTTTTCCCGGTATGCTTACTCATGATTTGATTTAATAGTTCACGATGGCGCAATAACTCCTTAATATGAATCTCCGCTTCACTGGCTTTACCCTGTACTCCACCGAAAGGCTGATGAATCATCACCCTGGAATAAGGAAGGGCATACCGTTTTTCTTCAGCCCCGGCCGCCAATAATAAAGCACCGGCACTGGCAGCCTGGCCCATACAAATTGTGGCTACATTTGGTTTTACATATTGCATTGTATCATACATAGCCAGCGCAGCTGTAACTGAACCACCAGGACTATTAATATACAAATAAATATCTTTATCCGGGTCATCAGCCTCCAGGAACAAGAGCTGGGCAATTACTAAGTTTGAGACATGATCATTTATCTCACTCCCCAAAAAGATTACCCTGTCTTTCAATAATCTTGAATAAATATCGTAAGAACGTTCTCCCCGGTTGGTTTGTTCGACAACCATTGGAACTAAAGCCATTTTAAATTACCCCCTTATAACTTAATTATTCCCTAATCGTGTTCTTATTAAACCCGGAACACACTTTAATTATTTTCCACTAAAAACTCCATAACCTTTTTAATCAACATTGAGTGAACAAGACCATCCAGTTGACCCTGGATCATCAGTAGTTTTTTAATATCTTCAGCGGAATGCTCACTATTATCGGCCATCCCCTCAACACTCTTATCTATTTCTTCATCGCTGACCTTAATTCCTTCTTTTTTAGCAATAGATTCTAATACCAAATTATTCTTAGCCCTTTCCGTAGCGTGTTCCCTGTTCTGCTCTTGCCAATCTTCTTTACTACTATTTATATGCTTAAAATAGTCATCAATATTTATACCCTGCCTAGATATACTATATGCCAGATTATGATACATCATGTCAAGCTCATTATTTACTAAAGGGGTAGGAATATCTACCGTCGTATTTTCACTAACTTTTTTAATGAGCTCATTTTCCAGTTGTTGTTGTAGTTGCTGTTTCTTCTGTTCCAGCATTTTCTCCTTAAGATCAGCTTTAAATTGCTCTAATGATTCAAAGTCACTGACTTCTTTGGCAAACTCATCGTTAAGTTCCGGTAATTTCTTTTCTTTAATCTCTTTTATTTTAACCCGAAAAAGGACATCCTGCCCGGCCAGGTCTTCTGTTTGATAATTCTCCGGAAAAGTCAGATTAAGCTCTACCTCTTCTCCAACTTTCTGCCCGATTAGTTGTTCTTCAAAATTAGGGATAAAGGTCCCTGAGCCGATCTCCAGGGTATATTCTTCGCCACTCCCCCCCGGAAATTGCTTACCATCAATAAAGCCCTCAAAATCAATAATTACAAAATCTTTATCGGCAACAACTTCCCGTTCTGTATGCTCTAATTGACTATGTTGCTCTTGATAAGCTTTCAGCTGATTTTCCAGTTCTTCCTCCGACAGCTCTGCCTCTTTCTTTTCGATCCCCAGGTCGGTATACTGACCCAACTCTACCTCCGGTTTAACCTCGACAATCGCTGTAAAAGTAGCCGGTTGATCGGGCGATATCTTAAATTCACTGATCTCCGGTTGGTCAATCGGTTCTATTTCAGCAGCTTTCACCGCTTGACTATAAGCAGCCGGAACAAGGAAATCAAAGGCATCATGATAAAGAACTTCCTTACCATATCTTGCTTCTAAAATTTTACGGGGCACCTTCCCTTTTCTAAAACCTGGAATATTGACCTCCTTGACCACTTTTTTATATGCTTGTTGTAAGGCCTCATTCACCCTTTCTTGTTCAACTTCTACTTTCAATTCAACTTTATTTCCCTCTAACTGTTCTTTTGCAACCTCCATCTTTTCCTTCCCCCTTCATTAATCTAAAGCTCCCTTTTTAATTATTGCCATATTATGTATAAGATAACCGTGTTGTAAAGAGTAATTTAGCAAAAACCAATAACAACAGCTACTAAATACAATCCCCGATCCAGCCTGAGCCATATCGGGGTTACTGAACTTATATGGTGCGAAAGGCGGGAGTCGAACCCGCACGGGAATGCCCCACTAGATCCTAAATCTAGCGCGTCTGCCAATTCCGCCACCTTCGCAAGGTCAAGCAGGTAGGAACTTCCTGCTTTAAGACAAATATTATATTAGCATATACCTTATATGTTGTCAAGTTTTTTCTCCCCTTTTAATAGATGAAAAAAACTAGCGATAACCCTTTTTATATTGAGGATTTGTTAGCTGTTCATCCCCATTTCTCCGTTGATTAACAGCTTGATTACTACCTGATGAAAAATAGCTATAGGCAATCTCTCTGATCGCTACCATTGCCATTTCCGTAGAAATATCATTACAGATAACTCTCATTAAAATATTATCTAGTTGTTTTCGATCTTCATCATTTAAAAAATCCCCGATCACTCCTAAAATTAAGGAATCCATTCCCTGCTTAATCCGGATATCTTCCTTACAAGGAGGTTTACTCGTTGTTACTTCCTTTTGATAAATCTCTTTCCGAATATTAATCAGATTCTCGATAATCTCATTTCTATTATACATAACGCAAGTATAACCCTCCCCTGATATTAGTAAACCCCTTCTTTTCTATAATCACGATAATCGGCAAATTCAAACTGATAAGGGCTGGTCATCTTCTCCAGTCTGGAAAGCAAGTAAGAACCCTGTTCAACTTTATCGGCAAAAGGGTTGATCTTCGGATCGATCTGGTCAATTGTTTTAATGTTGATATTAGTAGTAAAGAGCATCGGCTTTTTTTCATCATAGCGCATATCGAGAATACCTTCCAGTTCATCAAAGTAAAAAGCCGTATCCCTGGCCCGAAATAGATCATCATAAATAATAAATTCAGAGTTAATGAAGGCATTTTCACAGGCAGCGACAAAACTTATAATATTTTCATTCCTGCTTGAAAAACGCTTTCGACACCAAATATATTTTTTCTCACTAATAAAAAATACCGGTGTTTTATTTTTTATCTCATCAGCAATTATTCCCCGCCGTTTATATTTATCCGCATCACTCTCGAAAATCTTTTTGGCGTATTCCCAGAGCATTAGTTTAGCCGTTGCAACTGCCGCATGGGTTTTACCACAACCATTCCGAGCACTATAAATTAATACTGACTGGGCCAGACGATTCTGTCGAAAATATTGATCGTAATTCAAGGCAAACTTTTTCAGATCACTGATTTTCTCAGTATTCTCCGGGATAAATTCCTGATCAAAATTACTGAAAGAACAATCTCGATACTCAGCAGGTATCCGGGCATTACCTAAAATAATCTGATAGATCTTTTCAACCGCCTCTTTTTCGTTATAATAAAGCCTTTGATTTTTATCTATATTCATCTGATTTGTATTTTTTGTGCTGATCTCTTTGCGTTTTTTGTCTATTAGCTCGTTCATACTGTGCCATGGCTTCTTTACTCCGGTGCTCATCTTCCAGGCTCCTTTCCAGTTGTTCTTCGGTTAAGATTCCTTTATCAAAATATCTATTTAATACACTGAATAAATAGCGATCCGGGTAATCTGCTTTCCTGGTCGCTAATTTTATGGCATAAATAATAACTTTGGCACTCATTCCATCCTCAACATATGTTTCAATCTTGCGCATATTAAATGGCGTTAACAGGTGAGTTCCAAAATATCTACCCCAGGCTTGGGCAATTTCGGTCATAGCTGCCTGCTTACTCATAGCCTTCCCCTCTCTCTGTTTCGACAAAATCATCCCGGTTTTAGCTGAAGTCAAAACAAACCCCGTTTCAAGGGTTTTATCATCATGATATTATTACTCGTAAATTTATTAATCCTACAACTATATATTAAACAAAAATCGCCGGATTCCTTTTTACTGCAAAAATAAAATTATTGCTTTTAAAATAACAGCAATATCAACATCACTTTGAGTCTTCTAGCTTGGTTTGCATGAAGGATATTCATTTTGGCAAGATGCCGGCTAAATTTAAAAAACAGCTTGATTGACAAAATACCTCCTTTTGCCTATAATTATACCATCTATATGTCTGAAGTCTCCACTTTAATTGTGGATAATTAATCATTTAAGGAGATTTTTTTCTAAAAGGGGAAAGTAAAAATATGAGTACAAAAGTCGAGCTTTCTTTCATCAAAGCAATGCTTCCGGTTATAACAATGATTATCTTAATCCTGCTGGCAGTTATTGTCTGGGAAATCCCGATCCATTTAGCAATTTTCTTTGAGCTAATCATCACCGTTTCACTCGCCCTGTACTGGGGCCACCACTGGGAAAATATTGAGAAAATGCTATTCTCCAATTTCCGTGATATCGGTAATATAATTATGATCTTACTGTTGATCGGTATGCTAATTGGGGTCTGGATTGCCAGTGGCACTGTACCGACAATGATTTATTTTGGCTTAAAGCTAATCAATCCGAAGTATTTCCTCTTGCTCTCCTTTGTCCTGACCTCAGCGATCTCAATGGCGATCGGAACAGCGGTCGGTACGACCAGTACCATCGGTCTGGCTTTGATCAGCATTGCCAGTAGCCTGGGTTTCCCCTTACCACTGGTAGCCGGAGCAATTATCTCCGGTTCTTATGTCGGAGATCGAATGTCACCGGTCTCTTCAATTGCCAACATTACGGCCTATAGTGCCGGTGTCAAGATCGATCAAATGGTCAAACACATGATTTATTCAATCATTCCTCCCTGGATTATCTCATCATTGCTCTACCTAATCTTAGGGTTAAAATACCTCCCGGCGACAATCGAGCTCAAACAGATCCGGGTTTTAACATCGATTATCGCCGCTAATTTTAATATATCAATCTGGTTGTTGATACCACCCTTGCTAATCATTATACTGGCCGCTCTGAAAATACCCACGCTAGCTAACCTGACTATTAGTATTTTAACCAGTCTGGCCCTAGGACTTATCTTTAATTCTACGGCAGCAAACAGCTTACTGATTAGCATGTTTTCAGGATTCGATAGTATAACCGGCAATCCGGTCATCGATAATCTATTAAGCCGGGGAGGTTTAACCAGTATGCTGGAGCTGATTGCCTTGATTATGCTGGTAGTTTTGTTGGGAGGGCTTTTCGAAGAGCTGGGGATATTGAGCAAGATTATTGCACGATTAGTTAATACCATTCAACAAAAGAGTCAATTAATCCTTGTTACGATGATTTCCAGTATAATTAACGCCATGCTGGGCTGTAATCAGTTATTCTCTGTTTTATTAACCGGAAAAATGATGCAGAAAAAATTTGACCAGCTGGCGATACCGCGAAAAGAACTGGGAAGAGCCCTCGGTGATTCGGGATTAATCCTTTCTCCGCTCATCCCCTGGAATGTTAATGCTTTAATGATGGTAGGAATCCTGGGTGTCGGTACACTGGAATATATGCCTTATACCTTTTTACCCCTATTACTGCCGCTCAGTGGTGCTTTATTTGGCATGAAAGATATACGATCGTTTAATAATGAAGCATGCTAATGTAAAGCAGATTTTAGACCTGAATATCTGCGGCCAGCACGGCGATCACCTCTTGGCCCTGTTTGACTGGGATACTCAAGGTAATACAGGGCTGTTCGGTTATGCTGGAAAAATATGGTTCAGAAATAAAATAGTCCTTTCCGGCCATGGCTTCTTTAAACCAGGTGCGGTGTTTTTTACTGATCCCAGCCGTATTTTCAGTTTTAACTTTAATACTAATCAGATCCTGGATCAATTTACCTTCGGGATTTACCAGGGCAAAAAGTTCAATGCTCGCTTCCTGCTCTACTAATCGCTTTAATTTTCCCGAAATAAACTCTAAATTCATATCCTTTAATTTAATATTATCTACCAATTCAATTAAACGGGGTATTAGCTCTTCTATTTTCTGCTGGTTTTTAAGGGTCGTCTTACTTACCGACTGTTCTTCTTTCACCCGTTGATATAAAGCCCGGGCGGTACTTTGTAGTATCCCGGCTGGTTCCTCCAGGTTATTGATCCCCCCGGCCAGTTGACTGATGTTGTTGGTTATAATCTCAATACTGCCGGTTATTTCTTCACTGGTAAGATTGAGTTCATTCACACTCCCGCCGATGGCTTGCATCCCGGTTAACTGTTGCGAAAGCATTGCTACGGTATTGGCAAAAACACCGGAAAACTCGTCATACCTGACACTAACCTCCTGGAGAGATCGATTGACCACCTGGCTGTTTTTTACTGCCTGGAGAAATTCTGTCGAAATATCCTGGACATTTTCAATAATCTGATTAAGGTCATTGCGAGTCTGGTCGTTAATTGACTTAATATTTTCGGACAGCTTCTGGGTCTCGGTCGATAGTTTTCTGATCTCCTCAGCCACAACGGCAAACCCTTTCCCGGCATTCCCGGCCCGGGCTGCTTCAATCGAAGCATTGAGGGCCAGTAAATTGGTCTGTTCAGCTACATCGTCAACATTGGCAAGAATATTCTCAATATTTTCGATCCGCTGGTTGAATTTAGTAACCTCTGTCGAGATACCCTGTAAGGTTTTACTACCCTGCTCAATTGTTTGGGAAAACTTGGAGAACTGATCATTGATTCCGTTCAGTTCCTTTTGATTCATTTCAGTCTGTTGAAGCGCTTTCAGCATATCCCCTTCCGTCTTTTTAATTCCGGGGAGCATTCCTGATAGGTTTTGATCAATGATCTGTAGAGCAGCCGATTGTTCTTCAGCACCGGCAGCAATTTCTTCACTACTGGCGGAAGAATCCTGGGCAAAAGCCGATTCAGTTAAAATCTGATGCTGTAGTTCATCACTGAGCAGACTTAATTTATCGGCTGTTTCATAAAGAAAAGTCAAAAGAGACCTGTTCATATCCCCTTTTTCCCCTGAAATAAAGCCTTTTAACTCCTTTTTCTTGTTGATAATCCAGCTCGCCTGGACAATGACGGTTAAAAGCAACAAAACCAAAATAATAAACAATTTTTCCACCCCCGGCTTTAATTGTAAAACAGCATCTTCTATAATTTTATATTCAAGATAAGTACTGTTTTACCTGCCGGTTATATTTATTTTATTGGGAATAATTAGGGAACAAAAGCAGCGGTTAGATGACCGGTATTATTAAGCATGCTTATTATCGGATTTTGCTCATATACTATTATCCGACTGATCCCCAGGTGATCGAACTGAAAGCGATTACATAGCTTTAAAGGCATCTGTAGTATGTAGGTTAAATAGACCATGAGCGTACCGCCATGACAGATAACAACAATTCTCTTTCCCGCTGATTCTTTAATTAAACTCAAAAAAGAATTAACCACCCTGAGCTGAAATTCAGGCAAGGTTTCACCACCAGGGGGTTTGATTGCTGACGGGTCTTGTGACCATTTTTCCAGGCTTTGCGGTTCTTGCTCCCACAATTGACGATAGGTTTGTCCTTCCCAGTCACCATAATTAATCTCGCGTAGGTCCTTCCGGGCTGAAACCGGTAAATTATGCGGAGCAGCAAGTACTTCGGCTGTTTGCCCGGCCCGTTTGAGATCACTACTATAGAAGCGATCAAACCGATGCTCGGCCAAAAAATTAGCAGTTATTTGGGCCTGTTCGATTCCTCGTTGATTAAGTTCAAGATCGGCATGTCCCTGAAATCTCAACTCTCGATTCCATTTAGTTTCTCCATGTCTGATTAAAAACAATTCAGTCACCAAAACTGCTCACCCCTGCATCAATAATATCATCAGTAAAAAGATTATTTCGTTTAACTCCAACAACGCCCCTAATACATCACCGGTTATTCCCGCTATTTTGTTGATTATATAGGCTAAAAAAGCTCGGCTGAGGAGCAGGTTAAAAAACAATCCGCTCAGCACAAAATAAGCTGGTAGACGGCTCCAATAACAGACTAATATCGTAATCAGTAAAAAAAGTATACTGGCAGCAACCCCTTGTCTCCAGGTAAGATATTCCTTGTAAAAGCGGGCCAGTTTACTTCCGGCCGCCAGTGGATATCGACAGAGGGCCAAAACAATTAGCCAGCGGCTGGTGGTAGTCATTAAAATCAAGGCAGGCCCCCGGAAAGGAGCAGCCAGTTCCAGCAAGAGGTTAAACTTTAACATTAATAAAAGAAAGACCCCGACCACACCAAAAGCTCCAACTGTACTATCATGCATGATCTCGATAATTCTTTCCTTTTTTCGATTGCTGAAGATCCCATCAATTGTATCAATAAAACCGTCCAGGTGTAAGCCCCCCGTAAGATAAATAAGGACGGCTAACAATAGAATATTAGTAATCCGGGCTGAAAAAAAGCCTTGAAAAAGCTGATCGAACATTACTAAGAACAGTCCGATGACCATCCCGACCAGGGGATAATATGACAGTGCCTGCGCCCTTGTCTCCTGGTCGTCAGCTATCCTTCCCGGAAAAGGAATCCTGGTTAAAAATGTCAAGGCCAGGATAAACGACCTCATCATTCATCCCCGCCATTATGATATTGTTCTAAGTGCTTCTGGGCCAGCTCTTTAATTTCTACCGGTAAACCGGCATAAAGTAAATAAACCTGTCCCGCTACCCCGGCCAGCAGTTGGTTGGCCCGGCCAACCACATCCCGATAAAGACGACCCAGGCGGTAGGTCGGAACCAGGCTCTGTCCTACTTCATTGCTGACCATAATTAAATCCAGTTTCTTTTCCCGACTATGTTTGAGCATCATTTCGATCTCTAAAAAAACCTCTTTCTCATTGCCGGTGGCGGCAAAATCAAAATCAGTTGGACCGGCCTCAGCTTCCCGCAACAAAATATTAGAGATTAAAATGGTCAGACAATCGAGCACTACCACCTGGCCGGGTGGTAGTGCCGAGAAAATCTTGCTGACCTGTAACGGCTCTTCGATCGTTTTCCATTCAATCGGTCTGTTCTGCCGATGATCTTTGATCCGCGCTGCCATCTCTTCATCCCCACTCAACGCAGTAGCAAGATAAATAACATCATATCCTCCCCGCTGCCAGGCGATCTGCTGCGCAAAACTACTCTTCCCGCTCCTGGCTCCGCCCAGCACAAGTGTTATCATTTGCTCAAAGACCTTCTACCTGGGGAGTAAGTTCCGGAAAGATTGCTTGAACAAACTCCTTTAATCCCAATACAATCCGCGGTGAGGGACGGTTAATTATATTGGGGTCAATAATATAAATCCGGTTATTTTGTACTGCCTTTAACTGGGCATAATTAGTTCTATTCTTAACTTCATCAACTGTAACCAGATGGGTAGCACTATGGGGACTGGAAACATATACATCTGGATTTTCCAGCAGCAATTTTTCCAGACTATACTGTGGCCAGGCTCCCTTAGCCTTTCGACCGATATTATCGCCACCGGCGAGAGTAATCACATCATCAATAAAGTTATTAGCCCCGGCTGTATAGAGGGGGTCACTCCAGATTTCATAAAAGACCTTAGGTCTACCCTCTTCTGTCACTTTTTGATCGACCAGCTCTTTAATCCGATCAATGGTAAAATACATATCAGTGATTAACTGTGAAGCAATCTGGTTCTGGCCGGTTATTTTACCAAGTTTTTTGAGGGTTAGAAAGATATCATCGACTGTGGTCGGGTCAAAGCCAGCAACAGTTAAACCGATTCTCTTTAATTGTTGGACAGTTTCTTTTTTATTAATTCTGGCCGCAATAATCAGATCGGGTTGCAGGGTTACAATTTTTTCTAGATTGGGATCGGTGATCGTACCAATCTTCTCTTTGTGGACGGCTTCTTCCGGGTAATCAGCAAAACTGGTCACTCCAACTACCTTATCACCTAAACCTAAAAAAAACAACATCTCGGTAAGACTCGGCGCCAGGGAAATAATCCTGGCCGGCTCTTCTGCTACCACCACTTTATCTCCCAGATCATCAATAATAATTACTGGAAAATCGGCGGCTAGGCCGGTTAACCCGTTAAAGATAATAACCAGTAATACCAGCATGACCAACCTTACTCTTTTTCGGTAATCAAACACACTTCATTCCCCCTTATCTTAATCCAAAAATAAAACTCTGCTTTCCTGATTTAGCAGAGTCCAAGGTTGAGAAATGAACTTTAGTCTCAACCTACATCCCTTGCTACCGAAGTATGCAGGCATAATCAACAGGCAGGTCTCCTGACTCTCAGTTTGCTCTTCGCTCCCTGATTACAGTGGCGGGCCCGTTCAGGATTTTCACCTGATTCCCTATTCTCCTCATAAACTGAGGCACCTGTTTGATTTTACCATATTAAATTTTCTTCCAGATCAAAAGCGATACTTTTAAGAACTATATTCTTGCTCAAGCGGCTGATTCCTGCAAAGAAAAAATTTTTTTAGGTCTCTGGTCCTAATTTAGAAATATTTAAATTAAATATTTACATTTAAAACCAATTTATGATATAATAAGTAAGGTTGTACATTTTTTTTTACGGAGGAATCTACTATGTCAAAATTTATTACCAAATTACCAGAATACGACAAACTACAGAAAGAACTCAAGGTGAAGACCAAAAAACTTGCCTTAAATTCGCCAGAAATCGTTAAGATAAGTCAAAAATTAGATAAAATTGTCCTTTTAGATATGAAAAATTAGGATGGAAGATCATTTTAAAAACTTTCTCACCATCTTTTCGTGATCTGTTTTCAAGGATCACCATACAGGCTACCACTGGATCGACTCTGATTAATCAGGAAAGAATTGATTTTTTGTTTAAACTGCAATAAGAATCCTCGGTTTAGATTGTAAAATATCAGTAAAAATGTCGAAGGAAAATTAGTTCATAATCAATAATATAAATAATAGTATCATAAAAATGTCATCTAAAAAAGGAGGAAAGCCATTTCACTGATTAGGTGAATAAGCAATAATTATGAGTTATCAACAATATCGTAAGGTTGCCAAAGAAATGATCATGGCCGGTGTTAATGCTGCGGACCCGACCCAGGCTGTCCTGGATAGTGTTAAATTATCCGGCCAAACTTTGCAAGTATTGGAGCAGGAATTTGATCTTAATAACTATGACCGGATTTTACTCTTCGGTATCGGTAAAGCAGCCAGTCCGATGGGCTATGCCCTGGAACAAATTATTACCCCGGATGATGGTCTGCTCATTACAAAACTTGGTCCCGAAATTGGCGAAAGCCAGGTCAAATCAGTTCCGGTGTATAAAGCCTATCACCCGGAACCACAAGAAATTAATATTGAATATACCAATAAAGTGCTCCAGAAGATTGAGCAACTGCCCCCGGATAGTCGTTCGTTAATCTTTTTTGTTATTTCCGGCGGCGGGTCAGCTCTATTTTGTGCTCCACCGCCAGGTATCAGCACCAAAGATATGTTCTGTTTAAACCAATTACTGATGAAATGCGGGGCCAATATCCATCAAATTAATGTTATTCGTAAACACATATCCCGGGTAAAAGGGGGTAGGTTTGGCCAAATTTGTTCGCAAAAAGGGGCGACCGTCATCTCGCTCATTCTCTCTGATGTGGTCGGAGATGATTTAAGTGTTATTGCCTCCGGACCTACCTACAAAGATTACTCTTCCTTTGCCGATGCAATTAAACTGGCCAAAAACTTTAATATCTGGGATGAAATGCCCCAATCAATCCGTCAACACCTGTTAAAGGGCCTGGATGATCCGACAATGGAACCACCCCGGGAAATACCGGCCAATGTACACAATCATTTAATCGGTAATAACTTAGTCGCCCTGAAAGCAGCCGAAAAAGTAGCTGTTCAAGCCGGTTTTAATACAATGATTCTGAGCAGTCAAAACACGGGTGAAGCCAAAGTTATTGCCAAATGTCTCAGTGGCATCGCCCAGGAAATCCAGAATTCTAATTTACCGATTGCACCGCCGGCTGCGCTGATCATGGGCGGAGAAATGGTAGTAACCTTTAACTGGGAAGACAGAAACGGTTTCGGTCCTAATCGAGAATTTGTTTTAAGTTCAGCAATTGAACTGGCTAAACGAAAAAATATTGTTGTCGCCGCCGCCGATACCGACGGGGTCGACGGTGAAGGTAAATCAGGCGCAATTGCCGACTGTCGGACCGTACAAAGGGCTGAATTAGATCCCCAATATTATTTAGATAAACACGATGCCGAAATCTTTTTTGATAGCCTGGGCGATTCATTGCAATTTTCCAGTTTCACCAATGTTAATGATATCAATGTTATCTTAATCGGGGCAAAATAAAAACTAATAGATTACTAGAGGGGAGTAAAAATTTACTACCCCTTTAGTAATTTATGTTGATCGATTCAACCGGCCTCGTGAAGATAATTTAGTTTAAAAAGACTGATTATATTGAGTAAAGCCTTTTCTGATAATAAAAGAAGAATTAAAATCAAAAATAGGGTATACGGATTATAAGGCTTACGTTGCTCTTGCTCGTCATCCTGAAGCCTCTTTCCACCAAATAATAAATTCATATCCCTCTCCCCCCTATTTAATCTCCTGGCAAAATTATTAAAAATATATAATAATATATGAACGATCTGGACAATTTGCCCGCATTTTATTTTAATACCAAGTTCCTGCCGGTTATCTAAAAATAATTTCCTCATTTAAATATACTCCCCTGACCTACTTCCCGAAGATCGCTCCGATTATCGCCAAAATACATAGAATGATCAATGCCATAATCATCCCCCCTAATACTACCCCCGCTCCGGTGGTAAATGCCGCCGCAAATGTCATTTAATATCCCTCCCCCGATATAGAATGGTTCGCCTCACCTGCACCCGTAAATTATATCCTCATCTCTAAAAATACTCACCAACACACCCTACATTTTTCTTTAATAACTCTACTAGTCCGCTGGTAAAAAGCCGGTTAAATTCTATCTCCTTTTTTCGTCGATATTTAATCTGTCGCTCTGTTTCGTAATTATACTCTAACTCCTGTCGCTTGTTACTCTTATCATTAGTATAGTAAGGGTCATTTTCTTTTAACCACTCCTCTGCTAATTGCGCTAACTCCTCCTGGGTAAAACCGATATAATCAAGTATCTCCATGCCCGGCCTCCCTGCATAATTGTTTGCTAATAGCCTCTAAACCCAGCAAAATGATCCTGCTGACCCATTTTTGTGTTACCCCCAAAACTGCTGCTACCTCTGCTTGGGAATAACCTTCGATTAAACTCATCCGGAGGGCAAATATCTGTCGATCGGTTAGTGGACTTTCCTCTCTTTGATACTCCCCTAATACTGTTTTTAAATCAATTAAAATACTCATCGCCACCTGGTCACCTGATTCGGCTAAATTAATAATTATATTAATGGTAGCGATTAACCTCTTGAGCACATAGAGATTAGTATAATCAGCACTCCTTAACAGATTATAGTTAAGCTCTTCGCGCTTGCTCTTTCCCATTAATTCCCTCCCCCTTTTTATTACCGATAATATACGAATAGAAAGACTTGATGACGGCTTCCCTTAAAGTTGATTATCAAAGCTTTCATATAATATAAGACGGTTTAATACAAATATTAAACCCGGCGCACTTGATTTTTGGGAAAGCAAGTTAACTGCCGGGTATAATCTCATATATATAAAAAAAAGAGGGCTTTTTTACCCTCTATCCTTTTAGTCGATTATTCATTTTTTTAAATTGCTCATATTTACCGGAAAAGTCATATAGAACTTTATCGTTGTTTTTGAGCGCTTTTATATATGAACGTATTCCTTTTAAACTCTCTCCGTTATCGCCAAACTCACTGAAAACTAATCTGATACTTCTATTCTGTTTCACTAGCTCATCACAAAGTTTATTACCTAGCTCACTTATATTTAACATCCCGTCTTTTTCAGCTACTAAATGACGTTGCTTCAACTCGTCTAACTCTGTTTTTCTGAAGTTAATTTTAAAATGGTTTAAGTATTTATCTAAATCTCTTTCAATATCACTCCACGATCGTCCTTGATTGGCTTTAATCCATAATAGTAGATATCCTCTTTCCCACATTTTATACTCCTCTCTTTTTCACTGATTACAGTTGTCGGATAAAATTTAATAAAATAATTATATATATAATTTCCTGAATAATTGTCATAAAAAATTTACTAATGAGTATATTATATATCTTTTAAGATAATCTGTTAAGTAGTTTTTTCTGGCTACTTATATTATATACTTACATATATAATATTATCAATAGTTTTTTAACTTTTTTAGAAAAAAATATAAAAAAAAGAGAGGTTTTCACCTCTCCCTGACATGATCCGGTTAAACTGCTTTTATACACCATTTTTTCTTTACATTTTTTAAGTAATTATTGATTGTGGTCGGACTAACCTTTAACCGCCTTGCTATCTCGCTCTTGCTCTCCCCCTGAGTTATCATTAGACAAGTTAAGATTTCATTTTTGGTTAAATCCAACCGGCATAACAGATCAATCAAATCTACCTGCTCATACTCCTCACAAATAGCCGTAAAATTTACCGCTCCTATTTTACCTATCCCAATCTTATCTTCTCCGTGGAAATTCAGGGTTCCTTCTAAAGAATATACCGGCCTTTGCGGGTCATACCTCTTCTGAGTAGTCTGATCCCTATATTCACGGTTTAGTCGCTGTGTAAAGTAGCTACGGCAAACTGTCGTAAGTTTAATCCCTTTGTTAATTTTGAAATTTTCCAGTACTGATAACAATTCTATTAACAGGATACTCCTTAAATCTTCAAAATTTAAATGCGGGATATTCTCATAGTTACGGCAAAAACTGTTGATAAAACCACCAATCCTGTCGATCATTAAATCCAGTATAGCATTTATTTTCAGCTCATCCTGCTCGCGCTGGTATAAGTCCACTAATTCTTCGTTGGTCAAATTATCAATGGGTTTAGGTAACCACTTTTCCATATAGTAATCTTCCTCCTTTTCGATCAAAGAAAGCCAGTATCAATTGTCTATAAAATATTAAACTGTCTAAAAGCCCGTTTTCCTGGCGCCTTGTTTTTTATCCATCAGGTACTTTGTTGAACTTTTCTGGTAGTTAATGCCCTTACATAGCGGCCGGGGGTGTGGCTACCTAATAATAATCACTGACTCTCTCCAACCACTGCCGCAACAAAAATTTAGATTCTATCAAGTTTTTCTAAATAATATAAGACGATCTACTCTGGATTTTAAAACCATTTTGCATTTCTATAGTAATATAATTATAGAACATGTGTTTGTTTTTGTCAATAAAAAAGACCCGGAACTATCTTAATAATCTACATAAAAAACAGATTAACCTGCGGTTATACCGGTAATAAGGTTAGTTTTTTTATCTATAGAAATAGATAGCTCCGGGTATAATTTTTTATAAATAAAAAAAGAGGAGGAAATTGATCCTGCTCTCGATTATTCCTCCCCACGTTCTCCCCATTGTTTTTTAGAGTATTTTGATAGATCACCATATTGGATATTACTGGCGAATTCTCTAATCTTAGGTATATCATCCTCGCTCCAATACCGATAATTATTATCTAGCCTTAATGGTTCCGGAATAAAGCGACTTCCGCCTTGTTCAACTTCTTCCCGGCTCCATTTATCCCATAGATTGATCGTCTGAGGAGAACGTCCTACTAAATCAGCTACTTCTCTTTTTTTGTAGTACATTTTACCGCCAATGATTTTCACTAATCTGTCTTCCTTTCTTCAAACTAAGTACGGGTAAATATGCATTTATTATACACCTTTTGCTATAATATAGCAAGCAGCTTACCCATATATAGCGAGAAAATTTCCAACTTCAATTAAAACTTTATATTTTTCTTAAATATAACAAGTCGGTCCTTATTCTCTAACTCGATCTTCTTATTCGTAATTTGCTTGGTCAGTCGGTCATTACTATTGTTTAGTTGCCCGTCATCCAGGTAATCCTCCAGCCATTCCATCCCGCTATCGATCCAGCGGTCAAGGGTCTTTTCGGGAAATAGCCAGCGGAAGGAATTAGGAATCAGACTGTGAACTGCTGTAATAACTGCCTGTTTTTTCTTTTGGCCTTCTTCCGTCTCCATAACGTCTTCGACATAGAGCATCAAGGCATAGACAGTTAATCTGACCTCTTTATATTTATAAGTGAAATACAAAAGAACTACCGCCCCGATACCCCCTACAACTGTCCAGCTATTAGAAGCTAACCAGTCTCCAATTCCCGTCATTTTATATTACCTCCCTATTTAAGAATATTAAAAATGTCATTTACTTTCATACCGAGCGCTAATAGTAGCCCGGCCCCTAAAAAAGTAACCAGATATAAGATCTGCCGGTTATTATTATCCAGTAAACTATCAATAAAACTCTTACTAACTCCTCCAAGCCCTCTTTCAGTCTTATACTCAATCAGCTTATTGCCCAACTCCCTTAACTCTTTTACGATCTCTTTTAAAGTTAATTCGATATTATCGATTTTTTCTTCAAAGTATTTCATAGTCTCTTCGGTTCTGGCCCGATAGTTTTCTAAATCGACTACTGCTCCGTCCATTTTATCTACTCTTACTTCTAACCGCTCTACCCGGTTATCTACCATCTCTATATTATCCCTAAGGTTATCAATTCTTTCCTCTAATACATCTATCTCCGGCAACCTCTAAGCCCCCTCTTTATCTCTAAAATCCCATCTTGCTTTTTCCTCCCGCGTATCTACATGGATAAAATTCTGGTATAGGCCGATCCCGGTAAAACCTAACTCTTCCGCTATCCCGGCCATCTCCTCAATCGTGTAACCCTTTAAAAGCGGGATGTCGATCGCTTTACCCGCTAAATGCTGGCTCTTTGGACTGCCGCCCACCCGTTTGTTATGTTCAGGAGTCCGGTAAGCACTATTAGGCGTATATGGTATTCCCACCTTGTCCCGGAAAGCTTGATTTAAATTGACTAGCCGGGGGTCGAGTTTGACAGTATGTGTATCCGGCGATTGAAACTCGCTAAGCAAAAAGTCTTTGCTGATTTTGATATCGTTGATCATGGCAACACCTCAACTCCCTTTTTGATAATCTCTTTTCATCTGCTCATAATCAATTCCGTTTGTCTTTGCTACAACTACAGATAACAGCGTAACTGTTTTTGTTAGTTCCTTTATGGCCGGCTCTATCTAATCAGAAGATATATGGCTATAGCCGACGGAAAACCATAACTAGAAATCCACTGCCCAATATCTATTGGATTCATTGCATCACTCCTTTCTCAGGGTTAAAAAAAAGATCCTCGCGGGTCTATTTTTTTATCTTATTTTTTCTGTCGTTAAAACTTCCAACTGTAAGATATGGCCCAAATCTCTGGGAAGCCGAAGATTTTTTTGTTTTTTATATTGTTTCCCGCACTACATAAAGCTCTGCGAGGGTTATACAAGCGTATATAAATCTAGATATATTCCTGTTTGGTATATATTCTCTGGAATAGCATTAACTAGATCTTTTGTTACATCAATGATTTTATCAAATTGCTTTCTAGACGTCCCAGCTACAAAAGGGTTTTCTTCCCATATATAATATATATTTCTATTACCCTTGCTTTTACCAACTAGTCTTTTATTAATTACTGGGTTTTCTTTTGTTGCAAAATGCCATTTATAACTTTGACGTCTATCTGTTTCAAGGGCTGATTCAACAAGAAATTTCAAAATATTATCTACAGGAATTTTTGTAATCACATTTGAAGAAAAAACAAATACAGAAATCATTGTTAATACAATTAATTTTTCATACCATTCACTCCCATTTTATAGTGCAATAAAATGGGAATGAATGCAGGTTATTGAGAGCAGAGTTTAATCTACTCAGCTTAAAAGCGGTGGTTGAGATATACAAACCTGTGCCTTAAAATCGAAGGTTTTTGGAAATGGAATACCAGGGCCAGTTCTAAACCTAACAGACAAATTATCCCCGAGGGCAATATCTATGTCTCTATATGCATAAAAAGGAGGTAAAGGATAATGAACAGAACCACCAGTACCAAATACTTGTAATCTATTACTTTCTGAACCATCTGGCATCCAGACCTTAATACGCACTTTCCCTTTTAAACGAAATTTTCCTAAATTAATATTAACAGAAGTATTTGTAGGGATATCGTTCTTTTCATATTGATACAATATAGTATTGTCTCCTGCACTCACAACGCGCGGCGCATATACACTTGCAGATAATCCACCCAGATTATCCGCATTCACTGCATTATCTGCC
>JAKSCG010000164.1 GCA_022360715.1 Halanaerobiales bacterium
GGTCGACTGATTTACCCCTAGAATATCAGCCATTTGATAGGTTGTACTCCCTTTTTCTTTAGCCAGCAACAGCAATTTCCTTTCCACCTGGTCAACCGCATCCTGTAAAGGCATCAGCTGATTGATCTTTATTTCGCCATTACTTTTGCTCCGTTCAAACTCAATAAACCGCTCTAAAAATTCCCGCTCAATCTCCTTTTGATCTGCAGTTACAACCACCCTTTCCAGCAAGTTTGCTAATTCGCGCACATTTCCGGGCCAATCATACTGCAGCAATAACTCCAGTGAGTCCTCTTTCAGGCTGACCTTTTTGCCATTCCTTTGATTTAACTGTTCAAGGTTATAATTAATTAACGGTAAAATATCGGCCGGTCTTTCCCGGAGGGGTGAGATATAAATCGGAACGACATTTAGCCGATAATAAAGATCTTCCCGGAATTCTTTCTCCGCGACCAGTTTTTTCAGGTCTTTATTGGTTGCACAGATCAAACGGAAATCAACGGCAATTGGATCAACACCACCGATCCGGGTGACCCGGTGTTCCTGTAAGACCTGCAATAATTTAGCCTGCATATTGATCGGCATCTCGGCAATCTCGTCCAGGAAAAGGGTTCCTCCATCGGCCTTCTCAATTAAACCCGGTTTACCCTCACGCTTAGCTCCACTAAAGGCACCGGTCTCATAACCAAATAGTTCTGATTCCAATAAACTTTCCGGGATAGCCGCACAGTTAATTTTAACCAATGACTCCCGGTCCGGACACTGTTCATGAATATAACGGGCAATTACTTCTTTCCCCACCCCCGACTCTCCCATTATCAATACATTAGAAGCAGTTCGAGCGATCCGTTGACACAATCTGATAATATTCTTCATATCGGCTGAACTATAGATGATATGACCGGGCCCTTCCTTGCCGTCTTTATCCGGATTTATCTCCAGATACTGGCGGAGCTTCTCTTCTTCCCGAAAATTTCGATCAAGTTGATTGAGCTTAGTCAGGTTGCGGGCATTAACCATCACCCGAAGGATATTTCCGTGTTCGTCTAAGAGGGGACTACCTGTTGTCAGTAAGCGTTGTCCGTCTTTGGTATTCTGGATCAGGGTAATCTCCCTTTTTTCTTTCAAACAGAGTTTGGAGACAGAGGGGTAAATGATCCGTTCACCCTCCAAATCAAATACTGTTTTCTCCATCAACTCGGCCTGGGAAATCCCCAGTAGTTTTAAATAAGCCTGGTTTACCTTCTCAACCCTTCCCTGATTACTGATCATGACCATCCCGTCATAAGAGGAATTGATTAGTGTATCCAGTTCTCGATTTAAGGCCTGGATCTGTTTTAACTCCGATCTTTTTTCACTCAATAAATAGGGGAGGCACATCTCGACCTCGGCCAAACCTTGGTAAACGGCAATTGCTTTTTCCCGGCAGGAATTATAGCCACAAGCTCCACAATTCAGTAGGTCTTCCTCCCGGAATTTATCGGTTTGATTTAAAATAGTCCAGATTTCCCCGGCAGTGGGTTCCGGGAGTATCTTCGAATCACTGTTAAATTTGATCGTACAGTCAATCTCCGCCGCTATTTTTGGGAAATAAGAAACTTGACCGGCTGTACCGTAATCCCGTTTATTGATAAAGCCATTGACTGCATACTCCTTTTTAAAGTAATTGGCATGGCTTAGATCAATCCCATTGATACAACCTTCACAAAATAAAATATCAACAAATTTGGGCCGGATCTCCCCGCGGGAGATACTATTTAACAGATCAAAAACCTTTTGCTGACCTTCGACTAGAATATAACCCTCCGGAAAGAAGTCACATTTATTAGTAATAGATTTGATCAAACCACCGGTCAGCGGCAAACGGCGCGCTGAGTCAATCGGTTCCCGCCCCAGGTGATAAGCTGTATCAACCTTTTGCTCGGTAAGATTTATTTGACTCCTCGCCCCTAGTTCCATTACTTCACTGAAGGTTAGAACAGTACAGTTCTCAACTTCAGCAAACTCCCCTTTTTTGGCCTGACAAGGACCAACTAATACCAGCTGGGTCTCCGGTCCTTCTACCTGCTCAATATAGCGTTTCAGAGCCAGCATCGGTGAGGCTATCGGTGCCAGATTAGCGGTAAGTTCCGGATAATACTTATTTATCAGCTTGACAACAACCGGACAAGGTGTACTGATCAGCAAATCCTGGTTGTTCTTCAATAATTTTTTATATTCCTTAATAATGATCTGGGCCCCCCAGGCTACTTCATAAACCCGACCAAACCCCAGGGCATAAAGATAATTTAACCAGTATTCCAACGTAAAATCAGGGTTAAAGGATGGAAAACTGGGAGCAAGACCCACTACGACCTGTTGACCGCTCTTGATCATGTCAATGACATCACTCTGGTAATCCCGTACCTTTTTGGCCCCCTGGGAACAAACCCGCACACAGTCTCCGCAGTGGATACAGCGATCGGCAATTACCTCAGCCTGACCATCTTTAACCCGGAGGGCTTTGACCGGGCAGTTGCGGACACAGGCGTAACATTCATGGCAACGATCCTTAATTGTTTTGATCAAGCTATTCACTTTTTCCACCTCCTTTATTGCTGTTTTGACGCAATTTTGTAAAAAGTTTTAAAAAAGTAAATATACTACACTAATATTATATAACTAATCAGGAAGGGATAGCAAGTGAATATATTTAGCAATTTCGTATCATTGCTCCAGCTTAAACCCTTTGATACACCTTTTAGCAGGGTTGGGATCAGGACTCCAGATTTCAAGTCGTTCCGCCCGAGCCGAACAGGGGTATTTCTCCCCCGCTAAGGATAGGCATAAATTCTCAAAATCGACCGCCGGGAGCGGGTTATCGCTAAAAAGATTACTGAGCACGGTAATATGAAACTCCCATTTGGCATAATCACTTATGGTCGAGAATCCCCCGCTAGCCAGTCTTTGATGTAAGGTATAACTAAATTCCCTTAATGATGCTGTCTCTTTTAGCTTCAAGACAAGAAAGTTGTTTTGCTCGGTATTTTTATAACAAGCAAATTGCTGGAGTACAATCTCGATCGGCCGGCTCTTTTTGAGCACTTCTTTGATAATTTCTTCGACAGGCCGAATATCTCCCCGCTTAAACCGATCAATGGTAATATGGATCCCGGGGTAGTTACCCGTCGCATAGACCTGGTACTGTTCTGCGATAATTTGCTGAACTTCGCTGGCCCTTTGTAGTACCTCTCCCTGTGGTAATAAAACAATAAAAAGTTCATCTTTTAATGATGCCGCTTTTATCATTTTAAATCACCCCTTGTTTAAGCAAACTTTACTAATTATATTATATAACAATCAAAAGGAACCTGCCATTAAATAATTTATTTGGACCAACCTGCCGTTAATCCCTTGGTAACCTCGCTCGCATAAAAATACCGGTCTTTTAAAATAATAATTATTAGATGCCGGGAAAGGGGAATTAATGTGGAAAGAGACGAGCAGCAATTCCACCATAAAAGAAAGGAAATCTTTAAATCATTAGTCCGCTTAGCCTTTAATAATCAGCTAAAAGAAAGAATTGATCACATCCTCCCATATTTTGCCGAAAATCAAGCTGAGGTAGCTTTAGTTAAAGCTGAAATTTTGACTGCCCTGGGCCTAAACCCGGGCAACCGGTTTGATACAGAGCTGGCCCGGGCAGTCGATGCCGCCCTCAATTTAAAAGAAATAGAAGAACCGTTGCTCACGATCAATCGAAGGATCTGTAAGGAATGTGAAGAAACAAAGTGTCCGGTGCGCTGCCTTCATCATCAATCCGAGGGTCTAATGATTGAAGACAACCGTTGCACCGCTTGTGGAAAATGTCTCTCCCTCTGTCCGCGGGGAGCCATCTCCGATAAAATCCAGTTTATCCCCCTGGTTAAATACCTGCAAAAAGAGATCCCGGTCTATGCCCATGTGGCCCCGGCCATTGTCGGCCAATTTGGGCCGGGAGTCTCCATCGGTCAACTGCGCTCTGCTCTGAAATCAATTGGCTTTACCGATCTGGTCGAGGTGGCCCTTTTTGCTGATATTTTGACCTTGCGGGAAGCGGATGAGTATAATAAACTGGTCCGGACCGAGGATGATTTCTTAATCACCAGTTGCTGTTGCCCGGTCTGGATTAATCTCCTGACCAGGCATTACCCTGAACTTAGTCAACAACTAACTAAAACCGTCTCGCCGATGATTGCCTCAGGTCGGGTTATTAAGACCATCTTTCCCCAGGCAGTTACAGTCTTTATCGGACCCTGTCTGGCCAAAAAAGGGGAAGCAAAAGCCCCGGAATTAAAGGGAGCGATTGACTATGTCCTGACCTTTGATGAACTGAACCAGGTTTTTGCCGCGCTGGAGCTTAACCTGACCCAGTATCCCGAAGATAATAAAGAACAGTCCTCAATCGGGGGTAGGATTTACGGTAAAACCGGCGGAGTTAGTGCAGCCGTAAAGATGACTGTGGAAAGGATTAATCCGGACCGTGAACTGGCTTTTCAAGCAGTTCAGGCCGACGGGGTCAAAGAATGTCGGAAATTACTCAATGACTTAAGGGATAACAAGGTCAAAGCAAATTTTATTGAGGGAATGGGTTGTAGCGGCGGATGTGTCGGTGGTCCCAGGAGAAATATCCCGGTTGACCAAGGGAGTTATCAGCTAATTGAATACAGTCGGCAAGCAAAAGCCCAAAACCCGATCGATAATATGAATATTACCCATATTTTAAGGTATTTAACCGGGGTCGATCGGAAAAAAAGCCA
>JAKSCG010000075.1 GCA_022360715.1 Halanaerobiales bacterium
GCTTCTTCGCTAATAACTTAAAAACTGGTCTGTAAGGTCAAGATTAACTGGCGGGAGAGTGCTTCAAATTCATCCCCCTCGCCGGCACCGAAAACCCCGCCGATCTTTAGCGCCGTCACCTGGGTTAAAGCGTGGGTATATACCGGAATAATCATGACCGAACCTTGATCGAGAGGGAAAATAGCGGTAGACTCAATTGTTCCATTCAAGCCAATCTGATAAGAAAGCCGGCCGATCAGGTACTGACTGGCCTTAATCTCTTGATCCGGTGGTTGATAGGGATTAAAAAGGAGGCCATTCCCATGATACAAATACTGCCCCTGTAGGTATAAACCGTTTTCCAGGGTATAATCACTGCCGATTACTGCCTGGATGTAGGGTTCATTTACTCCGAGCAGTATTTGCTGTTTTAACGGATCACGCTTGTCAATTACTACCTCTTCCGGGATCGCGTAAGCTGCCTCCCCCCAGAGACCGGCACTGTTTATTGTTCCGCTTGCTGCCAACCCGATCTTATCCAGGCGGCGGTAAATGCCACTAATTTCTTCGCTGCCGGCAACCGGCTGCATGAGCAAAGGGTCAATCGCAACGGAGTAAATTAAAGCCGGCAGGTCATCCCAGCCACGAAAATAACTTAACTGCCAATCAAAATGACCAAAGCTAGTCTCCGCTTTCAGGGCATATTCAAAATTGTCCGGGGTATTTTCAGGCTCTTTTCCCAGTTTGATCTCCCCGGGCAGCTCAGCGACTCCGAACGCTAAATCCTGGGGGAGATAATCAAAGACAGCTACCCCGGTTAAATACAGTTGTTCTCCGTAATAAGCCGACTGGAGGGCTAAAACCGGTTCTCCCTTCAATTCTCCCAGAATAAAGGAATTTAAATCGACCGGATTGATACTATTGGTCGGATTAATCCCATCAGCCGTCCCCCAGTTAATCACCTGCCGACCCAGGATCAGGTCAACATTTTCCAGATAAACAGCGGTATAGGCCTCACCCAGCCCAAGCTGACTTTTTCTGGTCAGTTGGTTATATTCCCCTTCCAGGGCCAGATAGAGCTTACCATCCAATCCCAGCCCTTTCTCCACCTCAAGCTGATAGATGCTCTCCCCCCGCTCTAGCCCTTGATCAATATGATAGACCAGGACCTGTTTTAGCTCTCCGCCAAGCTCCAGCTCAGCGGCCGATACCATTGCCACCGGGAAAAGCAAAAAAAAGCAAATCAGTATAGAGTATCCCCTTTTCATCTATTCACCCCTTTTAAACTAATTTTTAGCGCCGGAGGTACTGCAGCGAGAAATAAAGCCGATCGATTTCTTCGCTACTATTCTCGATAATCTCGATAATTGTCCGACTGCCTTCCTCCTGATTGGACATAATGATTGTCTGCGGAAATAACTCCCCGTCATCACCCTGTTCAAAATCGGAAAAGATAAGCTGCTTCCACAGTTCCCCGGCCCGGTTATAAAAGTCGATCGCCAGGGGCTGCATCTCCTGCTGCCAGACCCACATCCGCAACTCCCCGTAATCAAGATCTTGATCAACGGGTATCAACTGTAATTGATAGGTAAGATACCCGGCAAGTTCTTGATCAACCAGGCGTTTGGCCCGGTAATCATCATTATAATCCTTTCCTCCGCCGATCTCTTCAAAGGTAAAATCGGTCCCCATAAAATTATCCCTGGTCATATGACCGGCGATGCGTCGCTCCCGTCCCAATGCCGGTAAAAATAACCACATCTGTTCTTCCCCCTGCTCCGGGGTATGAACGGAGAGAAACTTGGTTCCTTCTACATCAGCCGGCTCCAGGTACTCCAGTAGCTGCTTTTCCTGCCCCGTTTCTTCCTGGCGATAAATCTTCAGTTTATATTCCCGCTGCTGGCCCTTGCTGTTCTCGGTTACTAATTTTATCGTGGCCTGCCCGGAAGCAGTTATATTGATATTATTATTCAGCTTATCCAGGATCTCTTCCCCGGTTAATTCTCCGGCCGGCAGTAGTGAGCTGTTCAGGAAAACCAATAACAGTGTTAAAATTATCACTTTAAAACCCATCTCATCCCCTCCTCTTTATTTTGTCAACTACATTTCTTTATTTTGTCAACTACATTTCCCGGTCAAAATAATTTGTCAAGACAACCTTCCGGGGTAACAAACTTACAACGGCCGGAACAATCGTTAATGAAGCCAGTGAACTGGTTAACATCGTCATCGCGATCAGCAAACCGAAAATGTCAATTGCCCTGAATTGGGAAAAAACCAGGATGATAAAACCGAGAACCAGGGTAAGGGCATTGAAGAAAATACCCCTTCCGGCGGAATAAGCGGTGGAAATTATCGCTTCCTGCTGTGATTTACCGGACCTTATTTCCCGCCGGTAACGACTAAGATAGTGAATCGAATAATCCACTCCAATCCCGATCGCAATACTGGCAATCATCGTAGTAACGGCATCCAGGGGTATCCCCCCGTAACCCATTATCCCGAAATTAATCCCGACGGTAAATAGCAACGGGATAATCGCAATTAAACCACTGAGCAGCGAACCCATTAAGAGTGAGACAATTACTGCCACCGCAATAATTGAAGTCAAAAAGCTGGAGATCTGTGTGCTGACAAAACGCTCCATAATCCGATAGATAACCTTTGGTGTTCCAATCACCCTGCTGGTCAAATCCCCCTGTTGGGCTACCTTATGCTCAATATAGCTTTCAATTTTAGTGATCATTCCTTTAATATTAGTGGAAGCAGTATTCTCAATTCGGGCTGTCAGCAAGGCTTTACTGAAATCATAGCTAACTAATGATTCCAATTCAGAACCACCCTGCATCGTATATAGCAGCAACTCCTGGGCGACGGTCTGGCGCTGATCCGGTATTCGATAAAACTCTGCTCCCCCCATATTTAATTTTTGATTAAGGTCACGGATTAAATCAGCCAGTGATGAGGCATTACTCACCTGGGGAAGGGAATTTAAATACTCCTGGGTTTCAACCATCAACTTTAATACTGCCGGTTCCTTCAGTCCGTCCGGTCGGCCGGTGTCAAAAACTATCCCGATCTGTAGTGTTCCCCCAAACTCTTCTTCTACGATCTTAATCCCCTTAATGATCGAGCTATTCCGGTCAAAATAATTAATCATATTCCCCTCAGTCTCAAGCCTGAATATACCGGATAAGATCAGTATAAATATGAGCAGGGAAACTAAAGCAGTTAGCCGGGCATGTCTGGCGATAAAACTCCCCAACCCGGAAAGGATTTTAACTAAACCCTGCTTATGTTCCCTGGTTTCCCGGTGGAAATGGGCCGGTTTCCGTTGCAGATTCAATGCCGCCGGGATAAAGAGTAACGAAAAAAACATCGCAACCATTACCCCAAAAGCAGTAAGTAATCCAAACTCTTTAATCGGAGTAAGAAACGAAGTAAGGAGAGCGCTAAATCCGGCGCCGGTAGTCAGTGAGGTCATGATTACCGGGCCATACATCTCTTTCATCGTTTCTTCCAGGGCCAGTCGTTTGCTCCGGCCCCGGGCCAGTTCTTCGTAATACTTATTAATCAGGTGAATTCCATCAGCACTCCCGATCGCCAGCAAGATCACCGGCATCATAATCGTAACGATCGAAATAGGGATCTCCAGCAAAGCCATAAAACCGGTGGTCCAGATTACACTGATCCCAACGGTAGCCAGCGGAAGAATAACCCCTTGCCAGCTGTGAAAACTCCAGTAGAGCACAATAATTAGCATCAGCAGCATCAATGGTAATAAGAGCACGATATCCTCTTTCATTACCTTTTCAGCATAATAGGTGATGTAAAGATCACCGACGATATAAATCTCTTCCGGACCGGAGTATTTGTTCACTATCGCTTCAACCTGACTGGCGATTAGATTAACCTCCCGCTCAGCAATTGTCTCCACCGCTTTTAATTCAAGCAGCAGAGCCGCTGCCCGGCCGTCTGGACTGACCAGTTTACCCCGGTAAGGACTGGCTAAAATTCTTTCTCTAAACTGATTTAACTCCTGTTGCCGGCGCGGAATCCCCTCCACTGCCGGCGATATGCTAATTCCCAGCAAATCACTTTCGATTAACTGGGCATTGAGCGGAGTCAAGATACTTTTAACATCAGGAACTACTTCCAGCTCAGCCGCCATTTTTTCGATCTTTTCCAGGGTCTGCTGGTTAAAAATATCTGGAGCTCTGATTGCTACCATAAAAAAATCCTGTGCACCGAAATCCTCTGCTGCCTGCAATAGTTCCTCAATCACCGGATCATCTTCCGGAACCATTTTCTCCATGCGGGCGTCAAAATCAAGCCGGGGAATCAGGCCGGCAAATAACAGGGTTATGGCTAAAATGAGATATATTACTAGACGAGACTGCTCCAGTACAAACCGCATAATCCGCTTCAAGCTAATCACTCTCCTTCTGTAGAAAAGTACTTGTTCCGATTATTTAATAGTATAATAAATGAGACCTCATTCATTATTAGCAAAATTTACCCCTTTTTCGAGCGATTACTCCCTAAAAATACCTGCCAGTAAAATATGATAGAGGTGGTCAGGGGCATGATCACATATTTTTTTTAGACTAAGCTGGTTCAAAAAACCCCGCAAGACCATCGAATTACTGGCACCCATGATGACTGAAGCCATTACTCCGGGGGGAATATCGTCCCTGATTGTCCCTTCTTTGACTCCTCTTTCCAGTAAATCCTTCAAGAAATCATCAATCAGCAGTAGAAAACCCACTACATCTTCATTGAGTCCCTGGGTCAGGCGATTACTCTCATCCAAAATCAATTTACCGAGGCGAACATTATTTAAAGTCCTTTGGTAATACTGGCGAAAAAAGGTTTTAATAATCACCGGAACCGGTTCTTTCAGCTCCAGTAACTGTCCGAACATCTCTTTCATCTGCTCATGCTGTACCTTAAATATATATTTTAGAATATCTTCTTTATTCTTAAAATAATTATAAATAGTCCCCACGGAATAACCGGCTTCCCGGGCAATTTGATCAGTATTACAGTGGTGAAAGCCTACTTCTGCAATAACTTTAATCGCCGCTTCTTTGATTATATCTTTGGTCTCTTTCGATTTTAACCTGGGAATAGTGCTCACCCTTTCTAAAAATAAATGAGATCTCATTCATTATATAATATAATATCATAGATTAGCCAAATAATCAACTAACCCCAAAATAAACAAAACATTAAAGTCGGCTATTCCATCGGGATACAGTCCGTAGATAGTTTCCAGTTCCTTGACCGCTAATTCCGTTAAATTGCTATAATAAGCATCAAGGTTGCCATGGTAAAAACCCTCTTTTCTAAGGGCTAACTGCAATTCCATTACCTGTTTGCTTTGCTGGCCGGGGCGTAGAATTTGCTCGATCTTTACCCGCTCCCTTTTACCCACGATCTTTACCGGTACTTTAAGTGATAACCACTCAAATAGCTGTTCAACATGGTGGTTATGCATCCGGATACAGCCCAGACTGGCGGCAGTACCAATTTCCCACGGTTTATTGGTTCCGTGGATTCCGTAAATACCCCAGGGGACATTTAAGCCGAGCCAGCGACTACCGAGCATCCCGCCACTGCTCCTTTTATATTTATTCCTGATCAGCCATTCCCCTACTGGTGATTGATGATCCCCTTTACCGACCGCAACCGGGTAAATTTTAAAAGGCTGCCCATTTTGATAAAGGGTCAAAGTCCGCTGGTCAAGATTGATCAAAATCGATAGTTTACCTTCCGGATTGGGTGAAGTATAATTAGCCGGCAGGGGGCAGTTGAGATGACCCAACAAATCCCAGGAAATCTGGTCCATGATCCCATCGGCTTTTAGCTGATTTTCCTGTTGAAATCTGCCCACTGCCTCGGCGGTTAA
>JAKSCG010000084.1 GCA_022360715.1 Halanaerobiales bacterium
ATGACCCAACAAATCCCAGGAAATCTGGTCCATGATCCCATCGGCTTTTAGCTGATTTTCCTGTTGAAATCTGCCCACTGCCTCGGCGGTTAATAAACCATAGATACCGTCAATCACCGCATGATAATAGCCCATCTCCTTCAGCCTTTGTTGTAAATCCCGGATATCTTTACCCCGATAATAGGGTGACTGTAATTCTAAGACCCGGTCTTCCCTACAGGAACATTGCTCTTGCCCGATAACCTCGCCGGTCAGCAAAATTATCGCTAGGAATAGCAGCCAACTAAATAAAAACCTGCAATGATTGGATTCACTCATTTTCCCACCACTTTTATCGATCATTACTATTAAATTATTCGCTAACCGGCCTTAATATTATAAATTAAAAATCCCCTGGTTAAAGATACTGCTCCGAAAAGTCAGCGGCATGAAAAGAACTGCGGACATAGGGACCGGCGGAAATGTATTTAAAACCCAGCTCCCGACCAACCTCTTGATAACGCTCAAACTGCTCCGGTTCGATATATTTAACCACCGGCAGGTGCTCTCGACCCGGTTGGAGATATTGCCCGATGGTAAGAATATCACAATTAATCACCCGCAGTTCCCGCATCACCTCGATCACCTCAGTTTCCCTTTCACCCAATCCCACCATCAGGCCTGATTTGGTATAAATTTCTGAATTGCTCTTTTTAACGGTAGCCAGCACCTGAAGGGAACGCTGATAATCAGCCTGGGGACGAACGGTGGCATAAAGGCGGGGAACAGTCTCGATATTATGATTAAAGATAGTTGGTCTGGCCTGGACTAATTGGTTAATCGTTGTTATATCGCCCTTAAAATCAGGGGTTAAAATCTCAATTATTATCGAGCGACTTAATGCCCTGACCTCTTCGATTACACGGACAAACTGAATTGCCCCCCCATCGCGCAAATCATCTCTGGTTACCGAAGTTATCACCACGTGTTTTAAACCCATCTCTTTAACCGCCTGGGCCAGTCTTGACGGTTCGCTCTGATCAAGGGGCAATGGTTGGCCCTTTTTAACAGCACAGAACCGACAATCCCTGGTACAGATCTCCCCCATAATCATAAAAGTAGCCGTTCTTGCGGCAAAACATTCACCGATATTGGGACATTTGGCACTGCGGCAGACTGTCTTCAACTGCAGTTTGTTTAAAATCCGCTTCGTTTCAGCCATTTGCCGGTTAGAAATCCCTTTCTTGCGTAACCACTCTGGTAATCTCTTTCCCCTCATCTTGCTCCCCCTGTAACTCGCTGCTTATTTTGTTCAATCTCCTCAACCAGTTGATTCAGGTAAGACCAACGCTCCATTAAATACTCCAGCTCAGCCTCCATTTCCTGCTGCTTTACCACCAATTCCTGCAGTAACTGATAATCACTACCTGTCTGGTTAATACTCTCCCCGAGCTCTCTCAACTCGCGCTCGACCTGGTCAATCTGTTCCTCAATCAAGTCAAACTCTTGTTGTTCCTGATAAGAAAGCTTACGGGGACGTTCTTTGGGCTTCACTGTTGGGCTAACCTGCTGCTTCTCCGCTTTCGGTTTAGCTATTTTCGTCCTTTTCTCAGCCAGTCTTTGCTGGTAATCAGAATAGTGGCCCGGATACTGGTTGAGCTGGCCGCCCCCTTCAAAAGCAAAGATCTTCTCAGCGATCCGGTCCAGGAAATAGCGGTCATGGGAAACAACCACCACTGCCCCCGGAAATTGCTCCAGATAATCCTCCAGAATGGTCAGGGTCTTGATGTCCAGATCATTGGTCGGTTCGTCCAGCAAGAGGACATTAGGTGCCTCCATCAGAATTCTTAATAAATAGAGTCGGCGTTTCTCTCCCCCGGAGAGATCGGCGATATACTTCCAATGGTCTTCCGGCCGGAATAGGAAGCGTTCCAACATCTGGGCCGCACTAATGCGTTGCTGGGCCGAAAGCGGTACAAATTCGCCTACTTCTTTAATATATTCAATAACCCGTAAATTATCGTCCAACTCCGTGTTTTCTTGTTGATAATAGCCGAGCTTGACCGTTTGACCAATCTCAATACTACCCTGCTCAGGAGTGAGCCGACCACTAATCAGCTTTAATAAGGTCGTCTTACCGCTCCCATTCGGACCGACAATGCCAATCCGATCATTCCGGACCAACACATAGCTAAAATTTTCGATTAAATTAGCTTGACCATAACCCTTACTAATCCCTGCTAACTCAATCACTTTTTTCCCCAGGCGGCTGGTCACGGCAGCGAACTCAAGCTCTTCCCGCCGCAGCTCAGGCTGCTCTTCCTGCAATTTAGCCAGCCGCTGGATTCTGGCTTTTTGTTTGGTGGAACGGGCTCTACAGCCCCGTCTGAGCCAGGCTAATTCCTGGCGCATGATATTTTGCCGTTTAACTGCCTCGGCCTGCTGCTGTTCCTCCCTTTCCAGCTTGGCTGCTAAATAGGCACTATAATTGTGGTGATAGCTGTAAAGAGTTGCCTGTTCCAACTCAAAGATCCGGTTAACCACCCGCTCCAGGAAATAGCGGTCATGGGTGACCATTAACAGGGCACCTTTTCTTTTGTTTAGATATTCTTCCAGCCAGGCCACTGTATCGTTGTCGATCTGATTAGTCGGCTCATCTAAGATTAATAAATCAGCCGGGTTAATTAGCGTGCTGGCCAGGGCAACCCGTTTCCGCTGCCCCCCGGATAAAGTAGTAACATTGGCCTGAAAATCAACTATTCCCAGCTTAGTTAAAATCGCTTTGGCTTCACTCTCCTGTTGCCAGGCCGCCAGTTGATCCATCCTTGGATTTAAACTAATTAGTTTCTTTTGTAAGATGGAATCAGTAGGATTTAACTCCAGTTCCGCTAAGGTAGCCTGATACTCCCGCAACAGTTCCATTACCGGTGAGCTGCCTTTAAAGACCTGCTGTAAAACAGTGGCGCTTTGCGCAAAAACAGGATTTTGCGGTAAATACTCGATCACCAGGTCCTGGGCGGTAGTTACTCTTCCCTGGTCCGGTTGTTCCCGACCGGCAATCACGTTCAAAAAAGTAGATTTACCGGTCCCATTTACTCCGATCAAGCCCACCTTATCACCTTTTTGCAAACCGAAGGATACAGCGGTAAAGAGTTCCTTCAAACCATAGCTTTTCGATATATTTTCTACAGATAATAGATGCATAAAATTTTCCTTCTCTTTTTAAGATGTTATTTAGCCAAATTCCATGATTCCTGGCTATACTTGCTTTCTACTAACTCCTCGGTCCATTCTTTTTCTTCCGGAGTCAATTGACCGGCCACTAACTGGACGGCAAAGCAGCTCTCCCAGCTTTGAACTAAAGCCTTTTTCAGTTCTTCGATTGTAACCGTCGCGGTCAGTTGATTAATGGTGATCGCCTTTTTTAAAAAGGATTTTTTCAGTCGGTCCCTGACCTCTTCCGTCGGATAAAACAAGACGGCAAATAATTGATCGGCATCAACAGTAAAGGGAATTGAGCCGTGTTGTAAAATAACCCCCTGCCGGCGAACCTGGGCACTGCCGACCAGTTTTTGGTCTTTTACTACTACCTCATACCAGGAAGGAGCATCAAAACAGGCCGCTGAAAAACCGCGCGGTGCTCCCTGGCCGACCCGGGGTGATTTTAACTCGGCGTCAATACCGAGTGACCTTAAACCGCCAATAATCCCGGTACTAATCACCTTATAGCTGTCCAGAATATTTTCCGGCAGGAGCCCGCTCTCCTCATTTAATACTATGCTGTACGTTAACTCATCATCATGGAGGATCGCTCTTCCCCCGGTCAGCCGTCTAACCACGTCAATCTTATGTTGCCGACAGGCCAGGCTGTCTACTTCCTCCCCGGTCTGCTGAAAATACCCTAAAGAAAGGCCGGGTGGCGACCATTGATAAAAACGGATGGTAGGAGGAACTAAACCGGCCCGGCTGGCTTTCATTACCGCTTCATCGACTGCCATATTATAAAAAGCATTATTCACCCCGCTATCCAGTAAACGCCATTTCATATCTCAGTCACCCCATTTTAAGTCTTTTTCTCTATTATAACATAGAACAAAAGAACCCCAATCCACTTTTTCATTATTTTTAATGCAGTGGTGTCGAAGGACCGGAATTTCTAATCAATAAAAGGTATTGAAAGTAATCAGTGGTAACTCCCTCAGCCGGAGTAGTCATTTTGAGCGGCCAAAAAAGATGTTTGGTATAGGGGGAATCAGTCCCGACCAGATTAAATAAGGTAAAATCCCCGGAAGAATAAAGGTCCAATACCGGCTTATTTGAACTATAGGTAGTCAATCTTCTTTTCCCATAATTCCCGCCGCCGCTTCTAGTCATCTGCCAGCAATCCTGATAGAGATAGATGATGGTCAATAACTTACCCCGGAAAGGAGAAGCTTTTTCGTTTAAGCGGGCAGCAAACCAGTCAACACCGGCCTGCCTTTTTTGCAGTCCATGGTTAAGGCCCCATTGACCGTAAAATTTGCCGGCCGGAAGTTGAGGATATATTTTGATAAAATTATCATACATCATCTGATCACGGGTTTGGTTAAAAAACAAACGATCCTGACCCTTCTCCTGGTAAGCTATAAAGCGGTTTAATAAATTAGCAGTGACCAGTTCAAAACCAAATCGGTTTTCTCCCAAGTACTGTTGATACACCTGAGCATGTGTCACCATACTTTCTTTTAATTCCCGGGCAAAACCCTTTAAATAATTATGGTCATAAAGCTTTTTACGGTAAATGTTTTTCAGTTGGGCAATCAGCGGTTCAATGACGGGAGGAATGTCCTGCTCCGGCAAAAGACGATACAGATAACTCAGCGCATTTTCCGGCTGGTGTTCGATATCAAAACCGATTATTGTTATTCGCTCTTCCGGGGGAAGGGAGGCATTATAGTGGTACAATTTCTGATATAAACGATAGTTTTCCTTCGTCCAGCCGTAAGTCCCGCGCAAAGATTTAAATAAATCACTCAAAATTCCTTCATCACCGCTTTCCAGGTAGCTATTGAGGAACATGGCAGTACTATAGGCAATCTCCTGCAAAAAATACTTTACCCCGGCCTGCTCTTGAAAATATTTTAAAAAAGCAAATTCAAGTTCCTGATTGGCAGCTATGCCGTGAAATTCCGCGGTAATAAACAAGCTGATATCTTCAATTGAGCTTGCTAAAATATCTTCAGCCAGCCAAAGCCGCTCCTGGTCAATTTGTAGAACGCTATAGTTATCTTGAAAATAAATTGCTTCCTGGTCGATCGCCGGATTATAACGTTCAAAGGTCAGGCTGGTTTTAGCCTGATTGAGCAGCAGGGGATTTTCCCCGATATACTCCAAGACCATTTTCCCCTCTAATTGTAAGGAGTCCTCACTCCCTTTCATCAGTAAAAGGGTATGATAAACCGTGGCCGCTTCTTCCGGGGCAGCACACTCTACTACATTAACCTGTAATCTCTCCCCGGCCGCATCGAACAGATAATTGGTCAGGGCCGTAATTTCTCCCTGCAGTTTATTACTAAATGCTGCCAGGTCAGGCCGAGAAACTCGCATTGTTTCCTGTAAAGTCCATCCGGCCGGTAATTTGGCCTGATTGAGGATGAACATCCCTTGCTCAGCCGAACCGGCCACCGCCGTGGCCAGAATAAAAAGAAAAGCCAACCTGATCAACCTTAATTTAAAGCGCAAAAAATCACTCCTTTTCCTTCACATAGCTTATTCCCAGTGCTTTTAGTACTTCAACAAAGATAAGCGGTGCCAGGGCCAGGCCGATTATCAGCAACCATTGCAGAGCCGACAGGGAAACAACGGCAAAAACCGCTTGCAGGGGAGGAAAAAGCAACACAAAAAACTGCAAAAAACCGGAAATAGCAATCGCCAACACTAAAGAACGATTGCTCAGCAAGCCGAGCCGAAAGATTGAATAACGTTCCGAACGGGCATTCAGGGCCTGGGACAACTGGGAAAAACTCAATGTACCAAAAGCCATCGTCCGGGCCACGGGCAAAGAGAAATAATGCCTGCCGAGATAAAAAGCTACCAGGGTAATCAACCCGACAAACAGACCCTGGGCCCCAATATTAAAAGCCATTTTCCCAGCAAAAATCCCCTCTTCCGGATTGCGGGGGGCTTGTTGCATCAGGTCTTCACCGGCCGGATCAACCCCCAGGGCCAGCGCGGGAAAACCATCAGTAATCAGGTTTACCCAGAGAATCTGAATCGGGATCAAGGGTCGGGGCCAGCCGATAATCAGGGCCAGAAAAAGGGTGATCACTTCACCGATATTACAGGAAAGCAAAAAGCGGATAAACTTTTTAATGTTTTGATAAATCAATCTTCCCTCCCCAACTGCGGCCACAATTGAGGCAAAATTATCATCCGTCAGGACCAGATCGGCTGCTTCTTTCGCTACATCTGTTCCGGTGATCCCCATCGCCACCCCGATATCTGCTTCCTTTAAAGCCGGGGCATCATTGACCCCGTCCCCGGTCATCGCTACCACCTGTCTCTTTTTCTGCAAGGCATCAACAATCCGGCTCTTATCGGCCGGTGAGACCCGGGCAAATACACTGGTCTCGCTTACCCGTTTCGCCAATTCTTCCGCTGATAGCTCATCCAGTTCGGCACCGGTAATAATCCGATCGCCCTCGGCATATAATCCTAATTGAGCGGCAATGGCCTTAGCAGTAATCGGATAATCACCGGTAATCATAATCGGTTTGATCCCGGCTTTTTTACAGGTTTGTACTGATTCGGCTACTTCACGCCTGGGGGGATCAATCATCCCCAGCAGGCCGACAAAAATCAGCTCCTGTTCGATCTGCTCGATGGTATACGCCGGCTGTCCTCGTTCCTGAACCGGTTTATAGGCTACCGCCAGCACCCGCAAAGCTTGCCCGGCATATTCTTCAATTACTGTCACTATTTTTTGGCGCAGTTCGGCCGTAAGTTCCTGTTTTTTTCCCTGCTGCCAATAAAAATTACAGAGCTTAATTATCTCATCAGGTGCCCCTTTAACAAAAGCAGTCTTCTGCCCTTCCGGAGTCTGATTAATCGTCGACATCCGCTTGCGTTTGGAATCAAAGGGGAGTTCCTGTAGGCGCAGATAAGCCTGCTCCAGGTCGGCTTTGTGATAACCGGCCTTTGCGGCCGTAACGATTAAGGATGCTTCCGTCGGGTCACCGATAATCCCCCAACTACCCTCTTTTTCCTTCAATTCGGCATTATTACAAAGGGCCGCTGCCTTTAACAATAAAGAAAGGTCCTGGTCTTGTTCCGGGAAAACTTCTTCCCCGTCCGCTAAAAAACGTCCTTCCGGCTTATATCCCTCTCCGGTTACCTCCACTTTTCGACCGGACAGGTACAGACCCTTTACGGTCATCTGATTCTGGGTCAGGGTACCGGTTTTATCACTACAGATGATCGTAGTGGCTCCCAGGGTTTCGACCGCCGGTAAGCGACGGACAATCGCATTTTTCTTGATCATCCGCTGTACCCCCAGGGCCAGCACAATTGTAACTACCGCCGGTAATCCTTCCGGAACAGCAGCAACCGCCAGTGAAATTCCGGTCATAAAAATATCAAAAAATTCAATCCCCCGCCAAAGCCCGACGATAATCACTAAACTGACGATCACCAGGGTAATTAAACCTAACTTCTTACCCATTCGGTCCAACCGCTTTTGCAGGGGGGTGATCTCTTTGACACTTTCTTCCAACAATTCAGCGATCTGGCCCATTTCCGTATCCATCCCGGTAGCAGTAACGATTCCCATCCCCCGTCCATAGGTGACGGCAGTACCCATAAAAGCCATATTATTGCGTTCACCGAGGGGAGCCTTCGCCCGGTCGAGTAATCCGGTCTCCTTGCTCACCGGTACCGATTCCCCGGTTAAGGCCGACTCTTCCAGCTTTAAATCGGCCACGGAAAAAAGGCGCAAATCAGCCGGGACATAATCCCCGGCCTCCAACAGGACAAGATCACCCGGCACAATCAAACTGGCCGGGATCTTTTGCCGCTGGCCGTCCCTTAAGACATGGGCGGTCGGTGCGGCCATCTCTTTCAAAGCGGTCAGCGATTTCTCCGCTTTGTACTCCTGGATTACCCCCAGGGTAGCATTCAGCACCAAGATAATAGCGATCACCACTGTATCCTTAATCCCACCAAGCAGGGCAGAAATCAGGGCCGCCAGCAGTAAGATAATAATCAGCATATCCTTGAACTGGTCGATAAACATCGCGAAGAGTGAACGTCCCTTGCCCTCTTTCAGTTTATTTGGCCCCTGCTCATTCAGTCGCCGTTCCGCTTCCCGGCCGGTCAAACCCTTTTCCAGGTTGGCCCCTTTCTGGCGGGTTACCTCTTCCACCGATTTGTTGTAATAGTTCTCCACTAACTAAACCACCCTCTAGCCGGGCCTGACCCGACAAATCTTCTGATATTTCCGCAAATAACCAAGGAGCAGGATAGTTGCCATGGCGTAATGCGGCACGATTACCGTCATTGGGACCCATTACTTCCCTCCGGCATTCAATATTAGATTCTTCCTGCAATATTAGAATGCACCTTTCTAAACTAAAATATGAATACCGGCGGAAAGAACCGGATAAATATCGTTCGACAATCAATTACTCGCTAAATTTAGTTAAAACATCCATTAATTCATTAATAATCTTATCGCCTGCTTCATTTTGGATCGCCCTTTTAACACAGCCGTGGGTATGCCGATCCAGGATTTTAAAACCAACCTTTTTCAAGGCCCCGCGCACTGCACTGATTTGTGTTAATAAATCGACACAGTATTTATCCTGTTCAATCATGCGCTGTAAGCCCCTGACCTGGCCTTCAATTCTCTTCAGGCGCAAAATTAAATTATCCTGATCAAGCTTAGATAATGAGTTTATTATCATAACCCCCTTTCACCGTATATGTGGACTTTATTGATCCCACCTAGTGGAGCCTTCTGGTCTCTTCTGCCAGCCATTGCCGCTCTTCATCCTCTAAACGGGGGGCAAGGGTTTGATAGACCATTTGATGGTAGTCATTTAACCATTGTTTTTCCTTAGTATTGAGCAACTCAGGATTAATCCCGGCCAAATCAATCGGGCAATAAGAAATCGTCTCAAATTTCATAAACTGACCAAATTCGGTTTTTTCATCTTTTTGAACCAGCAGGACATTCTCAATCCTGATCCCGTGTCTACCATCTTTATAAACCCCGGGTTCATTAGTTATAATCATCCCCGCATCCAGTTTAACCTTGTTGGGCAGAGGACTGATACTTTGCGGTCCTTCATGGACATTAAGAAAAAAGCCCACCCCGTGTCCGGTCCCGCACTTATAGTCTAAACCCTCTTCCCATAAGGGCCGTCTGGCCAAAACATCTAAATTAGACCCGGTCGCCCCGTGCAAAAAGCGGGCCTGGGACAGGGCAATATGACCCTTTAAGGCCAATGTGAAATCATGCTTTTCCTCCGCACTGATCTGGCCGAGCACAATCGTCCTGGTAAGATCGGTTGTACCGTCTAAATACTGACCTCCTGAATCAATCAATAGCATTCCCTGGGCGGCTAACTGATAGTTGCTCTCCTCAGTAGCCTTGTAATGCATCATCGCGGCATGTTCCCGATAGGCAACAATTGGATCAAAACTGGGGCCAATAAATTTTTCCTGTTGACTCCTGAACTCTTTCAGTTTCTCTACCACCGTCAATTCACTGATCTCTTCCTTCGCCAGGTTTTGCTTTAGCCAGTAGAGAAATTTAACCATCGCCACCCCGTCCCGGATCTGACACTCTTTGAGATTTGCTATTTCTGTTTCATTCTTGACGGCTTTTAAATCAGTCGTTATATTCCGTCCGGCTACTTTTTCACACCCGGCCGGGATCGCATTATACAAATAATTGTTGGTCGCCCGGGGGTCATAATAGAGGGAATCACCCGCAGCCAGCTTCCCCAACAAATCGGCAACGGCCTGATAGGATTCAATTGTCACCCCATGTTCATTCAAATACCCCTCCACTTCGGGCAAAAGCTTCTCTTTGTCGATAAACAACCAGGCCTTTTCCGTTGAGAGCAAACCATAGGCCAGGGCCACCGGATTATGGAGAATATCACTCCCTCTAATGTTATAAAGCCAGGCCAGATCGTCGAGACTGCTTAACAGGAAATAATCGACCCCTTTTTCTTGCATCTTCTCCCGGACTGACTTTAGCTTGGCTGAGACTGACCGGCCGGCATATTCCTCTTGATGGATAAAGACCTTTTCCATTGGAAGCGCGGGCCGTTCCGACCAGATCCGGTCGATCAAATCATATTGATCATTAATTTTAATCCCTTTGCGGTCAAACTTTTTGCTCATTTTCTCTACATTGAAACGGGAAAAGACCCGGCCATCAAAACCAACACAACTACCGGTCGAAAATTGCTCAGCCAACCAATCAATATATGTAGGCACCCCCGGCTGATTCATCTTAAACAACTTAATACCGGAATCCTTTAACTGAATTTCAGCCTGGATAAAATAGCGCCCATCGGTCCACAGACCGCTTTGCTCAGCCGTAATAACCACCGTCCCGGCCGAACCGGTAAAACCGGAAATCCAACTCCGGGACTGCCAGTGGTCAGCCACATACTCACTCTGATGGGCATCGGAACTGGGAATTACGTAAGCATCTAAGCCTTTTTCTTTCATCAATTCCCTTAATTTTTTAATCCTCGCTTTTACTTCCATCTCAATCCCCCCTCAAAATTAAATCAAAGCTAATTATTCACCAAAATCAGTATAACATAGATCAAAAAATTAGTCATTTATTTTAAATAGTGGGGTTTGATCGCTGCTCTCCGCAATAAGTTGGCATTAGTTACCACACTGATCGAGCTAATCGCCATGGCTATTTCCGCAATTACCGGGTGTAATAAGCCCATGATCGCCAGCGGAATCGCCCCCAGATTATAGAAAAAGGCCCAGAATAAATTCTGTTTAATCTTGCGGAAGGTAGCCCGTGACAGTTTAACCGCTGTCACCACCGCCGATAATTCTCCCCGCACCAGCGTGATATCAGACGACTCAATTGCAATATCAGTACCGGTACCGATCGCGATCCCAACATTGGCCTGGGCCAGAGCCGGGGCATCATTGATCCCGTCACCAACCATGGCAATCGTCCCCAAACGTTCCTGTAGTTTAATAATCTCCGCTACCTTTCCGTCCGGTAGTACTTCGGCAACGACCTGCTCGATCCCGACCTGGCCGGCAATAGCCTGGGCCGTACGTTGATTATCACCGGTAATCATCGCTGTCTTTAATCCCAAATCCTTTAATTCCCGGATCGCCTCTCGTGAATCTTCTTTTAAGGCATCGGCGACCGCAATAATTCCGGCCAGCTTCCGGTCAACCACCACCAGGATAACCGTTTTCCCTTCACCTTCCAGGCGCTGTATTTGTTCCTGCCGGTCGGCATAACTGATCCCATGCTCACCGATTAAACGGCGGCTACCGAGCAGGACTTCTGCCCCCTCGACCCGAGCTTTAACCCCCCGGCCGGTTAGGGCCAAAAAATCTTCAAGCCTTTTCACTTCAATCCCGCGCTCCCGCGCCGCCTTAACTATTGCCGTTCCAAAGGGGTGCTCTGAGCCGGACTCAACGCTGGCCGCCAGTTGGAGCAATCCTTCCTCAGTAAAACTTTTACCCGGGGAAAGGTCGGTGACCTCCGGTTGACCTTTGGTAATTGTCCCGGTCTTATCAAAAACAATGGTGTGAACATCCTTCATGGTTTGAATTGCTTCCCCTTTACGAATTAAGACCCCGTTTTCCGCTCCCAGTCCGCTGCCAACCATCAGGGCGGTCGGGGTAGCCAGACCCAGGGCACAGGGGCAGGCAATAACCAGAACGGCAACCGTGGCAAAAATAGCCAGGGTGATCGGGCCCAACTCCGGATTAACCCAAGGCAGATAAACCTGGGCCCAGTTCCCAATACTCCGGAAAAACTCAGGGAAGATCAACCAGAGGATAAAGGTGGCCAGGGCAATGATCAGTACTGTCGGGACAAAGACCCCGGTGATCCGATCGGCAAATTCCTGGATCGGTACTTTACTGCCCTGGGCCTCTTCGACCATCCGGATGACCTGAGCGAGAAAGGTATCTCTCCCTACTTTGGTAGCTTCCACTTTGATCAAGCCATGCTGGTTAATCGTCGCCCCGATTACCAGGTCATTAATTCCCTTCCGGACCGGCATCGACTCACCGGTCGCCATTGACTGGTCAACAGTCGTACTCCCTTCGATGATTTTCCCGTCGGTCGGGATCTTCTCCCCCGGCCGGATCAACATAATATCGCCGGTCTGAAGCCTGTCAATGGCAATCTCCTCTTCCTGACCATCGACCAGGATAACGGCTGTCTTGGCTCCTAATTCCAGTAATTTTTTGATGGCCTGGGAAGCCCGGCCCCGGGCCATTGCTTCAATATAGCGACCGGTAAGGTGAAAGGCCATGATCATCGCCGCTACCCCGGTATAATTGGCAATCGGGGTCCAGAAAACGGCCGGTCCGGTCAGAAAGGCCACCCCGGTCCCGATAGCAATAAGCAAGTCCATATTTGCCCGACCGTGTCTGACCGCCTGATAGGCGGTAACAAAGGTTTTCTGCCCGTAGATAAATAAGGGGGGAATAGCCAGTACAATCATTCCCAGATCAAAGATGATCATATTCGGCCAGGCAATACCGAAGAACATCTCCGGAATCATCCAGAGAATAATCGGAATAGTAAATAACCAGCTTCCCCACATCTTTCTCCTGGCCGCATCGACCTTTTTTAAGTCCTGTTCCTCGGAAATTCCTGACCTTTGTTCACCGGCAAACCCAACAACTTGATAACCGGTCTCTATTACTATTTTTTTTAGATCATCCCGGGTCAGGATAGTGGGGTCATATTCGACAGTACCCTGCTCGGCAGCGATGTTAACCCTGGCATCATATACACCGGATACTTGTTTTAGCGACTGCTCAACCGCCGCCGCACAACTGGCACAGTTCATCCCCCCTATTTTCAGGATAATCTTTTCCCTTTGTTCTTTAACGCCGTACCCGGCACTGCGAACAATTGCTCCCAGTTGTTCTTGCTCAATCTTAGCTGGATTAAACTCAATATCGGCCCGGGACAGGGCAAAATTAACCTGGGCTTTTACCACCCCATCGGTTTGCTGCAGCGCCTTTTCTACGCCCCGGGCGCAGCTGGCACAGCTCAAACCCTCTAATTGTAAAGTTATTTTGGCTATATCTCTCTTCTCCATGGTTGTTTCCCTCCTTTTTTTCTATACTATATACCCCTATCGGGTATATTAAAGACAGCTTATCACCTCCCCTTAATAATGTCAAGTCAACTATAATCAGAGCAGCGGCCGGTGCTTCTTCCAGTTTCTCTCCATAAACTCGATTTAATATTATTATTCCGTACAAATAAAATTTTAACAGTTTTGCTAGCCAGTGCTTATAATATATTAAAAATTTGAAAACGGAGGTGAAAGTTACGTGAAAAAAAATCAATTGAGTCGGTATGAAATTATCCGTCTGAGAAGGGATATCCAGCATCAACTTTCCGCCGAGGAGTTAGATACTTTAATCAGTGCCCTGTATCTGTCTATATCGGAAGAAGCCAAGGCTTCGGCTGATTATCGTTCGCTCAGTGACCTGGCCCCGGATAGTCTTGCCCGCCAGTCTTTTATCGAATTCAGTCAAGATCAGGAGGAACAGGCCGCACAATTACAGTTTATTTATGAATCACTAAGCGGCAAATTATACGCTCCGCCGGGGGAAGAGGAGGCTGAAATTAAGATTGGGAGTTACCGGGAGGCTCTGGAAAATAGGGTTTTAGAAGAAACGAGAAGTTATCAAAAATTTACTAACTATTACCAACTAACCGAAAGCTCCCTGTTAAAAGGAATCTTTGCTAACTTGCTCCAGGTCAAGTCTTATCATTTAAGCCGGGAAATGTTTTTTCTACATACGGAAACAACTAAAATGTTCGATCTCAGCGAGCTAACTAAGCGAATCAGTCAATTGGAAGGGATTAAAGATGAGATCAAGAGAATAGAAGAAATGACCATTGAAATAAGGGAAGTAGAATTGATCAAAGAGGAGCTCAAAAAGTTACAAGAGATGAAAGAGGAGCTCAAGCAAGTGGAAGATATTAGAAAAGAAATGAAGGAAGTGAAGCGAGAAAGCCGAAAAATGTTAAAGGAACTCCAGGAAGGTTTAAATAAAATGAGCAGAAGAAGCAAAGTAAAATAAAATTGGCAAGTAAGCAGCACGGGGAGCTAAAAAAGCTCCCTTAGTTGCTTACCCGGGTTCTATCCCCCGCTGATCACAGGAAAAATCTTGATGATATCCCCATCTTCTAAAACACAATCAAGCAAAAGGAAATTATTATCTCTGAGCACTGCAATATTGCGAAAAAACTTCTCGACATTATCCTTATCCTGGGCGGCAATAACCTCGCTACAAGCAGGATATTTAACAATAATTTCCTCTAATAATTCTTTCAAGGTAACCGTATTAGCTTTAGTAAAACTAAACGAGACCCTCTTTTCTTGTACAATCTTTTTAAATGGCTGGTAAAAATCAACATATACCGTCATCCTAAAACCCCTTTTAAAGTACTGCATCCGGATAATCAGCCATTAGACCTAATTCCTTAATTTTAGCCTCTGTTGGCACCCCAAATTCATCCCACTTGCGATAAGCATAATACTCGTTAAGCATCTTCCCCAGAGGCGGCAGATTAGGCCCTCTCTTTTGGGTTAATATCCGCGGGGGTAAGCTGTCGTCCTTACGGCTAATTCCACAGCGGACATTATACAGCCGTTTTAAATTGTAAATCCGCTCACCGATCTTGATCAAGTCTTGATTGGTGAGGTTCAGACCGGTAACAGCATTAAATAACTCCGTAATATCTGTCAGCTTTACTCCCCCAATAATCACAAATTTACAGAGTTTAATCGAATCAAAGATACACATTAAATCTTGTAATTTAGCAGTAAATTCGCCTTTACCTTCGACAGAATGCCGGGGATGAGGCTGATCAATTCCCAACTCAGGCATAGTAAAACCCTTTTCAAAACCGTGGGTAAATCCCTGGACATGACAAGCCCCCCGGTTAGAGGTAGCATAAGATAAGGCAACACCATTATAGGCCCTGGGGTCATGGGCCGGAAATTCCATGCCCTTGACATGGATGGCAAATTCTTCAGCGTAATTGCCCAATTCGGCCGCAGCTTTACGGACACCTTTACTCAACAGCTTGCCTAAATAGCCCTCTTTATTAGCAATTTTATGGATTAACTCAATCATCGCCTTTTCATTCCCAAAAACTAATTGGAGTCCGTCACAATCTTCAGCCGTTAAAATTCCCCGTTCAAATGCTTCCATACTATAGGCAATTACACTACCGGCGGAAATGGTGTCAATACCGTAACGATTGCAGAGTTCATTAGCCCAGGCGATTGCCTCCAGATCATCGATCATGCAGAGTCCGCCCAGGGTACCAATGGTTTCATATTCAGGACCGGCCCCGTTAACCCCTTGATAGGGTCCCGCTGTAATCTCAACATCCCGACCACAACCAATAATACAGGTTTTACAGCGGTATTGCTTTTTGAGGATGGTCTCTTCCATTACGATTCCGTTTATTTTTTCCACACCTTCCGGCCAACGCTCTCCGGCCCAATTCTTAAGGGGGAAATTCAACATTTCTTCATGCCCCTGCACCCCACCTGATGTTCCGTATTTACCAAACATTCTGGTTTTATCAACTATCTCCGGGGCAAGCTCTTTAATCTTTTGTTTCAATCTTTCCGGATATTTAACCTCAACTCTCTGCTTCCCCCTAACAGCTATCGCCTTAAGGTACTTGGAACCCATCACCGCACCGACCCCACCTCTACCGGCGGCCCGACCATCCTTACCGTCAGTCATAATACTGGCAAAGGCCACCAGGTTTTCTCCACCCTGACCAATACTGCTGATTACTGCCTGGGAGTCGGTTTCTTTTCTGATCAATTCATCGACTTCATAGGTGTCTTTGCCCCATAGATGGGTAGCATCCCTGAGCTCTGTTCCCACCTCACTAATCCATAAATAGACAGGTTTGACCGCCTTTCCTTTAATTAGAATTCCGTCAAACCCTGCGCATTTCAACTCATAACCCCAGTTTCCACCTACATCTGCTTCAGCCCAGATCCCTGTTAAAGGAGATTTTGTTACAACAGCGTGTCGACCCGAAGTAGGAATTTTAGTGCCGGTAAAGGGACCGGTCATAAAAATCAAAACATTTTCCTCATCCAGCGGGGCTGTCTGGCCATCGGTCAGATCATAGAGTAGTCTTGCCCCCAGTCCACTTCCGCCCAGGTATTTTTTTAGTAGATTTTCATCCAGCTTTTTAACAGAAATTGAACTGTCGGTAAGGTTTATCTCCAGTAACTTCCCCCTATAACCGTACATTAGTTCATTACCCCCTTAATAAAAATCGAAAATCAGTTGTGCTAGTCTAATCTACTCTTTTGATAGCGGGAACTTGAAAGTCTTGAGCCATTTGATCCAGCTCATCAATGATCCTGGCCGGCAATTCAATACCATCCTGTAGTTGTTCCCGCTCTTTACGGACTTCAATTTCACCCGGCACAAGTATTTCATCATAACCTGCCGCCAATTTAGATGCCTTCAGTTCATCGATCAGGTAATCAACCCTTTTCTTAAAAACTACCGTCTCCATAAAATCCTCTATATTAATAGTCATGACCATATGTCCGATATTAGTAGCTTGTCCAGTTGCTTTAAACCACATCGGGATCTGTGTCAGCAGACCAGCCCCGGACAGTACTCCACTCAAAACCTCGCCAACAATAGCCAGCCCATAACCTTTATGTCCTAAGGCCATTAAAGCCCCACCATCAGGTAGGTCTTCCGGGTCATCTGTCACCCGGCCTTCTTTACTGATAATCCAATCTTTAGGAATTTTTTTACCTTCTTTTGCTGCTAACCTGACTTTACCCCCGGCAACTTTGCCCATAGATATATCTAATACAATCGGGTCCCTTTCCCCGGCCGGGATCGCAACAGCTAATGGGTTATTGCCGATTACCCGGCTGCTCCCTCCCCAGGGAGCCATATTACTGGGACCGTTACTCCAGACTATTCCGATCATATCATGTTCCAGGGCCTGCATGGCATAATATGAGGCAATACCGAAATGATTGCTATTATTGATTGTAATATAAGCAATTCCCGCTTTTTTAGCTTTATTTATCGCCAAATTCATTGCCTGGTAAGTTACAATCTGTCCCATGCCGTTATCTCCGTTAAAGACAGCCGTTGCGATCGATTCGCGCTCAATCGAAAAATTTGGATTGACTTTGGTTCCGCCATCCAGCAGCCGCTTTACATAAAAGGGAAACCTGATCATCCCGTGCGAATTAATCCCCCTCAAGTCGGCCCTAACCAGAGTATCGGCGATAATAACTGCCTGACCGGGCGCTATGTCGGTCTGAACCAGTATATCGATAATAAACCTGGTGAGATTATCGGATTCTATTTTATAATATGCCGGCATTTTTTCACCTCGCTTTGATCCTGCTGACCGATTTCTCAACCTCGTTTAGGGCCGATAACATTAAGTTTAGCTCTGTCGAAACAGCAATAAATCTAAATCCCTCTTTAGCCCGCCGGGCAGCATCAGCCACATTGCCGACATGGATTCCGGGGGTTATTCCATATTTCCTGGCTGTCTCGACAACGCTTTTTAGAGCCTTCTTGACGGCCGGTGCTTCCATATCCATTTTACCGATCATCCCCATTGAAGTCATTAAATCATTTGGTCCGATAAAGCAAATATCAATACCATCAACACTCATGATCTCATCTACCCGGTTTACTGCATCAATATGTTCGATCTGAACTGCTACTATAATTTGTTCATTGGCCTTACTGGTATATTCATTACGGTCAGCATTAAAACTGATTCCATAACGTCCGCCACCATTACTCCTGAACCCGGCCGGGTTATATTTGGCCGCTTGAACAGCCTGTTCTGCCTCTTCCTTACTACAAACCATCGGGACCAATACACCCCAGGCACCGGCATCGAGCACCCTTTTAATATGTTCGGGATGGTTCCAGGGAATTCGAACCAACGGAGCAGTATCAGTTGGATTAACCGCCATGATCATACCGGCAGCAGTCTCAATACTGATCGGGTTATGTTCCATGTCGATTATTAACCAATCCAACCCACTTTTGGCACACCTCTCCGCTGAAAATGGACTGGGAATGTTTAACCATGTCCCAAAACTGGTTTGACCATCCTTTAACTTTCGTTTAACATCATTTAATCTCACCAAAATTACCTCCCTATCCTGGCTATATTTTTATATAAAAATTTATAGTGACTTTTTACAGATAGCTATCAGATCATCAAGGTCCGGTCGATGAGGATTGACTAGGTTGTTACCACTCTTCAATGCTTCTTCCGCCAGCTTGATGATATCTTCCTCTTCAATATCAATTATCGCTCTAAAATGCCGGGGCAACTCAATATCAATGAGCAATTTTCTGACCGCCTCGACTGACTTAGCGGCTGCTTCCATTATTGATAATCCGCTAATATTCTCACCCATCAAATCGGCTATTTTAGCATATTTATCGGGAGCCCCAATCAAATTAAACTCCATCACATTGGGGAGCAGAATGGCATTGGCCAGCCCGTGGGATATTGAGAAATAGGCACCAAGTGGTGATGACCACGCATGAGCAATCCCAAGCCTTGTTTCATTAAAGGCGAGGGCAGCAGTTAAACTCCCCATCAACATACCATCCCTGGCCTCGATATCTTCTCCATTTGCTACCGCAAGACGGAGGTGCTCAGCAATCATTTTAATTGATTTTTCGGCCAGTGCTTCCGAAATAGGTTGGGTAGCTGTATTTACATAAGACTCGATTGCATGTGTCAGTGCATCCATCCCGGTTTCCGCGGTAAGCAGAGGGGGCAAGCTAAGAGTTAACTCCGGGTCACAGATCGCAAGATCAGGCATCATCTTAATACTACCGATACCGGTCTTGAGCTGTTTTTTCTTATCGCTGATTACTGCCCAGATAGTTACTTCACTACCGGTTCCGGCAGTAGTCGGAATAGCTACGATCGGTAAGGGATCATTTTTAACCTGATCCAGTCCGACATAATCATAAATACTGCCGGGATTAGTCGACATCACTGCTACTGCCTTCGCTGTATCCATTGAACTCCCGCCACCTATCCCCAATACACAATTACATTGGTTTTCCTGGGCCATTGATGTAGCTTCAGCTACGATATTTACATCAGAATCAGCCTCGACTTGATCATAGACTACCCAGTCAATCCCGGCTTTGGCCAGGGCGCTTGTTACCGGATTAAGGAGTCCCGCTCCTTTGATCCCTTGATCGGTAGTGAGCAGCACTTTATTTGCCCCCAACCGTTGGATTTCTTGGCCGGCCATCACCACCGCACCGGTCCCATAAATGATTTTCGTAGGCATTTCATATGAAAAAAGATTTCGATCAATCCTCATGAGCAATCCCCGCTTCCCATTTTTTAATCAATTTTATTAAAAAACCTTAATTAACGTCTTTAGACCCTCATTTTTGTAATGCATTTTTTTAAAGACATCAACCGCTTCTGCCAGGGGATAAACAGCAGTAATTAATGCTTCGGCCGCAATTAACTCCCTTTCCAGTAACTCCTTAGCGGTGATAAAATCTTGATAGGTATAGATAAACGTACCCTTTAAGTCGATCTCGGAATAGACTAGCTGCAACAGGTCCACCGGAACCTTGCCGTGATAAAGAGCAACAATATTAATCAAACCACCCCTTCTCACCAGTTCAAAGGCAGTTTTAATCGCCTCAGCGTGGCCAACAGAATCAATTACCACATCTGCACCATCTTTCTTAAGTTCTTTAACCCTGCTTTCTAAATCCTCCTGATTAGGATTAACTGCGTTTAAACCCAGCGCTCGTGCTTTTTGCAATCGATATGGGTCGATTTCACTAACGATAACATTGCCGGCAGCCGAATGTTCCATCACCTGGGCTACTAATAATCCGATCGTACCCCCGCCCAGCACTACTACAGTATCACCGACTCTGAACTGACATTTATTAGCAACACTTACCGCAACCGCTAATGGTTCAATCAGAGCCATTTTTTTAAGTTCACCGGATTTTGGTAATTTAATAATTTTATCGAGCGGAGCTTGAACCAATTCGGCAAATCCTCCGTCAACATCACAACCGTAGACACCTCTATGATGACATAAGTTATAGCGGCCACTTTTACAGTAAAAGCATTGATGGCAATGAATAATTGGTTCAACCGCAACATAATCACCAATCTTTAGGTCGCTTTGCTTATCCGTCCTAATTTCCACTACTTCACCGACAAACTCATGACCCAGAACTGTATCGGGTTGAAGGCGGGTATGCTTGCCGGCATACATTGTCATATCTGAGCCGCATATCCCACAATATTTTACTCTAAGCAAAACCTGATTATCCGCTAATTTTGGTTCCATCCTGTCCATTAACCTTAGATCTTCCGGTCCCATATATACTAAACCCTTCATCCCTCTCCCTCCTTTTTACTGGCGTTGATTGTTAAAACTGATGTCATCACCGGAAGTCCAGCCACCGTCAACTACGATTGTCTGTCCGGTGATATAACTGGCCGCATCTGAGGCCAGAAAAAGAACAACATCTGCTATTTCCTCTGCTTCAGCCGGTCTCCCCAGCGGTGTATTGCTTTTGACTACATTATACCAAAAAGGATCAGCTAAAGCTTTTTCAGTCATCGGTGTTCGGACAAAAGCCGGAGCAATAACATTAACATTGATATTGTACTTGGCCCATTCTACCGCCATACTCTTGGTAAACTGTTTCAACCCCCCTTTGCTGGCTGCATATGCTGCTCTTAACGGCAGAACCATCTCTCCCTGCAGTGACCCGATATTTATAATTTTGCCGCCCTGCTGCTTAATCATTACCCGGCCTACTCTCTGTGAACAGAAAAAGGCACCCTTTAAATTAATATTTAAAGTCTTATCCCATTCCTCCTCACTGACATCTTCAGTATTGGTATTTTTAATGCTGATCCCGGCTGAATTAACCAGTATATCGATCCTGCCCCATTTCTTCATAACTTGTGCGACCATTTGATCAATATCATCTATTTTGGCAATATCTGCCTGAATATACATGGCCTCTCCACCCGCCGAGCATATCCTCTCGGCAATCCCCCGACCCTTGGTCTGACTGCGACTAACTATAACATTCCGGGCCCCGTTAGCAGCAAGGGTAAAGGCGGCGACCCGTCCAATCCCGCTGCTACCCCCGGTTATAACTGCTACTTTTCCGCTTAAATCAACTTTCTTTAAGAAATTATTCACCATCAAAATCTCCCTTTCCTGGCCCAAATCCTTTTAATAAAAAAGATTGGGAAGAAATGTTACTAGTCCTGGTAGATAGGTAATCAAGAAAAGCACCACAACACAGGCAATAAAAAAGGGTAATATATCTTTCAATACGTCGGAAATTTTCCTTTCGGCTAATTGACAGGGTACGATCAAACATACTCCGAGCGGTGGTGTAAATAGACCAATGGAGAGGTTAAGGACCATTATCACCCCGAAATGGATCGGATCGATTCCCAGGGTCTTGATTAGCGGCATAAACATCGGAGTCAAAATGATTAATGAAGCGGTCATATCCATCACACACCCAATCATCAACAGAAAAATATTGATCAGAAGTAAGATCAATATTTGATTTTCCGTAATAGATAGCATGGCATTAGCGATTATCTGGGGAATTCTTTCATAACTTAAGATCCAGCCAAAAAGTGACGCTACTGCTACCAGAAACATAATCGCCGCTGTATTAGTTAAAGTATCATATAAAATCCTCGGTAAATCCGCCAGCTTTAATTTCTTATAAACGAAAAAACCGATAATAAAGGAATACAGAGCGGCTACAGCACCTGCTTCTGTTGGGGTAAATATCCCGCCGATTATTCCCCCCAGGATCATCAACGGCATAATCAAAGCAAAGATGCCTTCTTTAACCGATCTTACAATCTTACGGAAGGAAGGAACTTGCTCTTTCGGGTAATTCTCTTTTTTAGAAATAAGATAGGAAACAAGCATCAAGGCAAATCCTAACAAAATACCAGGTATGGCCCCGGCCAAAAAGAGTTGCCCAATTGAAAGTCCCCCGATTACACCAACCAGTACCATCGGGATACTGGGCGGAATAATCACCCCAATCGTGGAAGAACTGGCGGTCACGGCAACCGAAAATTCCTTTTTATAACCCCTTTCCGTCATCGCCGGGATTAACAAACTCCCGATGGCTGCTGTATCAGCAACAGACGAACCGGAGATTCCAGCAAAAAACATACTCCCTACGATGTTAACTATAGCTAATCCACCCCGGATAAACCCGACCAGGAAGTGAGCAATATCAACGAGTTTTTTCGCAAGTCCCCCATAATTCATCAAAGCTCCGGCCAGAATAAAAAAGGGTATCGCCATCAAGGGAAAGGAATTAGCCCCTTCAAACAACCTTTGGGCAATAACACCCCAGGGCATCGTATTTACCTCGACGATCAGATAGATAAGAGACGAGATGCCTAGACTAAAAGCTAAGGGGATTCCCAGCAAGATGGCGATGAAAAATAAAGCAAATAATAAGAATATACCCATAGATAATTCTCCTTTTACATACTAAGTCTGTTAATAAAAGTTCTCGACAGGTCCTGCTTTGGCTACGCAATATTTCCTTGCTTTAACTTAATCATAGTCACGGGAAAATCCCTTAAAAACCAGATACAGTAACATCAAAACACCACTGAGCGGAATAACGGCATAGACATAACCAAGCCTGATCCCGGTTCCGGGCGCGACCTGAAACATGGCCATCTTGCTTACCTGCCAACCACCGATAATCATCGAGAGGGTAAATCCAATCATTAAAACAACATTTATTTTCCTGAGCAGGGACGAAACCTTTTTAGGTAAAGCATCGAGAAAGGTCTCAATCGCAATATGTTTATTTTTAGCTAAAACTATCAAGGCACCTAAAAAGGTAATCCAGATATAAAGGAATCTGGCTAATTCCTCGGTCCAGTCTAAAGATTGGTTTAAAACATAGCGAGTAAAAACGGCAAAAATAGTAAAAAAAACCATCAACAAAAGCAATCCAAAGAGAAACAGTTCTAAAAGATTGTACCCCGGTTTCTTTTGATACATAGTCTTAATTCACCCTCTTTCTTTGTAGATAATTATCAGGTAAAGCCTCCGAAGAGACCCTACCTGATTAGAATTAACTAGCTATCCGGTTCAAAGCTTTTGATCTTCAAATAGATCTCCTCACCGAATTGATCAGCAAACTCTCGCCAGACATTACTGGTCGCCTCTATAAACAAGTCCAATTGTGGATTTTCATTAATTACGGCACCTGCTGCTTTCAGTCTATCTACATATGACTGTTCCCTTCTCATTGATTCTGCTCGCTGCCGATCTCGGGCCACTATAGCGGCTTTTTTAACAATCTCTTGATAATCAGCCGGCAAACTAGCGAAGAATTGTTTACTAATCAGTAAAACACAGGGTGAATAAATATGTCCGGTCAAACTAATATGTTTATTCACTTCATAAAATTTGGAAGAATAAATTAAAGCTAATGGATTTTCCTGTCCGTCAATGGTTCCCTGCTGTAAAGCAGTATAAACCTCGCCAAAGTTCATTGGAGTCGGATTAGCCTGTAAGGCTTTAAATATAGCAAGGGATACCGGACTATTAGGAGTCCTTATTTTAAGTCCCTTCAGATCGGCCGGAGAGTCAATTGCACGAACCGAATTGGTAATATTTCGGAATCCGTTCTCCATCCAGGCCAGATTAATAATGCCCTGCTTCTCCAGTGGAGCAATAATCTCATTACCGATCTCTCCGTCTAAAATTGCATAGGCCACTTCCCTGTTTCTGAATATAAACGGGAGATTAATTACAGCCATTTTTGGAGAAAAGGTAGTTAAAGGTTCTGTCCCGATTAGCCCCATCTCAATAATACCTAGCTGAATACCTTCAGTAAGGTCCCGGTCATGACCAATCTGTCCACCCGGATAAATATTTACGATAATATCACCATCAGTTCTTTCCTCCACAACCTTTTTAAACTGTTCGGCTCCGTATTGATAAAGACTATCCGCCGCAGTACCATGACCAAGACTAACCTCATAAGCAGCTGCCGCAACCGCCCCGGCTAAAACAGAGACGAGTATTAATGTGATTAAAAAAACTCTCGCTACTTTTTTCTTCATTTTTTCTCCTCCTTATGTTTTCGTGCTTCAAATAAAAGCTAATTTTTTATTATTTCTCACCCTCTTCCCTCTCTCAATTTTTAGAATACTTGCATACAATGAAAGATCCTTTTATCCAATAAAATATACATATAGCTAAATTATTAGGCTTCACTTCCAGCCATCTGCTCTCCCGATTCTAGTCTTCGTAACATTTCAATCGTCATATCCTGACCCATTATTATATGCTTTGCCATTTCTTCTTCCGCTTGATTAGCTTGGCGGTTTTTAATTAGTTCAAATAAATTAACATGCTCCTGAGCCGCGGCCCTGGCCCTTCCCCGAAAACTTAAGGCCAGGTAAGCATATCGATCCACCCGGGCTTGAAAACTCTTTAATAACCTTAAACAGGTTTGATTGTTGTAGATGCGGTGGAGCTGTTCGTGGAACTGATTACCGATTTGAATTAATTCAATAAGATCATTTTTCTGGTGATAATCTTTGTACAGCAGTTTGCTTTTTATTTCCTTGACTATTTTGTTAATAGATTCCAGATCGCTATCTTGCCAATTTACTGCTACTTCTCTGATTATTTTACTCTCGAGAGCTACTCTGATATCGTAAATCTCTCTTATATCCCTTGCGGAAAACTCGGTTACCATTACCCCACCACTATTAATTCTGGTTACCAGTCTTTCTGACTCCAGTTTTTGAATTGCTTCTCTTAACGGGGTCCTGCTAACTTTAAACTTCTCGGATAAACGCTGTTCAACCAGTCTGATCCCAGGCATAAGTTCACCCTTGACGATAGCCCTTTTTATTGTTTCATATACTACATCTTTAATTAACCTCGTCTCTATTTTAATATCATTAAAATCTCTCATAAAACTCCTCACTTTCGCTTGCAACTAACTGTATGCTAATTCTATGAATACCAGTATACAGTTTGAATGCTTGCATACAATCAAAAATATAAAAATATATTTAAATAGTTTTTATATTTATCATATTCGCCATAATACAATAAATTCCTGCATAGTTTCAAATTTTTTTAATACTTTGTTTTTTAACTTGTACTCATACTGACCTAAAACAGTTACCAGTAAAAAAAGATAAATAGCCGCAAGGATATGAACAGCTATCTCCTGCGGCTTTTGGCTTACTTGAGCATTGCGTTGACAAACCAAAGGTTTTTGGCATAATCAGCGACATGCTCTTCGAAGATCATCACAGTGGTAAAATCATTTTCACTGTCTGCTTCATTGCGAATTTCAACGGCCAGGTCTTTCATTAATGTAAGATCAGCCACCAAGATTTCCAGGGTTTCATTGGTAGCGAAGTCTTTGGCCGGCACCTCAGTGACCGTAGCATGTTCGAGGTAATCGCCCGTCGTGGCCAGCGGGCTGTGTCCCAGTATTTTCAGTTGTTCAGCCACCTGATCATACTTTGCGAAGAAATTATCGTATAGTTCTTCGGTAAATTGGTGAATCGGCATAAACTGAATACCGGTGATATTCCAGTGTAGGTTATGGAGCTTAATGTTCAAAATTGCCAAATTAGCTACATATGTGTTCATTAGTTGTACTTTTTTCATGTGAGTACCTCCTTAGATTTTTTGAAATCCTTACCAGTTTTATCTTGCTCCCATCATATGATATAATGATAATATTGTAAAGAAACATTTTTGTGTCCTGGGCGGAAAGGGGAGTTGTCATGACGATTAGGATAACTGAAGGATTGGAACTCATTCAGGAAATCGTACGTCGACGGTGGATTCCTGAAATCATTGCTGCTATAGCCGGTGGAAATCACAGCTACAGCGAGATTTTAGCAGGGATTGATTACCTAAGCAAGACAGAACTCAACCGCAAATTAAACTTTTTGCTGGAACGCGGGGTCATTGAAAAACAAATTAAGCCAAATAAAACAGAATATAAGTTGCTCCCTTTCGGTGAAGATTTGGAACACATCTTTAAACATTTTGAGGATATTGGGAAAAAGTATTTGAACCGTCCCATCACCTAACTTTCAGCCA
>JAKSCG010000085.1 GCA_022360715.1 Halanaerobiales bacterium
AGCGACGATCTCTCCGGCGTTGACACCAAAAGAGAGGGGTTCGCTTTCCGGTGTGAGTTTGAAATCCCTGTACGCGAGAAGTGACGAACCTGCCGCCGCGCCCCGTTCCGGAAACAAAGCCTCCAGTTCGCGGCCCACCATCAAGGCGATCAGGGATTCCGGCGTCACTTCAGAAAGCGGTTTGGTGGCGACGTGCTGACCGTCTTTCATGACTGTGACCGTGTCACAGATCTCGAAGATCTCATCCATCCGATGAGAGATGTAGACGATGACCTTGCCTTCCGACTTCAGGCGGCGGATCTGTTCATTGAGGATTTCCACGTCCGCCGCGTTGAGAGCCGCGGTCGGCTCGTCGAGAATGAAGATTTTGGCATCCGCTTTGATACCATGAGCAATTTCCACGAACTGACGCTCGGCAATCGTCAGTTCCGACACCAGCGTTGACGGGTCCAGGGCGAGCCCAAGGTCGCCCAGTGCCCGTCGGGTCTCCTCATGCATCGAGCGATAGTCGACGGCTCCGAGTGCGTGCACAGGTTCTCGGCCGAGGAACATATTCTCGGCAATGGTCAAGTTCGGAAGGAGGGAAAGCTCCTGGAAAACGGTTGATATCCCGGAGTCCAAAGCCTGCTTTGGATTCTCGAAACTGACCGCTTTCCCGTCTTTGTATATTTCTCCGCTGTCCGGTTTATGCACCCCGGCCAGAATCTTCATCAGCGTCGACTTGCCGGCGCCATTCTCACCCATCAGTGCATGGACGCTGCCAGGCTTCAGTTCGAGCGAAACATCGCTCACCGCAATATTGGCCCCGAAGGCCTTGGTGATATGCGACATTTCAATAGGGTTCGACATGAGGCCCCCCAGCTGGACGAGACGATAGAGTCTCCCCGAAGGCGGTTGAAACGCCCTCGGAGAGATGGTCGTGGGAGGAGGTTCTAGTTTTTTCCGTAGAGCTGTTGCAGCTTCTCTTCGGGAAGCTCCGTCGGCCACCACACATTCGCGGTCAGATCATCGCGGTAATACTTCTTGGCTTTCTCGATGTTCCAACCGGCCGGTTCGTAGATGTAATGCTTGTTCAGTTCCTTGCCCTCGAGCAGGGCAACCGCTGCACGTACACCAGCCGCAGCCTGAGA
>JAKSCG010000022.1 GCA_022360715.1 Halanaerobiales bacterium
ACCGGAGTAAAACAGTTATTCAAGGTTCCGGAGCAGGTAAAGGAGGTACTGTCCTTTTCTTTCAAAGACCTTTAAAATATACTGAAAATCCTCCTGAGTTGGCTGAATTGAGGGAATACTTGGTTAATTTAGATAAAAGACAACGTGAACCGGAAAATGGCGTTGATATTTTATTTTCTCAGTACTCATGGTCTGGAGGGTATTTCTGGGTGGCAAAAAAAGGTGCTCGTCATAAACCATACCTTTCAAAGTATAACAAGCCATTAACTATTTACGCAAAAGCTAAAGATGGTAAGCAAGGTGCTTCAGTAATTACAGTTAATAATCCATCAGGATTAGCTGTTGGACAAGCATACAAATTATGTTGGTTTAATAAAGATGGCAAGGACGGATCATTCCTGAAACACATGTATGACAACCAGGATGTTAAAATAGGGTCTCACCATTGGACAAACGCAGAAAGTCCTTTAGTTAACCAAATGGTACTTGTAACTGATATAAAAGGAAATAAGGTGACGATAAAAGACCCTTTGCTGCATCATGTCAAACCTGAATGGCATTGTGCTTTAATTGAGTGGGAACATATTGAGGAAGTTGGCATTGAAAATATGTCTTTTGAGTTTCCTGTTTATCCAGACTTACCCCATCATTGCGAAGAAGGTAACAATGCTATTTACCTTACAGGTTTAATGAATGGCTGGGTGAAAAATGTGAGGTTTAAAAATGCAGACAGTGGTATATTAACTGATGACATCTCCAATGTTACTATTGAAAATATTCACACGCTTGGTGATAAACTGGCACATTACTCTGTGGCAATGGGTGAAGTACACAATGTTTTGGTAAAGAAACTTAGGGTTGAAAACCGGGTAAGGCATCCACTTAGTTTTAATACACGTTCAACTAAATGCGTTTACACCAATTGTGTAGTTGAAAAGAATCCAATTCTGGATCAGCATAGTGGTGCTAATCAACAAAACTTATTCGACAACCTAAAAGTTTACATTGACGAGCCGATTCATGAAACCTTTGAATATCCACTCTTCATGTCTGGTGGAGCAGGTTATTGGGCTCCTGCGCATGGTGCATTTAGTACGTTCTACAATGTTGAAGTTAATTTTTCGAACATACCATCTGGCAGCAAGCCTATTCTCCTGAATGGAGTAAAAGGTGGAGCTTCTGCAAGACTGATAGGAGTGCATGCCAATCACCTGGTAGCAATTGATTACGAGCCAAATTCATACATTGAAAGAACGAATATTATCCCGGAAATAAAATCATTGTATGATCACCAACT
>JAKSCG010000035.1 GCA_022360715.1 Halanaerobiales bacterium
GGCACCAAAGTACTTTAAAATGATCGGGACAACCGATTCGGTCACGGTAAGAACACTGATGAAAAGGCAGGAGTTAGAGATTTCCGATCAGTGGCAGACCCTGGAAACATTTAATACACTGGAAAATATGGACGGAATTGAGTTATATAAGAATCCTGACGGTGGACAGCTTTATTTAATGATCAATACCAAAATCCCGCCTACCGATGATATTCATGTCAGAAAAGCCCTGGCTTATGCTTTTGATTATCAAGTTGTTACCGAACAAATTTATCCGGGGACTAAACAAGCCTGTGGTCCTGTCTCCCGGGTTGTTCCCGGCTGGACAGAAGTTTTCCAGTATAGTAAAGATCTAGAGAAAGCCCAGGCAGAATTAAGAAAATCCAAGTATTACCAGGAACTGGATCAATATACAATTACCCTGGGCACCAATTCCGATGTACCCGACCTGGAAAAGATATCCTTAATGCTGATGGCTGACGGCAAAAAAATTGGTCTGAAGATGGAGATTGAACGATTACCCTGGATGAAGATTATTGACAGTGTCTCCCGGGTAGAAACTACCCCTCATTTGCTGAGTATCTGGGTTAATCCGCATTATGCCGAAGCCGGTTCAGTCCTGAAGTCCAAATACCACTCTTCTAATACCGGTAGCTGGGAGCAATCGGAATGGCTACAAAATGAAGAATTGGATCAACTGATTGAGCAAGCAATTGCAACGGTAGATCAGGAAAAAAGAATGGAGCTGTATGCCCAGGCCCAGGAAAAAGTAGTAGAGCTTTGTCCCAGTATTTTTATTTACGATAATGTGGAGCGTCATGCCTATCAGGCCAGCTATATCAAATGGCCCCAGGTTGAAAACTATGTATCGGTAATGGGTTATAATTTTGATATGCGTTTCGTCGAAATCTTCCCTGAGCAGAAAAGGAAATAAAGCAAGATTTAACTGAAGGCCAAGTGCCTTCAGTTAAACGGAATAATATTTATATTTATACTAATTTAAAAGCGGGAGGTTCAGGATGAAATTATCAACTTTTATCATGAAACGATTATTTTTTTCGCTAATAGTACTGTTTGGTCTTTCGATCTTGATCTTTTTGATAGCCAGAGTAGTACCCGGTGATCCGGTACGATTAGCCTTTGGCGCCAGAGCACCGGATCACGTGGTCGAAAAGATGAGGGAAGAAATGCATCTTAATGACCCCATTTTTGTGCAGTATATTATCTGGTTTAGAAATGCCCTGCGCGGGGATTTTGGGAAATCATTATTTACCAGACAGGATGTCTTTACGGATATTAAGGAATTTTTACCGGCAACGTTAGAACTGGCCCTGGTCGCCGGCATTATCATGTCAGTTATGGGAATCTTGCTTGGTTCGATCTCAGCGCAGTTTAAGAACAGTTGGATCGATAACGGGGTTCGGATCTTTTCCTATATTGGTGTAGTAACCCCGGCCTTTGTTTTTGCCGTATTATTTGTCTTATTATTTGGCTATGTTTTTGAACTCTTACCGACAGCAGGAAGGTTGAGCGGAGGGTTAGCCCCTCCGACCAGAATTACCGGGATGCTGCTGCTGGATAGTTTACTTACCGGAAATTTTGCGGTTTTTTTTGATGCACTTAAACATGTAATCATGCCGGCGGCAAGTCTATCTATGGCCGGGATGGCTCAGCAGTCGAGAATTACCAGGGGCTCGATGAGTGATAATTTCCAAAAAGATTATATCCTGGCCCATAAGACTTATGGGATCCCGAAAAAGACGATTTTATTTAAGTACTTATTAAAACCGTCCTTGATCCCGACGGTATCAATCCTGGGGCTTGATTTTGCCGCATTACTGGGGAATGCTTTTTTAGTAGAACTGGTTTTTAACTGGCCGGGAATATCACGTTATGGAATTAACGCCATTTTAAGAAAAGACTTGAATGTAGTTACCGCGGTTGTGATGATTCTGGGGATAAGCTTTGTTACAATTAATATTATTGTTGATATTGTTGTGGCCTATCTCGATCCAAGAATCAGAATGGGAAGGGAGGGTAAATAATGAGTAATGAGCTGGCAATAGGGATTTGGGAAAGGCAAAAAGATAAATTTAAGCATATCTGGTATAATTTTTCGCGCAATAAATTGTCGGTTATCGGCCTGGTAATCGTAATTCTAGTTATTTTATTGGCGCTCCTGGCCCCCTATGTTACTCCATATCCGGAACATGCAGCAGAGTTTGTTGATTTTGGTAATACGATGAAAATGCCCAATAGTTCTTATATTTTCGGGACTGATATTGTGGGAAGAGATATTTTTACCCGGATTATCTTTGCCTTTAGATATTCTTTGCTGATGGGGATAGTGGTGATTGGACTGGCCGCACCACCCGGGGTACTGGCCGGTCTGGTTGCCGGCTACTATAAAGGGACAAAGATTGACACCGTGATTATGAGGATTACTGATGTCTTTCTGGCGATCCCACCGCTGATCCTGGCCCTGGCCATAACTTCGATCTTAAAACCCAGTATGCTCAATGCCATGATCGCCGTAACCTTAATGTGGTGGCCCTGGTATGCCCGATTAATTTACGGCATAGCTTCTTCATTGCAGAACGAATTTTTTGTCCAGGCAGCCGAAGTTACAGGAGCCAGCACTTTTCACATCCTATTCCGGGAGATTCTGCCCAATTGTGTTTCATCGATCTTTACCAAGATGACATTAGATATGGGTTTTGTGATTATTATGGGTGCTAGTTTAAGTTTTGTCGGTCTTGGTGCGCAACCCCCTACCCCTGATCTGGGTTCAATGGTGGCCGACGGAGCTAAATATATGCCTGATCAATGGTGGATGACTCTATTTCCCGCTCTGGCCATTATTATTGTCGTCCTGGGCTTTAATCTAATGGGAGACGGTCTGCGTGATGTGCTGGCCATTGAGGAGGTATGAGCTGATGGAGAAGCCGATCCTTAAAATCGAAAATCTGACCACCGGTTATGAAGTATATGATGGATTTTTAAAGGTATTAAATGGGATCAACCTGGAGGTATATCCCGGAGAAAAGGTCGGCCTGGTGGGAGAAACAGGCTGTGGGAAAACAACAACCATGAAAGCAGTTATGCAAATACTGCCGGAACCGACCGGGAAAATAACCGGCGGTAGCATTTATTTTAAAGGTCAAGATCTGCTTAAACTGGGGGAAAAAGAACTTTATCAGCTCCGAAAACAAAAGCTATCGGCGATTTTTCAGAATCCTTCGGCAGCCTTGAACCCGGTCTTTACGATTGGTCAGCAATTGCGAGCGGCGATTAAATATTCTTCAGCCCAGGATCTCAGTAAGGATGAAATACAGCAGAGGGCAGTTAAAATTCTGTCCGATGTAGCTCTGCCGGACCCGGAAAGGTTGCTGGCTAATTACCCGATCCAGTTGTCGGGAGGAATGAGACAGAGAATATGTATTGCCCTGGCCCTGGCGACCAGTTCTAAATTATTGATCGCTGATGAACCAGGGACAAATCTTGATGTAACAATCCAGGATCAAATATTGAAATTGTTAATGGACCTGGTCAAAGAGAGGAAAACAGCTACGATCTATATTACCCATTCGCTCGGTGTAGTGAGGGAATGGATGGATCGGGTTTATGTGATGTATGCCGGAAATATTATTGAGATGGCTCCAACAAAAGAATTATTTAATAACCCGCTCCATCCCTATACCAGGGGACTAATGAAAGCAGTTCCTAAATTAAGCGGCGGGGGTATTGCTAAAGGTATTGCCGGGAGAGTACCTGAATATTTACATCCCCCTTCCGGCTGCCGGTTCCATCCCCGCTGTGCATACTGTCAGGATTTGTGCCGTCAGGAAAAGCCGGAA
>JAKSCG010000177.1 GCA_022360715.1 Halanaerobiales bacterium
ACAATAACAGTGATTTGTTTTCTTCACTGGTAGGGAATAAAATTATTCCAATGACCGATGATTCAAAACATAATGTGGCTACAGATTATGTAGGTTGGATTGCAAATACATTGACCAGTAATTCAAGAATATATGTAAGTGATAACTGGTGTAATCGAACCATCACGAATCCTGGGACACAGTGGTCGTATATTCTTGATAACAATAGAGCAACACAAACAATGACATCACCAATTGATCTTTCAGAATATACAATTCGGTCATCATCTGAAATTGAGAATTATCTTTTGGGAAGGGCAGGTGCATTTTTCTGGGATCGGGATTATGTTGATGAAAGAGTTGTTCAGCATATTGCAGACAGAACAGGAACGCTTATTAATAGTCCTTATTCAACTCCAGCCAGGGTCAGTAAACTCAATTCCCGCGATACAAGTGGAGAGATGTCTAACGGATATGACTGGAGCAGTAATCCTGAGCAAATAGTTGTGAATGGAACGACTGTTTATTTGACTCAGAATTGCACGAATATAACCCAGGTGATTAGCCACATTGATAGTCAGTTACCTGCAGCAGTAGAATGCATTCAATCTAATGGGGTAGTTGACCTTAATTATGTTGAGCTAAGAACTGTTGCAGTTGGTTCAAACCAAACCTTGGTAGTTTCAGGTGACGGACTTGCTACGCTTGGACTTCCTGCCGGAACTTATGTTGGCGCTGATGGTAGTGGGTATGATTTCCTTTCGACCTCACGGGCTTTAAATATACCATCTGATCCGCATGAAGATTACAATTTTAATGGACATACGAATCTTGAAGAATGGATATTAACTTTTACAGGTGATGAGGTTGGTGTTTTAAAATCTTCTAAACTAACAAACACATCTTCTTATAAGGATGAACCCAAATTATCAGAAGATAGACAGTCTGTATCTTTTAAGGTATTCCCTAATCCTTCTAACGGGCAGATTTTTATTACTGATCCATCAAATAGTATCCCTCTGGAGAGAATTCAGGTACGTAACATTTCCGGAAAGTTAGTTTACGACAAAACAATTGGAAATGAAGAAAGTATTAATCAGTACAGGGTGGATCTTAGTTATGTGAACCCTGGCATATATTTTCTAATAATTAATCCGGGTGAAAATTTTACTTCAATGAAAATAATTGTTAGATAAAAACTTATTTTTTATGATATAATAAAGATTTGAAAGGCTGTTTCTGTGAAATGGCCTTTCTTCTTGGGCATAAATTTCATAGAGTTGACTGTATCAATTTAACGTGAGTTTTGGGTTCAATAAATTGTTTTTTCAGTGGTTTATAGCGTTAGTCTGTATTAATCTCTGTTCGCGTCTCACGGATTCTTATGATCCTTTGCGGTTTATACCGATTAATATTTAAAATTACTCAATAATTTCACTACGTTCATCATTGAGTTTTAATCCCGAATCCTCGGGACGGCATAATACCCGT
>JAKSCG010000135.1 GCA_022360715.1 Halanaerobiales bacterium
TGGCCCCTAAAATCGCCACAAATTCACCCGGCTTAACCGAAAATGAAATATTCTCCAGTACGTTTTCGTCACCAATCGGATACCGAAAGGAAACGTCCTTAACTTCAAGCGCATTCATCGGACATACCTCCAGATTATAAATCCTATTAATATTATCATCGCTGTAATCCCAATTAAATAATCGATCTTCTCCGCTTTTTTCTCAACCAGAAAAACCCTTTTTCTCCCGACTGAAAATGCCCTTGATTCCAGGGTGATCACTTTATCTTCGATCTCAGTGATTGAGGAAATGATCAGGGGACTAATCATCGGAAAAAAAGCTTTAACCCGAACCATCAGATTTCCCTCTGTTTCAATTCCTCTGGCCATTTGGGCCTGCATGATCACTTTACTCCGCTTGGCCATAAAAGGAATTATCTGCAGAGTTGACAGAAAGACATAGGCCCCGGTGTAAGGCATTTTCAACTTGACCAGCGCGATCATAAAATCTTCCAGATCGGTTGTTTCAAAAAATAACAACAGTGAGCCGGCAATACTGATAATTACTGCGATCAGATCAACTGCTTCATAAAAGCCCTGTGTTTTTATATTGATAATCCAGAATGAGAACATTACTTCCGTAGTAGGATGAAACAATGCTTTAATAAAAAAGATCGTAATGATTAAAAATAACAGCATTCCATACATTTTCCTGAAATAACTAATTAACTTGCCGTCCAGGAAGGCCAAAAATAATAAAAGCGGTAATATTACCACATAACCAACCAGGTATCCTTCGCTTAATGTTCCAATTATCGCCAGGACAATCGCCATAATTAGTTTTGAGATCGGATACAAATTTGACAAATAACTTCTTTTCCCCATGTTAGCTACTCCTCGTCGTTATTAAAAGCTCAATTTTTTCAAGCGGGAAAGAGAGCAAGCCCTCTTTCCCACTGTCATTTCTTTATCCACTTAACCTAACTATCTTCTGCTTTTAATTAATTTATTACCTAAGGCAAATTTAACTAAAGTGCTCTCCGGTATATTCCTGACAATCAAAATGGCTACGATTAAAGCTAAAATCTTATCAATTGATTCAGTAATAATCTTGGCAGAAAAAACTGCCCGCCAGATCCCTTGACCGGTCGCCAGAAAGAATCCGGTAACAATCGAACTACCGCTTCCGTCAGCTCCGCCAAAGGCTATTACGGCAATGGGAGTTGCCACCAGTACACCGGCCAGCGAAAGAATAATCCCGATTAGCAGTGTTTTTTTCCAATCACTATAAAAGCCCTTTTTCGCCGCAAATCCGGCAATTAATCCAATAACTCCACTGACCGGAGCAAAATATAAGGAAACCGGATTAACAGTTGCCCCCCGCACCGCATTGGTTAATAAACCGGTGGTCATCCCCCCGATCGGTCCGGTTAAAATCCCGACCAAGATTGTGCCGATCGTATCCAAGAAGATCGGCAAAGCCAACATCTGAGTAATTTGACGCCCGATTAAGTTAATCGCGATCGCGATCGGGATAACTAATAAGGTCATCATTCCAAGTTTTTTCATTTTCATTTCTCCTTTTTTTAGTATTGGATAAGTTCTCCCTACTTTGACCCCAACCCTAAGCATGATAATATATATAAATAACTGGCTACTCCCCTTAAATTCAGCAACTGTTCGGTCTAAAGATTAAATATTGGAGTAACGACAGAGTAGCCAAGTTATGACACCATAATCCCGAGCAACTAATCCGTTAACTTGACGGTTAATCTCTTTACAATAAATATTTCTGATATAAATCTGATAAGTCATTAAACAGTACTTCAATAAACCTCTGCTTATATTTTTTATGGTCAATCCCCATGTAAACCGTGGCGTTTTTCGGGTAGTCTTTTAAATCGCGATGTCCATACAGGTCAACTAAAGTCTGTCCGCGACTGAGTCCTGCAGTTTCAATTCTCAAATTAACATTTTGGTACCGATCGGACTCACTGCAAATCGTCGGATCAATAGCGATCATTACCGCAACTAAATCATGAATAATACAGCCGGTTATCCTGAACCTGTCCCAGTATACCTCGGTATATTGCTCAGCCATCTGCGATAAGAGCCGGCCAATTTTACCTCCCTCTTTTTTCAAGAAAAAGAGTTCATTGATCGTAAAGCTGGTTTGTGCGGTCACATCGAGGCCAATCATATTAATCTCCACTTCTTCTCCCAGTGAATATACCAGGTCAACTGCTTCCGGATCAGCCCAGTAATTAAACTCGGCAACTACTGTCCGGTTTCCTCTTTGTACTCCTCCCCCCATCGACCAGATCTTTTTTACTTTCCGCATGGTCACCGGGTCTTTTTGAATCGCTAAAGCAAGATTAGTCAGTGGCCCCAGGGTAATCAGCTCAATCTGACCGGGATTGTCTTTGACTGTCTCGATAATAAAGTCGGCAGCAGAGGTATTAGACAAATGGCGCCGGTCAACTTCTAGAACTACTCCCCCCAGCCCGCCCTCACCATGGGTGTTAGAACTATAGGGATTAGCTTCGGCCCCTTTTTGTAAGTTTTTTAAAGAAGAGTGGGCCCCCGGGTATACCTGACAATCAATCTCAGCCAGTTTGACTAATCCTAAGGCATTATTGAGGGCCGAATCTAAACCGGTATTTCCGGCAACTACCGTCACTCCTAAAAGATCAAACCCTTGATAATTAAACGCAGTCAGCAAAGCAAAAGCATCATCAATTCCCGGATCGGTATCAATAATAATTTTTCTTTTTTTCATCTTTTTTGCTCCTTTATGGATACGTTTCCATATTTGCTTAAAAATCAACCTCAGTTCTGTAATTCTTGCAGGGTCGGCATCGCCGTTTGTGCTCCCAGTCCTTGCACTGTTTTGGAGGCAACTTTATTGGCAAATCTAATCGCATCGGTTAGCTGGTATTTTTTAGTTAAAGCATAAGCCAGAGCCCCATTGAAGGAATCGCCTGCTCCGGTTGTATCGACCACTTTCACCGGTAATCCCTTGACATTGACTACTCTTGAACCATTATGGTAATAAGCCCCTTCTCCCCCGCAGGTCATTATCACCTTATTCGGATATTTCTCTAAAACTACCGCTCTATCTTCACCAAAAA
>JAKSCG010000187.1 GCA_022360715.1 Halanaerobiales bacterium
CCGGCCGACCTCCCGTCTGCTCCGAGGATAATCGGTTATTTTGGGGCGATTGCCGGTTGGTTTGATGTGGAACTGGTCAGTAAAGTAGCCAATCAAATGCCTGATACGGAATTAGTTTTAATTGGTGAGGTCAGTACTGATATTAGCAAATTAAGCCGGGTTACTAATATCAGCCTGTTGGGCGAGAAACCATACAGCACTTTACCGGATTACCTGGCTTATTTTGATCTGGCGATTATTCCTTTCCGGCAAAATGAGTTAACCAGGTTGACCGATCCGGTTAAAATCTACGAATATCTGGCCGGGGGAATACCTGTTCTCTCCGTCGATTTACCGGAATTACATAAATTTAAAGATGTGGTAGAACTGGCCGCAGATGAAGATGAATTTATCGGCAAAGCTGAGGAGATGTTGGTTGAGGGAAGGGGCGGTGCGGAAAAAAGGTATAATGCTGTTAAAGAAGAAACCTGGCTAAATCGGGCAGTCCGTTTAAAAGAACTGCTTCATTTAGCTTATTATGACCTTTTTTTAGCCGACAATGACCGAAAAGAACGAGTGAGCGCAGTTGAAGGAGAGAGCAAGGCCAGGGAAGAGAACGAGGAAGTCGCCGAGGATATGGTAATTAAAGTTCAGGAAAACACGGAGGGATGGGTGAGCAGACTGAAAAGGTGGTTAAAGGCAGGTGGAGATGAATAATGGGGGTAAAGAGATCCTGTTATCAGTGATTAGTCCGGTTTTGAATGAAGAGTTTTTTCTACCCCTTTATCTTGAAGCAGTAGCAGCTTACGCTGATGAGATTTTACTACTGGACGGGGGTAGCCAGGATAACTCCCTGGAAATCATTGAGAATTTTCAACGAAAAAAAGAACCGGTGCTCCGATACTGGCGCCTTCCCCAGACCGGTTTGCCTTATTCGACGGAGTGGAATGAAGGTTTCCGGAGGAATTTTCTGTTGAGTAAAGCCAGGGGCAGGTGGGTACTGGCCCTGGATGTTGATGAGTTTTTATCGGATAATTTTAGTAAGGTCTTTCGAGAAATGATTATTAAAGATGAGCAAAGCTTACTGATTGGCTTTTCTTTGCTTTGCTTCTGGGGGGATATTTTTACAGTGAGATTAAATGTCCGCAAAGATCCCCACTGGGAGGGAGTAATCTACCGTCTATTCAGGAGAGAAGCGGCCGCTTATGATACCAGGGGCAACCATTGTCTGCTTTTAATCAACAATCAATACCCCGCTTATATTGAAGATAAAAGGGAACTAAGGGAGATTATCCTTTACCATTACCATTATGCCCTTGGTTCCAGAATAAAGTCAAATGATAATCGTCGTCAGGATTTAAATTGTCTGGATGGCCAACAAAAGCCGAATTTTAGTTATCGGCCGGACAATTATTTGATCAAAACCAGCCGCTATCGGGGAGACCACCCGACAACTATAAAAAAATACTTGAAGGGAAGGCTGCTATGATCCGAGTTCTTTTTTTAACTAGATTGGATATTTTTAAATTAAGGGCCGGGGATACGGTTCAGGTTTCCTTACTGGCCGAATATCTAAGGAAAAAGGGGCTTACAGTCAGTCTCTCGACCCGACTTAAACCAGATCTGGACCAATATGATCTGGTTCATTATTTTAATATCCTGCGAACTGAAGGGAGCTATCAGCGATGTTTGGCGGTTAAAGAAAAAGGTATTCCGCTGTTGATTACCCCGATCTACTGGAATGTCGAGCAATATCTCGCTCAGGAGAACCCTGCTGCCCTGACCACCTGGAGGATCAAACAGGAGGAGCGGAGGCGAATTCTTAAGCTGGCTGATTTAATCGTACCTAATGCCGAATTAGAATGGGAGCAGTTAGAACGAGATTTTCAAACCGGTCAACCCTACCGGATTATTTATAACGGGGTGGAGGACTTTTTTTATGGTGCCCCGGTCGAGCCGGTGAGGAATCATGTCCTGATGGTAGGGCGGATCCATCGGAGTAAAAATCAACTGGGTTTAATCAAAGCCCTGCGCGGCAGCGGATTAAAGTTAACGATGATCGGTGATATTAATGATCACCATTACTACCGATTGTGTCGACAGGAGGCCGATCAGCATATTGAGATCAAAGCGGGGGTGAACAGAAGGGAACTACGCCGATTATACCGCGACGCCGCAGTGCATGTTCTACCCAGTTGGTATGATACACCGGGACTGGTTAGCCTGGAAGCGGGTTTAGCCGGTTGTAAACTGGTCAGTACGGAGCGGGGAAGCGCCCGGGAATATTTTAAAGATTATGCCGAATACTGTGTCCCGGGCGACCTGAGTGACATTAGAACAAAGGTTTTGCGAGCAGTTGAACGTCAACCGGAACCGGAATTACCCTACTATATTCTTAATAATTTCACCTGGCAGCGAGTTGCCGAAAAAACCCGGCAAATTTATAGCGAATTGCTGTCTTTTCTCATATAATGGTAATGAGATCAGAACAGGATGTTATCAGAAACAGGTGATACTAATGCTGTTAAGTGTTTGTATGGTAGTAAGAGATGAAGCCCATTCGGTCGCCCGTAGTTTATATAGTTTAAAAGAGATCGCTGATGAGCTGATTGTCGTTGATATGGGTTCTTATGATCAGACAGTACAACTGGCTAAAGAGCAGGGAGCTAGGGTGTTTGCTTATCACCAGGGTAACCGTTTTCAGGCGATGAATTATGCCCTGCAACAGGCGCGGGGCAAGTGGATATTTTTTTTGGAGGCCCGGGAAGAGTTGATTAATGGTGGTAAGCAGCTCCGGCGAATCTTGAGAGAATCTTCCTGTGACGGTTTTTATCTCCCGATCATTAAGTTGCATTTTGAGAAAGATATTGAGACACCCTATCTGAAGATCCGATTATTTAAAAGGGATCGGGATGTTTTTTTCCAGGCAGATAGCCTTGATATAGCCAAGTCTATTCTTAAAAAAAATAATAATGCCAGTATTAAGGCTTTACAATTGCCAATAATTAAGCGATATCACTTTTCCGGAAGTGACTTTTGGACCGAGTTAAGCCCCTGCAAGCTATATTATCTGGAGTTAACCCAGGATAGTAAACCGGAATCGCTGGCTTTTACTTGTCTGAAGGAAGGGATAGATTATTACTGGAAAGGGGAGTTCAACCTGGCTTTAGAATGGTTTGAGCGGGGATACCGGCTTAATAGCGGTGAAAATCAAATTGCTTTTTTAAAAAACATTATTTTGCTTTTGCTGGAATTAAAACAGTACATCCGGGCCGAACAACGGATTAAAGAGGGTTTAAAAAAATTTCCCCAAGTTGCTGTCTTTACTTTTTGGCAGGGGTACCTTGCTTTTGTTTTAAAAGACTACCCTACTGCGGTCGGAAGTTTTAAATCTATTCTGGCCGGCCGCATAAACTTGACCAGGTTAGAGGTCAATGCTTATTTATTACTCGGTTTAATCTTTAAAGAACAAGGGAAAAAAGCCCAGGCTAGCTTTTATTTAGAAAAAGCATACTTAATGTTTGAACATAGTGATTTGGTGTTATCCTCGCTGGTTGATCTGATTCCGGTGACCGGTGGGCGAGAGGTTCTGTCCTATCTACAAAAGATTAAACAGGGCGAACAACGTTTACCCCTTCAACTGGTTAAGGTTTTTTATCAACGGAAAGAATACGGCAAGGCGATGGATGTTCTTAAAGTGTTAAGTACTAATGGTCAGGCTAATGATGAAGTATTGTATTGGCACGCCAAATTATTACTGGTTTTTAAAAAGTACCAGGAAGCAGCCCAAGAATTAAGGAAAACTTCACCGGCCTTTGACAATTATGAACAGGTTCTGGAACACCTCTGGTTGATCAATCTGTTGAGTTCGGTCCAGGGTGAGTCCAAGAGTGTGGTTAATCAGATTAAGTTACTGGGTAATAAACTATCCTGGAATTTGATTAAGTTATTTAATGAGATCTATTTTTACGGTAAGGAGGTCTGGTTTCAATTTAACAACCTGGTTGCCAAATTAAGGTTTTACCGAAAAGCCGTCTATTATCTGGGTTTAATTACCGAATATGCCGGAAAAAGAGCAATCGAGATCATGGTTCAAATCATTAAGAGCATGAAGATCACAACGGTTAACAGAGACCTGGGCCAGGTTTTTTATGAGAAAGGGAAATGGCAGCAGGCATACTTATATCTTCAGGAGAACCTTACCCAGGGAAAGACCTTGCCTGAACTAAAATACCTGGCCGATACCTGTTATTATCTGAATAAGCGGGAAGAGCGCGCCGGGATCCTGGAGTTAATTAAGCAGGTTGATGTAGTACAAAATAAAGTCTATCAACTCTAAGTGCACAAAGGGTTAAAATAATTAATAGACAATAAAAAATATTCATAAATTAAGAAAAATAATGTACTATGCAGGAAATAGAGCCTTTTTATCGAATTGAGCATAGATCGTTACAAAAAATTAACAGCAATTTAACATAATTGTAACAAATCTAAACTACTAACCACCCTGGATTTTAACCGTTATAATGTTTAGCGCAATTTTTGTTGTAATAATGATGTAAAAAATGGAAGGAGAGATTCCCTTTGTCATTAGCCATGTTTTTTCAACTGTTTGGTGGATTAGGGTTGTTTATTTATGGAATGAAGCAGATGAGTGAAGGACTACAGAAGACAGCGGGGAAGAAATTAAAACAACTGCTCGGGATGCTGACTAATAACCGCTTGGTAGGTTTGCTAGTCGGAACCGGGGTTACGGCTGTGATTCAAAGTAGTAGTGCCACTACCGTCATGGTAGTTGGCTTTGTTAATGCAGGATTGATGACCTTGACGCAATCAATTGGGGTAATCATGGGGGCTAATATTGGGACAACGGTTACCGCCCAATTGATTGCCTTTAAATTGAGTCAGTATTCCCTGCATGCAGTAGCAATTGGTGCGGCCTTATATCTATTCAGTAGAAGTGACCGGGTCAAACAACTTGGCCAGGTAATCCTTGGTTTCGGGATTTTGTTTCTGGGCTTAACAATCATGAAAGATACAATGAAACCCTTACGCGATTCAGCTTTATTTGTTGATGTGATGCAGAAATTCGGGGAGTCTCCCTTGTTGGGTTTAATCCTGGGAGCAGTTATGACTGTCATGATCCAGAGTAGTAGTGCCAGTATCGGCATTTTGATGAGTCTTCTTTCCGTTGGTGTAATCAACTACTGGATTGCTGTTCCAATTTTGCTCGGTGATAATATCGGGACAACCATTACGGCGCTTCTATCAAGTATTGGCGCTAATCGCACTGCTAAAAGAGCGGCTTTTGCTCATTTTACTTTTAATTTCCTGGGAGCCTTTATTATTGTTATACTTTTCTATGTTATTCCCAATTTTGCTGAGCTGATTCATAACACCGTTTTAAAGATTTCCCATTTTTTTGGACAAGACCCTACCGCGGAACGGTTACTGGCGAATACCCATACTTTCTTTAACCTGGTTAATACTCTTTTTTGGTTGCCTTTTGTCGGGATTATGGTTAGTCTGGTCAAAAGGGTTATCCCTGGCGATGAAATAACCATTAAAAGGGGATTAAACTTTTTGGATGAACGGATGCTGGAAACACCAATTATTGCTATTGATCAATTGAAACCGGAAGTCCTCAGGATGTATCAGATCGCTGAGGAGATGGTTAAGGAATCGACCCGGGCTTTTCTGGATAATGATCCGGAGCTAATCAAAACGGTTAATGCCAAGGAAGAAATTGTTAATGAGTTAGAGGAAGAACTGGTTACCTTTATTACCAAGATTCACCGCAATTCCCTGTCAGCAGAAGATGTAAAAATTGTAGACATGTATTATGCGATGATTGATGACATTGAAAGCATTGCTGATGATGCCGTTGATATTGCCGAACTGGCCCGCTATAAAAGAGAGAACAAGGTGGTATTTTCCAGTGAAGCCAGGGTTACTCTGGAAAATAACTTTGAATTAATATATCAACTCCTGGCTGAAACAAATAAAATTATTGAAACCCGCGATCTAACCCTGAGTAAAAAGATCCTGGCCGGTGAAGAACAGATGGATCAGCACCAACTGGAGCACCGCAATGGACACCTGGCCAGGTTGGGTCAAGGAATCTGTGATCCCAATGCCGGGATTGTCTATTTGGAAGTGCTGGACTCTCTTGAACATATCAGTGACCAAATGGCTGATATAACCCATAGTATTATCGAGGTCAAAAAAAGGAATAAATAGCGACTCCTTTCTTTAGGAGTTTTTTTTTGTTATAATTAAAGAAATTATAAAAGGAGGGGAGATTTTGAAGAAAATTCTGGTGATCGATGATGAGGAGAATATCAGAGAATTAATTAAATTTAACCTTGAGACAGCCGGCTATAAGGTAGAACTGGCTGCCGACGGTCAGCAAGGGCTGGACAAGCTAAACAATAGTATTGATTTGGTTGTGCTGGATCTGATGTTACCAATTATTGACGGGCTTTCCGTCTGCCGGACAATTAGAGGGAACGAAGATTATCAACAGCTCCCAATTATCATGTTGACGGCTAAAGGGGGTGAAGTCGACAGAATCTTGGGCTTAGAGATGGGAGCTGACGACTATCTGACTAAACCCTTTAGCCCTAGAGAGCTGGTGGCCAGAATCAAAGCGGTTTTACGGCGCTTTAATGCGGAAGAAAAAAATGGCATGGAGAAAAGGTTTGATCAATCAGTAATCAGCATTGGTGAATTGGAGCTTGACTCCAATAGCCATGAAGTCAGAATAGCCGGTAATTTAATGGATTTAACCCCGAAAGAATTTGATTTATTGCGCTTGCTGTTGCTGAATACGGGCCGGGTTTTAACCCGAGATATGTTGTTAGAAAAGATTTGGGGATATGAGTATGCCGGTGATACCAGGACGGTTGATGTCCATATCCGCCGTTTGAGAACTAAAGTTGGTAAAGATTATATTAAAACGGTACGAGGGGTGGGATATAAGTTTGCTAAACTGGAGTAAGCTGAGTTTAAGGAGGCAAATAATTTCCCTCTTTATTTTTATTGAAGCGATCCTGCTAATCGGTATATCATTTTATTTTACCTATAGTGAGCGCCAGTTTTATCTCAGCCAACTGCAAACAGTCCTGGAAAATGAAGCGAGATTGGTTATGGCCCAAGAGGTAATCAACTTTGAACAGGAAACAACGCAAATGGTGCAGTGGCTTGGAGAGATGGGTAAGATTCTTGATAAAAGAATAACGGTGATTAATCGTCAAGGGGTAGTTTTAGCCGATTCTGATTATAATGCGAAAGAGATGGATAATCACCTTGACCGACCGGAAATTAAAGCGATCCTGGCCGGAGAGGCGAAGGGGATATCGATCCGGAAGAGTGATACTATTAATATTGATATGTATTATCTGGCTGTTCCGCTGGAAAGGCAAGGAGAGATAGCAGGATTTATCCGGATTAGCGAGTCACTACAGGAGATTAATTCGATTATCAGAAGGAGTATTATTAATAATTTCTTTTTTCTTTTAGTGATGTTATTAATTACCTTGCTGTTGGTCTGGAAATACAGCAAGGATATTATAAATCCCCTGAACAAGATTACCGGACTGGCGGGAAAACTGGCCCGGGGTAATTTTCAGGAAAGGATCAGGGTCAATGATCAAAACGAGATCGGCACCCTGGCCCGGATGTTGAATTTTATGGCTGCCCAACTGGAGAGCATGATTAGTCAGATTTCGGAAGAAAAAAGCCGGGCGGAAGCTATTTTAACCAGTATGTTAGACGGACTGATTGCCGTTGATAAGCAATTATACATTCGTATGATCAACCCGGCCGCCCAGGATATATTTGCCGTTAAACCCGGTAAACTAAAGGGGAGAAAATTAATCGAAGTAATCAGGCATCATGAGATCGATAATTACCTGGAAGCGGCCATGGAAAATAATCAGATTTTAAGTGAAGAATTGTCTTTACAAAAGGGTGAAAAAAAGATTTTGCGGTGTAATTTTGTTCCAATTGTCAATGAAGAGGGTGAAGTGACCGGGGGTGTAGTTGTTTTTAATGACATTACCGAGTTGCGGCGGCTGGAGCAAATGAGAACCGAATTTATCGGGAATGTTTCCCATGAATTAAGGACCCCCCTAACTTCAATTATTGGTTATATTGATACGATTGTTGATAACCAAATTGAAGATCTTTCCACGCTCAAACGTTTTTTAAAAATAATTAAAACTGAAGCAGACCGGCTGGCCCTGTTAATTAAAGACCTGCTCGATCTCTCTCGCCTGGAAGGCAAAGAACGGCAATTTTCCTTACTGCCGGGAGACCTGCCGGGAATTATCAATAAAACAGTGCTGTTGTTAAGAGATCAGGCCGAAAGGAAGGGAATTACAATTATTAAGGAGCTTCCGCCGTACATTCCTCCGGTCTATATGATTGCTGAACAGGTTGAACAGGTCTTGACGAATCTGATCGATAATAGTATCAAGTACACTGCTAAAAAAGGGTGGGTAAAAATATGTTTAAGGGTAGAGCAACAAAGGGTAATTGTTGAAATCAAGGATAATGGGCTCGGGATCTCTCCGGCTGATCAAGAAAGGATCTTTGAGCGTTTTTACCGGGTCGATAAAGCCCGGTCCAGCTCACAGGGGGGGACGGGAATCGGTCTGTCCATTGTCAAACATATTATCCAGAACCATCAGAGTAAGATCACCGTTGAAAGTGAACCGGGGAAAGGCTCTATCTTCAGGTTTGATCTGCAAAAAGTCGAACAAAAGTAGCTTATTAAACTATTAGTTGATAAACTGGCATTTTGTTAACATTATTGTAACATTGTTTTTACCTGATAGTAACATTGACTTAATTTAGACGTAACATAGGCATGTTATCCTTGACTTGAGTTTAAAAACATATCTAGGGAGGAATAATTTTCATGCTAAAAAGCAGATTATTTACTGGATTATTGGTAGTCTTACTGGTTTCTACTTTTTCAATGCTCGTTATGGCTGAAAAGAATCTAACCATACAAGGTTCTTCAACCGTTTTACCGATTGCTCAGCGTGCTGCCGAGGCATATATGGAGAAAAATCCGGATGTTAATATTTCGGTGCGGGGTGGCGGTTCCGGTAACGGAGTAGCAGCTTTAATTGACGGGGCAACCGATATTGCAAATACCTCCAGGTTTCTTAAAAACAAAGAAGTCTCAGCTGCAGTCGCTAACGGGATTTATCCAGTTCCCCATCGGGTGGCTATGGACGGTATTGCCGTGGTAATTAATTCGTCTAATCCGGTTGAGGATTTAAGTCTGGAAAAAATTAAAGCTATTTATACCGGCCAGATTACCAATTGGAAGGAATTGGGAGGAAAAGACCAGGAAATCGTAGTAGTTTCCCGTGATTCCAGCTCTGGAACCTTTGAAGTCTTTGAAGAATTGGTTCTTGACGGTGATAAGGTTGTTGCTTCCGCTCTTCTCCAGGCTTCCAACGGTGCAGTTGCCGGTGTTGTTTCCGAAGCCAGGGGAGCGATTGGTTATCTTGGTCTCGGCTATCTTTCTCCCAGCCTGAAGGCAGTTAAGGTTAATGGAGTTACACCTACTAATGCAACTGTTGCCAGTGGCCAATTCCCGATTGCTCGCCCGTTATTTATGTTTACTAACGGTTGGCCCAAAGGTCTGACAGCTGATTTCATTAACTTTATTCTCAGTGTGGAAGGACAGAAACTAGCTGAAGAACAGGGTTATGTTCCCCTCTTTTAAATAAAAGAATAAGTTAAGGGATAACACGATAATTAAATAAAAGTACCGGGGAAAGGGAGGGTTTACTACCTCCCTTCTATCCCGTTAACGAAAAAAGCAAGCTTAGATCTTAAAGTGAGGGGAGTAGTTAAGATATGATCGATTGGAAAAAGAAAGAGAAAATAGTCAAAACAATCCTTTTTATTTTTGCACTGTCTTCGATTATTTTTTTGACCGGTATAGTGATCGTATTATTTAATGAGGGTTTTCCGATTTTTTCTAAAGTGGGGCTTTTTCAGTTTGTTTTCGGGCAGGATTGGTATCCGACCCATGAACCACCCGATTTTGGTATTTTACCGCTCTTACTGGCTTCGATCCTTGTTACCGTAGGAGCAATGGTGATCGCCGTCCCGATTGGTATTTCCTCAGCTATCTTTATTTCATATATTCTTCCCCAAAAAATAAAGGACATCGTCAAGCCGATGATCGAGATGTTGGCCGGTGTTCCTTCGGTTATCTATGGTTTATTCGGTATGAGGATATTAGGTCCTTTTTTACAGGACCTATTTGACTTGCCGACCGGTCTGACGGCGTTAACAGCAGCAATTATGTTAGGGATTATGGCCTTGCCTACGGTGGTTAGTCTGGCTGAAGATGCAATTAGTGCCGTCCCTAAAAAATTTCGTGATGCTTCTTTGGCCCTGGGTGGCACCAGATGGGAGACGATTAGTAAAGTAATTTTACCAACAGCTACCTCCGGGATGGTTACGGCAGTTATTTTAGGGATTGGACGGGCCATCGGTGAAACAATGACTGTTCTAATGGTGGCCGGGGGTGCGGCGGTTATCCCCAGGAGTATATTAAGACCGCTTCGCCCGATGACAGCAAATATTGCGGCAGAAATGGGCGAAGCCCCGGTCGGTAGTGACCATTACCATGCCCTTTTCGGGATAGCGATTATCCTATTTGTAATTACCCTTTTTTTCAATATCATGGCTGATCTTGCATCAAATCGGTTTAAGAAGAAGGTGAGTGGCAAGTGAATAAAAAACAGCTTGATTTTCGACACATGATTGAGAAAATTGTTTTTTCCTTTTTTGGATTTACCATGTTCCTGGCCCTGTTAGCCCTGGTTTTAATTATCTTTTTTATTTTTAAAAGGGGAATCGGTGTGATTAACTGGGGATTTATTTCTCAGATGCCCAGAAGTGGGATGACGGAAGGGGGGATTTTTCCTGCCCTGTTAGGGTCTTTTTATCTGGTAGTTGGTTCGATTCTCTTTGCTGCCCCGCTCGGGATATTTGCCGCGATCTATCTGACTGAATATGCTAAAAAAGGGAAAGGTGTCCGGATAATCCGGATCGGGGTCAATAATCTGGCCGGGGTCCCTTCAGTCGTGTTTGGTCTTTTTGGCTTATCGGTCTTTGTTAAGTATTTCGGCTTTGGGGTATCCATTTTATCCGGTGCTGCTACCCTGGCTATTGTAATCTTACCGACGATTATTCGGGCCTCGGAGGAGGCTTTGCTCGCTGTTCCTGATGAATATCGTCATGCCAGCCTGGCGATTGGAGCTACCCGCTGGCAAACGGTTAAAAAGGTTGTTTTACCGGCTGCAATGCCGGGGATACTTACTGGTTGCATTCTGGGGATCGGTCGAGTTGCCGGGGAGACTGCCCCGATTATTTTCACTGCGGCAACCTTCTTTTCAATGCGTTTACCTTCTTCAATTTTTAGTGAAGTAATGGCCCTGCCGTATCATATCTATGCGCTGGTTACTACCGGGACAATGCCTTATAAACAGGTGCCACTGGCTTATGGGACGGCAGTTGTATTATTAGCCCTGGTCTTAATGATCAATCTGGTTGCAATTATCATGAGGATTAAATTCAATCGAATGATCAAACGATAAATAATTGTTCGGGAGAGGGGTTTAGCAGAACAGGAGGAAAACAGCATAATGAATAATTTTATCAGCGGAATAAGCGGGATATTATCTTTTCGAAGAAGTATTTCAGCAAAAATAATTATTACAGCTGCTGTGATTCTAATCTTGGCCTTATTGGCTTTAGGCCTTATCATTTACTACTCAATTTCCGAAAGACATACCAGTCTAGTGGAGCAAAGGAATATTGAGGTCGCTAAAATTCTGGAGAAAGAAATTAGTACCTTTTTGAATGGGGCAGGGGAAAGCCTGCGCCGGATTTCCAAAGACTATGGACTTCGTTCTAATAATCAAATCAGAGTGGTTACCAAGAGTATTTTCGTTCAGGAACTGGAGGAAACAACATTTTTTAGCAGGTTGTATTTCTTTGCCGTTGATCAGGAAAAGATCATTGAGCCGGCCATAGAACTACCACCAGGATATCAACCCGATGCAGAGGTATGGTTCAAACAGGCTAAGGAACAAAAGGAACTGACCTGGACATCTTCCTTTAGTTCAACCGATACTAATGAATTTAACTTAAAGCTCTCCATACCGGTTTTTGATTATAGTAATAACTTGATGGGGGTTCTGGTCGGGGATATTTCCCTACCGACGATTGCTCAAATACTTAGTTGGCAGATCGGACAATCTGGTTATGTTTACTTGATTGATCAAGCGGGAAAAGTCATTGTAAACCCGTCCGGCGAGCAATTTGCACCGGGTTTTAGCTTAAAGAGTGTGCTCGATCTGGAGCGGCTGCAACAGGAAAAAAATATTACATATCAGTATCAAAATGATAATTATTTAGTATCTTTTGTGCCCTTGAATCTAATCGGCGGGGCTGTCCTGGCCCAGGTTCCGACCAGTGAAGCCTTTGCCGCCCAGGAGATTGTGATCAGACAGGTGGTTACTGGTAGCCTGATCACTGTAATGATCTTAATCGTGGCGATCTTTTTTATGTTCAGGATTTATTTGATTAAACCACTTTTTCAAATTATCCAGAAGATGAAAATGGTCGCGACCGGTCAGCTTAATATTGATATGGAGCATAACCGTAGTGATGAGATTGGGGTATTGCTTGATACTTTCGGTAAAATGGTTCAACAATTAAGGGAATTAATCAGCAGTATGAATTATGCGGCGGCGGAAGTCACTAATACCTCGGAACAGCTAAAAAAAAGCATCGCTAATATCGGAGCAGCTTCGGCCCAAATAACCGAATCGATTTCTTCCGTCTCAGTCGGTACTGATCAACAGGCACTCGATATAGAAAAGGTTAATAATGAATTTGCCGGATTATCCCACGGCCTAAAAACCTTGAACAAATCGAATCAGATTGTCGAAAAATTATCCAATAAAATGAACCAGGCCTCCGGTAAAGGCCAGCTTGAAATGGAAAAAATAAGTGGACAAATGAATAAGATTAATTTATCGATCAGCAAAGTGGCGGACGGGATTGCTGCCCTGCAAAAGATCTCCGGTGAAATTGACGGGATTTTAGAGATAATCAATAATATTTCCAAACAGACAAACTTACTGGCTTTAAATGCTGCGATCGAGGCAGCCAGAGCCGGTGAGGCCGGGAAAGGATTTAGTGTAGTAGCTGATGAGGTCCGTCATTTAGCCGAAGATACGACCAAGTATGCCGATAAGATTAAAGAATTAATTAATGATATTAAAGAAGAAACCGAGGTAGCCAGTAGCAGGATGCAGCAGGGGAACAAAGAAATAGACCTGGGGGAAGATGTCGTCAAGTTTGCTTCCACCGCCTTTCAAGAGATCGAACTGACCGTTCAGGACCTTACTCAGGCCATTAATAATACCAGTGCAGTTCTGGATGGTGCCAGTAATAATAACCGGTTAATCGCCGGGAATATGCAAAAAATCGCCGGTATTTCCCAGGAGATTTTAGCTAATGCCACCCAGGTGGTTTCGAATAATCAGCAACAAAATAACTCGGTACAGCAAATTGTCCAGGTGGCCGATAATCTATTAGGTATGGCCGTAGAGCTGCAAAACAGGATCGAGCGCTTTGATCTGGCTTAGTTTTTTTACATTAAGTTCAAAAATAGTTAACATGGACTTAACAATCTTGCAATATAACCGAAAAAAAACTACCTTATACTGAAGAAGAAATAAACTTAATAAATTTTGAGGAGGGAATTACTTTGTTGAACAGAGTTAGCCGTAATTTTTTAGGTTTTTTCTTGCTGACAGTAATAACAATCAGTCTATTCAGTGGGGTCGTGGAGGCAGATTCTCCCAAATATGTCTTTTATTTTATCGGTGATGGCCTGGGGGCATCACAACGGCAAGCTACCGAATATTTCCTGCAAGAGCAGACCGGTGATCCGCAAGCTAAACTAGTAATGAATATCTTTCCGATAGCGGGGATTAATACCACCCATTCTGCTGATACCCTGGTTACAGATTCAGCCGCTGCCGGGACGGCACTGGCGACCGGTTATAAGACTAATAATGGCGTAATTGCTCAGTTGCCCGATGGAACTAATCTGAAGTCGATCTTTCAGGTTGCCGAAGAAAAGGGGATGGCTACCGGCCTGGTTAGTAGTACCCGTTTAACCCATGCCACTCCGGCTGTCTTTGCTTCTAACAATCCTAATCGAAATGCTGAAAATGAAATTGCTTATGACTTTTTAGATAGTGGGGTCGATTATTTTGCCGGTGGCGGTTATCGTCATTTCGTGCCCCAGGACTGGCAGTGGGGTAAATCCAAGCGGAAAGACGATATCAATATAGCCCAGAAGTTCTATGAACAAGGCTATAAAACCTTTCTGACCGAATACGACACCGCAGCCTTCCGTAACTATCAACCAAAAGGGAAAGAAAAGGTCCTGGCTCTCTTTACCTATAGCCATCTTCCTTATGAAATTGATCGGAATCAAGAAGAGGTGCCAAGTCTGGCCGAAATGACAGCAAAAGGGATCGAAGTACTGACTAATTATCAAAATGGTTTTATTATGATGGTTGAGGGCGGTAGAATTGACCATGCCTGTCATGCCAATGACCCGGTTGCGACCATTTATGATACTTTGGCTTTTGATGCGGCTGTAGCTGAAGCCTATGAATTTTATCAGCAACACCCGCAAGAGACTTTAATTGTGGTAGTAGGTGACCATGAAACAGGTGGTTTTGGTCTTGGCTTTGGGAAAAACTATTTTCTTAAGCTGGAAAGGCTGCTTGATGTAAAAGTATCCACAGCGGATGTTTTAAATTATGGAGCTGGAAACTATAGTAAAAATTTCAACAATGACCGGGCAGCCTTTTTCAATTACCTGGCTGAGAATGTAGGTTTAGCTGACCTGACCGCCGAAGAGAGAGCCAAAATAGAAGGAGCAATGGCGATGGTCGAAGCCGGTAAAAACGATAAAGTAACCTATGGTGGTTATGATCCGGTTGCGATCACCGTAACCCATATTTTATCAGAGCGAGCAAATATGTACTGGACTACTTATGCCCACTCCGGTACGGCAATCCCGATGTCGGCAATTGGAGTTAAGGCAGCACAACTGGGCGGATTTAAAGATAATACTGAAATAGCTAAAGCCCTGGCATCGGTGCTGGAGTTCGAGTTATAAAAAGAAAGTTTTACCTTATTAAAGGATAATCTAGTCAGGGGATTTTTTCTCCTGACTATAATTTTTTGTAACGGGGTGAGCGAGAATGCGGAGAAATAAGACGGTCTTGCTGTATATTGGAATTATTGTGCTGATAGCTTTAATGATTTTTTTCTATGGGCAGAGAGCAGCTCTTGATTCGGAGGATGTAGAGAAGCAGGCCTTGGTGATAGCAGTTGATAATAGTGATGTGATTCATTCCAGTATTTCCAGTATCGGTAATCAGGTATTGACGGTTCAATTATTGGCAGGCAAGTACCAGGGAGAGGTCATAAATGCCGATAACAATCTAATGGGCCAGGTAGAACTGGATAATATTTATGTTCCCGGGGATAAACTGTTTGTCGCCTTGTTAGAAAAAGACGGTAAAGTGGTTGGAGCGAGAGCAATTGATCTATATCGTCAGGACTGGGAGTTACTACTCTTTGGATTATTTGTTTTGTTACTGGTCCTCTATGCCGGAAAAACTGGTCTTAAAGCCCTGCTTTCCTTTGTAGCCAGCCTTTATCTCTTCTGGGAATTCCTGATCCCCGGTTTATTAGCCGGACATAATCCCCTCCTTTTTTCATCATTAATTTTGCTATTACTGTCAGCAGTGATTATTTTTGCAATTGCCGGCTTTACCGCCAAGGGTTTAGCGGCATTTGTCGGTACTATATCAGGGCTTTTTGCCTCAATTGGGATTGCCTGCTTTTTTGGAAATAGGTTGGGTTTGCTGGGGATGACTTTACCCTATGCCCAAACCCTATTAATTAGTACCGGTTTAAAACTAAATATGAAGGAGATTTTTTATGCAGCGATTATTATCGGGGCATCGGGGGCGGCGATGGATATTGCGATGGATATTGCCGCTTCAATGGCCGAAGTCAAACTCAAAAAACCTGAAATCGGTTTTCGGGAATTGGTTCAATCCGGGTTTAACGTCGGAAGGGCGGTAATCGGGACGATGACCACTACTTTGCTGCTGGCTTATTCCGGAGGCTATCTAACCTTGCTGATGCTCTTTATGACTAAAGATTCCAGTATGATCAGAATGTTTAACTATAAAATCGTTGCTGCCGAAATCCTACGGATTATTACCGGGAGTATTGCTCTGGTTCTGGTTGCTCCTATTACCGCATTTGTTGCCGGGTGGATTTACTCAATTCAACCAAAAGAGGTGGTAGTGTGGTTAAAGAGGATAAAATTAGGGAACTGGAGCAGATAATTAAAGGTAAAAAGCTCAGAACCCATTTTCAACCGATTATTAGTTTAAAAACCGGAAAAATTTTGGGATATGAGGCTTTAACTAGGGGTCCGGAGAATAATCTTTATCAATCGCCCAATCGACTATTTGCCGATGCAAAATGCTTTAATATGTTATTTGAATTGGAAAAGTTGGCCCGGGAAAAGGCGCTATTCCATGCTAGGCAACTTGATCCACAATATAAGTTATTTATCAACGTTGATCCCTGTGTAATTTGTGATAAAAATTTTACCGGGGGTTTTACCCGGGATTTGATCAACAAGATTGATCTGCTGCAAAGTAATATTGTCATTGAGTTAACCGAAAAAACGATGATTAACGATTTTCACATCTTCAAAAATGCCCTGGAGCATTATAAAAAAGAGGGTTTCAAATTAGCAATTGATGATACAGGTGCCGGTTATTCTGGGTTAGGCTCAATAGTTTCGATCTATTTTGATTATATAAAAATTGACCGTTCCCTCATTGCCGAGATTGATCAGAATCCGGTTAAACAGGCCTTGCTGGAGGCACTGGTTATCTTTGCCGGACAGATCAACTCACAGATAATTGCCGAAGGGGTCGAACAGCCGGCCGAACTGGATGTATTAATCAAACTGGGGATTGATTACGGTCAGGGCTTTTTGATTGCTCCACCAGTTAATTATTTCCAGAATAACTTGCCGATTGCTGATTATATTAAAAAGCTTAACAATTTAAAAAGCCAATATCAGTGTAGTCAGTTGATCGGAAATATAGCTAAACCAGGGGTGACCTTAACTGCCGATACCGAAACAGAGCAAGCCGTCCAGATTTTTGAACAAACTAATCTGATGCATAGTATCACCATTATTAAGGATAAAAAACCAGTAGGCCTGGTTATGCGGGACAAACTCTATTATCGTCTGGGGAAGAAATTTGGTTATGCCGTATTTATGGACCGTCCGCTGCAATTAATCATGGACCCCGCTCCAATGATTGTGAACTATAATACTCCGATCTCAGAGGTGGCAAGACAGGCGATGGCCCGGAAACAAGATAGTGTCTATGATTGTATCATTGTTTTTCTTGAGGGAAATTATTACGGGATTGTTTCGATCCAGACTTTGCTGGCTCAGGTTTCTAAAATGCAAATTGAGGAAGCAAAACAATTAAATCCCTTGACCAATCTCCCTGGTAACCCGGTAATTAAAAAAGAAGTTCGACGAAGACTCCAAAATAAGGAGAGTATCTGTGTTCTTTATCTGGATTTAGATAACTTCAAAGCATATAATGACCGTTACGGTTATCAAAAAGGCGATGAGGTGATAAAGTTCACGGCTCAGACCTTAACTCAGGCTCTTTGGTGCCAAGGGACAAAGACAGATTTTGTTGGCCATATTGGTGGTGATGACTTTGTGGTGGTCACTTCTTCAATCGCTCGTGGTGAAGAGATCAGCCAACATATTATTAACAGTTTTGACCGCGGGATAGCCGATTATTATGAACAAAAAGATCTGGCAAACGGCTATATTTTAACCGAAAATAGAAGTGGCCGAAAGTGTATGCTTCCAATTACTTCGATCTCAATTGCCCTGATTAGTAATCAAGATGATGATGTGAATAGCCCCCTGCAGATTAGCGATCTTGCCGCTGAGTTAAAAAAAATGGCCAAAAGTCAACCAGGTAGTTTACTGGTTAGAGACAGAAGAAAGATGCGAAAAAACCGTGAACAACTACATATCAAATTTTGTTGAAAATTTTTCCATATAATCACGAAAGCCATGATGTGACCATTCTTTTTACTTCTTGTTAACAAAATTGTAACATTAATTTAACAATTTATTGGTATACTTAACGGTGTGCTTCATTATATCAGTACTTACATTTACTATTTCTAGCCAGGAATAAGCGGCAATAATAAAGTTTGTCGGGGAAGGTGATATTAAATGACAAGTAGTAATAGTATTAAGATGGAAGTAAAAAATTTAAATTTTTATTATGGCAATTTTTCCGCTCTAAAGGAGATCGATCTGTCTGTTACCAAAAATAAGGTAACAGCTTTAATCGGACCATCGGGTTGTGGGAAATCTACCTTTTTGCGTACTTTGAACCGGATGAACGATTTAATTGAAGGTAATCGGGTAGATGGCCAGGTCTTGCTGGATGGTCAAGATATATACGGCAAAGAGATGGATGTAGTGGAGCTTAGAAAAAAGGTCGGGATGGTCTTTCAACACCCTAATCCCTTTCCCAAAACAATTTTTGATAATGTGGCTTATGGCCCCCGGGTCCATGGAATCCGCGATAAGAGAGAGCTTAATCAACTGGTTGAGCAGAGTTTAAAAGGGGCAGCGCTCTGGGATGATGTCAAAGATCGGCTCCATGATTCCGGATTAAGTATTTCCGGTGGACAGCAGCAGCGGCTCTGTATTGCCCGGGCCCTGGCCGTAAAACCGGAAGTACTACTAATGGACGAACCGGCTTCATCGCTTGATCCGGTGGCAACGGCTAAAATAGAGGAACTTATTGATATTTTAAAGGAAAACTATACAATTGTTATCGTTACCCATAGCATGCAACAAGCAGCCCGGGTTTCTGATAATACGGCCTTTTTCTTGATGGGTGAGGTTATTGAATTTGATAAGACCGAAAAGATCTTTGAAAATCCGTCTGATCAACGGACTGAAGATTATATAACCGGTCGTTTTGGTTGAGCCTAACAATAGGGGGTGAATGTGATGCGCAAAAGTTATCTGGAATCTCTCCATGATTTAAAGAATGAGATGTTAAAAATGGGTAGCATGGTCGAAGATGCTATTTATAAAAGTATAGAGGCCTTAAAAAATAAGGACTTAACCCTGGCTGAGCAGGTCATCGACGATGATGATCAGATCGATGATTTTGAAACAATGTTAGAGGAGAAATGCACCAAGCTAATTGCCCTTCAACAGCCAGTAGCGATTGATCTGCGAACGATCATCGTAATTTCCAAGTTGGTAACTGACCTGGAAAGAATCGGTGATTATGCGACCAATATAGCCGGGATGGTCTTGAAGATTGGCGATGAACCACTGATTAAGCCTTTAATTGATATACCGAGGATGACCGAAATTGTAACCAGACGGTTGCGGGAAAGCCTTGATGCTTTTGTTAACCAGGATATCAAGCTGGCTAAACAGGTTGCAAAAGAGGATGAAGAGATTGATGTTCTGGATGAACAGATCTTACGGGAATTGATTACTTTTATGCTGGAAGACCCATCCCGGATCAGACAGGCGACCTATCTGATGTTTATTAGCCGTTTTCTGGAAAGAATCGGTGACCATTCAACTAATATTTGTGAACGGGTTATTTATATGGTTAGCGGACAAAGAGAGGCCTATTAGGCCAACATAAATAATAAACCAGCCTTCTGATAAGTGATTTAAGTTTTAATCAAGCCGGGGAGAACAGATTTTGTTGCTGCCCGGCTTTTGGTCTTGCTAATCGAGGGTTAGACGGGGCTGTAAATTAAAGTGATGGGATACCGTTTAGGCATCCCATCATTGATGAAGCTAATAGTGATTAGCATCTTTAATACTGATATTCCATTGTCTTAACTTAACTCCTGCTGGGTGAGTCAAGTTCTCGGCGGAAAGTATCTGCTTGGCATTAAGCGATCACATCTACAGTTCCGATTAAGTCTAAGCACTATTAACTTCTTGGTAATATTATCACCCTTTTCGTGGATTTTATGCAAATTATGCAAGCAGTTTTAAAAATCCTTAACTCCGTTAAGGTCGCTTATTTGCTCTTGGGTAAAGCCGAGTCCTTGCAGGGAAGAGACGAACTGCTCCTTGCCGGACGGCAGGTAGCTGATTAAAAACTCAGTATTTCCGGAAATTACTAGTTGATCCAGCTCGGCGGGCAGTAAAACGGTATTCCCTGGTTGGGGATAGTATGTTTCATCTCCGTCAGTAATTTTTCCCTGCCCGGACAGGAAAATCAGGATGTAAAATCTTTCACCGGCCGGGTTGATGATATATTCATTTTTTAGTTGAATTTTTTCAGTGACAAAATAGGGACAGGCGGCCAGGATACTTCTGGTATAGTTAGGCTCTTTGAGCTGAAGAGTCTGTTCCTTTTGGGGGATAATTCCCTTTTCAAAGTTAATGACATCAAGGGCTTTCTCGATGTGGAGGGGACGGGGATTGCCGTTTTGATCGGTCCGGTTCCAGTCATAAAGTCGATAGGTTGCGTCGGAATTTTGCTGGATTTCAGCCAGTAATATCCCCGGATCAAGGGTATGAACCAGCCCGGCCGGTATATAAAAAGTATCACCACTCTTTACCTCAACATAGTTTAGATAGTCTTCCACTCTATTTTCTGCTACGGCCTGAGCCAGTTCTTCCCTGGTCGTTCCGGGTAAAAGACCGTAGTTTAATCGGGCTCCTGCTTTAGCCTTGATGATATACCACATCTCTGTTTTGCCGTCTTCCTGATCGGCCCTTCTGGCATAAGCGTTGTCCGGATGGACTTGAACCGAAATTTTACGATCGATATCGAGAAACTTAATTAATAAAGGGAAATTATCAGGCTGATAGGCCACCTTATTCCCCAGGATTTTCTCGCCAAATTTTTTTATTAAATCGGTAAGCTTTTCTCCCTTAAGATGACCATTATTAACGGTATTAGTCCCGTGGGGATGAGCGGCAATTTCCCAGCTTTCACCAATATGATCGGATTCGATCCGGCGATTAAAATGTTCCTTAATTTGCTGACCACCCCAGATTTTTTCTTTATAAAGTGGTGTAAAGAATAAAGGATAAAGTTTCATGCTCTCTCAACTCCTGTTTATTGTGCTGGTTAATTTATTCGGGATACGGGCCGAATTATCCTGCCTAAAACGAAAAAAATAAGCCGGCTCTTTGCACGGTGCTTAATAATATGATAAAATTATAGGGTTAAAAGGGTGGTGTTAAAGTGATTAAAAAATTCATCCATTATTATAAGAGACACTGGAAGCTGTTTTTGACGGTGCTGGCTTGCGCTTTTACTATGTCCGGCCTGGACCTGGTCTTTCCGTATGCTACTCAACAAATGATCGATCAGTACATACCGGAACGGAATCTGGCGATGATCGTCCAAATTGTGGTTTTCCTCTTTGTTTTATATATTTTACGCTTTACCTTTCAATATATTGTGCACTACTGGGGTCATGTGGTCGGGATCAGAATGGAGACAGATATGAGAAAAAAATTGTTTTCTCATTTGCAGACCCTGTCTTTTAAATTTTATGATAATAATAAAGTCGGCTATTTAATGTCCCGCATTGTTAATGATTTACATAATGTATCTGAACTGGCCCACCACGGTCCGGAAGATTTATTTATCTCTTCTATTCTGATTATTGGTTCATTTAATATTCTGGTGCGAATGAATTGGCAGTTGGCCCTATTTACCTTTTCGTTGATCCCGGTGATGATCTTTTTTTCAATTAAATTGGGCCGGAGAATGCATCAAAATTTCCGGGATATCCGGGAAAAGGTGGCGGAAGTTAACTCACAGATTGAAGATAGTTTAAGCGGAATCAGGGTTGTTAAATCATTTACTAATGAACCTTACGAAAACAGCAAGTTTGACCAGGGTAATAACCGTTTCCGCCTCTCCAGGGAATCAGCGATGAAAACAATGGCGAGCTTCTTTGCCGGGATCAATTTCTTCAGCAATATGATCACTCTGATTACCATATCGGCCGGGGGTTACTATGTTTACCAAGGCCAGTTGAAAGTAGGCCAGTTAGTAGCTTTTCTCTTCTATGTTAATATGTTCATGAACCCGGTCCGGCGACTGGTTACTCTTAATGAGAACTTTCAACAGGGCATGGCCGGTTTTGGTCGTTTTCAGGAATTACTCCGGGTGCAACCAGAGTTTACTGATCAAAAGGGGGCACTGGAGTTGACAGGTGTTAAAGGGGATATTGAATACCGGGAAGTAAGCTTTGGCTATGGTGATGACAGCAAAGTGCTGGAGCATATTAATCTAAAGATCGAAGCAAACCAGACAGTAGCTTTTGTTGGCCCTTCCGGCGCCGGTAAAACTACGCTCTGTAATCTTTTACCCCGATTCTATGAGATCGAAAGCGGTCAGCTGTTTATTGATGGGACCGATATTAGGGAGATAAAGTTGGCTTCTCTCCGGAGTAATATCGGTATTGTGCAGCAGGATGTCTTTTTGTTTAACGGCACGGTCAAAGATAACATTGCCTACGGCAAACCAGGGGCCAGTGATGAGGAGATTATTGAAGCGGCCCGGCAGGCCAATGCCGATCAATTTATCATCAAGCTCAGGAACGGTTACCAGACTGATATCGGCGAACGGGGGGTGAAGCTATCCGGTGGGCAGAAACAGCGGATCGCGATCGCCCGAACATTTCTCAAAAATCCGCCGATTTTAATTCTGGATGAGGCAACTTCGTCACTGGATAATGAAAGTGAGAAAATAATCCAGGCATCACTGGTCCGCCTGGCCCGGGATCGAACTACCCTGGTAATTGCCCACCGCTTAACGACGATTAAAAACGCTGATCTGATTATCGTCCTGACTGAAGAAGGGATTGTTGAACAGGGTAAACATGAAGAGTTGATCAGGGAGAAAGGTGTTTACCAAAGGTTATACCAGAACCAGTTTAAGGATTTATCGGTTGCTAACTGAGGTTTAACTTCAGTTAGAGACTATCAATGATCAGTTTGCTGATCAATAATACGGACATGGTAATAAAGATTGGTTTGATGATCTTACTGCCGTGTTTGAGCGCGATTTTCGAGCCGATTCTACCGCCCAAGGCCATACAGATTGCCATCGGCAAACCAATGGTATAAAAGATTTTACCGTTTACGGCAAATAACAAGAGGGAAGTTAAATTACTGCAAAAATTTAAGATACGGGCATTGGCCGCACTGGTGGTATAATTAAATTTAAATAAATGAACAAAGGAAAAGAGCAGGAAAGAGCCGGTACCAGGTCCAAAAAAACCATCATAGAATCCCAGCACAAATCCCAGGCTACAACCTATCAATACTTTTTTATTGTCCATTTGAAAGCAGTTAGCTGCCGCCGGCTCCGGTCTTCCCTTTTTTAAAACTGTATAAAAAGTAACAAAGATCAGCATTACGATTACAATAGTTTGCAGGTACTTAGGGTCAATATGGAGGGCGGTCTTAACTCCGAGCGATGCTCCCAGTAAAGTGAAGGGGATGATATATTTAATTAAGGGTAGATAAACAACCCGGGAACGGAGAAAGGTCAAGGAGCTGGTCATCGCCCCCCAGGAAGCGGCAAATTTATTAGTTCCTAAGGTATAATGGGGAGGGATTCCGGCAGCGAGCAAAGCTGGAACGGTAATAATTCCTCCTCCACCGGCGATAGAATCAAAGATGGCGGCAACAAATCCGGCTAAACAAAGTAGAATTATTTTCATTAAGGGTCTCCTTCCTGAACTATACATATTCATTTCGCTATTAAGAGGCTAATTCCTGTATAACAACGGAAGTTAATTTGGGTCAATTTTAAGTAAAGGGGTGTGTGTAAATTGTCAAAAAAGATATACCGTTCCAGAAAAGATCGAATTGTTAGTGGTGTGTGCGGAGGAGTTGCCGAGTATTTTCAGTTTGATTCAACCTGGGTGAGGCTGGCTTTTTTATTTTTATTCCTGGCCCGGGAAGTAGGTTTGCTTCTTTATATTATTGCCTGGGTGATCATCCCTGAACGTCCGTTAGGGTCAGTCCGGGGAGAGACTGTTTATGATCAAGATAATCTCCCGGACAGTGATAGTTTGGAAGACGAGCAGACCGCTTTAGTAACGGAAAATCAAGATAGTGAGCAGGAGCGGGCCAGTCAAAAAAATGGGCAAAACGGGAATAAAGGTCATCGTTCCTTGGGGATCATCCTGGTAGTTATCGGGGCTTTCTTTTTATTTGACCGCTGGATTCCTTACTACCGTTGGGAAAGGTTCTGGCCTTTAATTCTGGTAGTGTTTGGGATTAGTCTTCTGATAAAGGGGGTTAAGGGTGATGAATAGGGATAAACGTTCTCAACTGACTTCCGGGTTTGTTTTAATAACGATCGGTTTATTATTTTTGCTGAACACCTTTGGTTATTCGTTCCGGATAAACTGGCATTACCTGACTCATTTTTGGCCATTGCTGCTAATCTTTATTGGCTTAAATATTTTATTAAAAAAAACACCCCTGTGGTGGCTGGTTCCCCTTTTAATAATTTTAACGATTATTGGCCTTTTTGTGACTGGCCCCGGCTGGTCCGGGCCGTTTAATAATCGTTATTTCAATTTCCCTTTTTTTCAGTATTCTTTCCGTGGCAATAATCGCGATAACAGGGTGAATCAGTCCTATTTGCGCTCTTCCCTGGAACTGGTTGATCAATTACAACAATTAGATGTTGTCGTTAAGATGGGGGCCGGTCAATTAAAGCTGGGACGTATCCGGGATAATGGCAATTTATATCAAGCCGATTTACACAGCGTCTCTGACAAACCCCGACTCGATTATAATTATGAGCAGGAAACGGGGAGCGGACGACTGATCATTGAAGAGCGGGGTGATGTCGGCCGACTAAATTTATCGGACCAGGCTAATCAATGGCAGTTAAATTTGACCGATCTGGTCCCGGTAATGCTCAAGATTGAGGCCGGGGCCGGCGAGTTTAATTTTGACCTGAAAAAGTTAAGGATAGAGGAAATAGAGGTCAATCTCGGAGCCGGTGAACTGGCAATTGATTTGGGTGAAGAGACCCGCTATCTGGAGCTGAACTCTGCGACGGCTGATATTGAGCTGAATATTCCGGAACAGATCGCTGTTGAAATCACGACAAACGGGGTAATCAGTAATAATAATTTCCTGGCCGCCGGTCTAAGCGAGATTAATCAGCAGACGTTTCGGAGCAGCAACTTTGAGCTGCTTGAGGAAAAAACAAGGATTAAAATTAATGCTGCTGCCAGTAATATTGAGGTAGATCTTTACTAAAACATAATAGAACCAGCTAACCCTTGCCGCCAAACCGGGCGGCTTTTTCCATTAATTGCATTAGTCATGGTTAGATGACTTATGTTATAATCAGAGTAGATATTGACCAATGCTCTGATTGGGGGTGAGGGGTTTTGAAGGTGTATCGTTCTAAAAAGATGGTTTTTTTCTTGATCACCATAATTTTAGTAAATTTTCTGGCAATCGGACTGGTGGGTAATCACAGTGTTGAGGCCGGATTTTTTGATGATCCCAAAACAAGTATTATCACGATCATTAAAGGTTTAGCCATGTTGTGGATTATTAATTTAATGCGAGAGAATGCCAGCGGTGGTGGGAGTGACGACCTGATTACTTCTACCATTAAAAAAGGCTTGAACCTGGATAATCAAGATGAAAATAAAGCCGACCCGGCTGACAATAAGCCCGAATTTGTCGTAGAAACTACCGACAATACGACCGGATTAACGATCCGAGAAGATAAAATGCTGGAATTGCTGAATAAAGTTCGCTTAGAGCACGGATTGAAAAGCTTGCAATCAGACCCGCAGTTAGTGAAAGTGGCTCGCGAAAAAGCCCGGGATATGATTAAAAATAATTATTTTGCTCATCATTCCCCGGTTTATGGTTCTCCTTTTGATATGTTAAAAGAGGAGGGGGTTGATTATGCACTGGCTGGGGAAAACCTGGCCGGGGCGCAAACGGTGGAAGCAGCATTCTCTTCTTTAATGAACAGCCCGGAACATAAAGATAATATCTTGAAGGCACGGTATGACAGGGTAGGAGTGGCGGTTGTTGAAGGGGGACCGTATGGGCTCATGATCGTACAACTATTCATTGATAGTCCGGCACCGGCTTTATAGATAATTAGCCTGAACAGGGGTCGCCTCAACGACCCCTGTTTTTATTATTAGGATAAAATCCTGTCTACTCTTGCACACTTTTTAATTGATAGCCATATTATATAGCAAGAAAGGGGGAGGGTAATTGATTAGTTGGATTATTTTAATAGGCATTATAGTTATTTTCATTTTATGTACTTATTATTTATATCAATCATGGAAATTCTTAAGTAAAAATAAAAATTTTTTTAATATGCGTTTATTTAAAAACCCCGACAAAATACCGAAGATTGATCGAAAAGCTTATGAAAGTGCCTATCGGAGTAATACCAATTTTAGCAATAGTAGTCTTGATAACCAACCAGTGATTGACGCTAAAAAAGTACATCATATTTATGCCTTTCATCAGATTGGAACCCCCGATAATCAAGGGATAAATCAGCATAAGGGAAAGGAGGGATGGCCGGAGGAAAAAGAGGAGAAAAAGGAAGAGTATGAGCAAGAGCAAGTCCAGATCATCTCAGAAGATTTTCCTGAAGTAATCATAAATAGTCCGGTTGTAGTTGAGCAACAAGTTGTAGTTAAGCAACAAGAAGATAACTTGCGCGAGGATGAGCTACAGGAAGAGCAAGTCCAAATTACTAATGAAGGAGGTTTGACAATGCCTGAATTACAACAGGTAGGAGGGCTGGAATTAATCAAAACGCCGGTTGTGATCGGAGAAAATGTTATTCAAAGGATGGAAGTCTCGGATCTCCCGCTTGATATGGCAGCGATCAAGATCAAAGAAATCACTACCAATATTAGGGATTTAGTGACAGATGTAATTCAAGATAAGGTATTAATTCAGGGTACTTTACATAAACAGATTTTTTATGTAGGTATCGATAATATTATCCATCACCAGATGGAAAACATTAGTTTCAGTCATTTTATCGATATTCCTGGTGCTGAACCGGGAATGGATGTACTAATTGAACCGGAGGTTGAACATGTTTTCTCCAAGTTAATCTTGGATGGTAGTGTTTTACATCAAAAAGTAGTGGTACAATTCTTTGTGAAGGTCTTATCTGTCCAGCAATTAATTGTAGAAACCGGGATTGGACCCTTGGTTAAAGCCCAACGGGTCATCGGTGAAAATACTGTTCAGACGATGATTAATAATGAGGTTACCCTGGCCGTTGAAGCAATTAAAATCGTTGATATTACCGCCAAGGTAGTCGGACTGGAAACAGAGATAATTGAAGATAAAGTAATTATGCAGGGAATAGTCCATAAACAATTGTTCTATATCGGAACTGATGATGTCGAACACCACCAGGCTGAAGATATTCCTTTCAGTGAATTTGTTGATATTCCAGGGGCTGAACCCGGTATGAATGTCCAGGTTTATCCCAATATAGAACACATTAAGCAGGTCTTAAGTCCGGACGGTACGATGGTAGCACAGGAAATCGTCCTGGAGCTTTTTGTTAAAGTAACCGAATCCGTCCAGATTAATTTAGTAACCGGTAATGATTCCCTGGTAATGCTTCCGGAAGTAGTGGGGGAAAATGTTAAGCAGATCTTAAGTGAAACTACGACCACCCTGACTCCCACGGCAATTAAGGTTAAGAATATCAATGCTGGCTTTGAAGGCCTTAATGCGGTAGTGATCAATGACAAAGTGATCATCCAGGGCATCATCCATAAACAGATCTTCTTTATCGGGGAGGACAATATTGAATATCATCAAGCAGAAAATGTTCCCTTCAGTACCTTTATTGATGTCATTGGGGCAAGGCCTGGCATGGATGTTCAGATCATTCCCAGCATTGCTTTCATTAAACCGATTTTAAGCAATGATGGGGTTTGCTTAACCCAGAAAGTAATTGCCGATATCTTTGTTAAGGTAACCGAGAATATTCAGTTTAATGTAAACGAAGTAGGTCCATATGGGGTATAGTTACTAAGCAAAGAGCCTGAGTGCTTGAACTCAGGCTCTTTTTAGAGTTTAACCGGGTCATATCTGACCCAATCAATTCGTTGATCAGTCTTACCATCATAAAAAGTAAAGATTAACCGATCTTTATAAAAGTATTCGGTAGTGATATTAAAGACTTGAAAGTGACCGGGATTGGGACTCCCGACCATGGTCACTTCATAAGCCCGGTACATAATTAAATTAATCTTACCATTAAGCACCAGAATTGCTAGCTGTCCATCTTTTATATGATAATTCCCTTTTTCGCGCAGGAAATCGAGTTTTTTCTGTAATTCCTTTTCTTCACCCGCTTGATAAATATAGACACGGGGGTTGGTCAGACCGGTCGGATAAAGGCCGATTTTTTCTTTATACCTGTCAAGAGGTATGTATTGAACAGTCGGATATTTAAAAATTTTTTTCGAATAGCCAAAGGGCATTTTTGACACCTCCTTAGATATTTTATGATTGATCGGGGGAGGTTGTGCAGATATTTTTAGTCATATTTAAGGCCAGTACCTTATATATATAAAATAAGGCCTAATCGTATTCACATTTTAAATAGTCATGCATATATTATAAGTGATAAGTTTGATTAATCTGGAAAGGAGGAAAAAGTTTGGCCATTAATTTTGAAGAGGAGCTAATCCGGGTAGAATATGTTATTGGTGAAGATACAGTAACCGAAACTGTCACTGAGCGGGTTGATATACCTGAAGACAAACCAGATGTGCAGCGGGTAATTGATGTCAAGGCTAATTTAAGGGATGTTGATGCCACGATTGAGAATGGTGGGGCTGAAGTCATCGGAATTATTGAAGTGGGGATTATTTATGTCGGTGAAGTGCCGGAAGATCAACTACAGCAACCGGTTCATTTTGCGGAAAAGGAGATGGATTTTACCAATTTTATTGATATCCCTGAAGCTGAACCGGGGATGAATGTTTTTGCCGATGTTAACATCAGAAGGGTTTCTTTTGACCGCATTGATTCCCGCACCGTAGAAGTAACGGTAGTCCTGACCAAATTTATCAAAATAACCGAATATCGACAGATCACAGTTATTACCGAAATAAGCGGGATACCGGAAGAAAATATTACCGAGGAATTATTGAGAATCGAGGAAGTAATCGGCGAGAATACCGTTACCGTTGTTTTCAGCGGTGAGCTCAACTTACCTGACGGGAAACCGCCGATTGAAAGGGTATTAACCGCATCAGCCGAGGTCAATAATATTGAGACCGAAATAACCGAAGAAGGGGTTATTATTGAAGGTAATATAGTAGGTGGGGTAATGTATGTAGCTGATTTAGATCAACAACCAGTTCACTTTTTAGAAAATAGATTTAATATCAGTGAAGCAATCACTGTCCCCGGAGCAATGGAAGATATGACCGTACACACCCATTTTACGGTAAAACGCGTTTCCTATGAATTGATCAGTCCTGAACTGATTGAACTGGATGTAATCGTTCAGATCTTTGTCAAAGTAACCCAACCGAAACAGGTGACCGTAGTTATTGATGTGATTAGTGACCTGGTCGAGGTAGAGAGAGAACTACTCCGGGTCGAAGATGTTGTCGGTGAGGATACCGTCCATGAAACTTTTACTAACCGGATCAATATCCCTCCGGAAAAACCGGAAGTAGAACGAATTATTGAAGCCAATGCCCGTGTGCTGGGATATACCGCTACTGTGGAGAGAGGCGGTGTCTTACTTGAAGGCTCGCCCAATCTTACTGAACTGGAAGAAGGGCAAATCCCGGATGAAGGAATTGAAGGTAGTGTAATCTATGTAGGGGCGGTCACTGAACCACCTTTACAGCCGGTTCATTTTGTCGAGCAATACTATAACTTTGAGAATTTTATCGACATTCCCGGAGCTGAAGAGGGAATGAATGTGCATACCGAAGTAGAAGTGACCAAGGCCAGTGCTGAGCGAATTGATGATTTTAAGATTGAATTGACGGCTATTCTCCGTAAATTTGCCAAGGTTACTGAATTCAGACAGCTGGAGATTATTACGGATCTGGTCGTTATTTCGCCGGCAGCTGATGAATGTCCACCCTCTTATATTGTCTATGTGGTCCAACCGGGAGATACACTCTGGAAGATCGCCAGGCGGTACCGTACAACAGTTGATGCCCTAATTGCCGCCAATCCTGGCATTGACCCTAACAACTTAATGATCGGCCAGAAAATATGTGTACCCAGTGGTATTATAACTCCCCGGGGATAAAAACCATTAAGAACTGTAGGAAACACAGCCTGCAGTTCTTTTTTTATCAGATCATTTTATTTGCGCATATACTATTATGAAAATAAGTTAGGGGGAATTTTACTATGGACAAAGAAAAGCAGGGTAAAAAAGAAAAAAAGAATGTTAACATCAGTCTCCATAAAGTCAAGAAAATTATCAAAATTACCAAGGGTTAAAGGAGGGGGGATATATGCCGCAACAGTTAAGAATAGACGAACCGATTGTGGTCAGGACAGTTGAAACAGAAGTCGTCAAAAATGTTGGTATTCCTTCCAACTTGCCGGCAGCGGAGAGGGTTGTCAGTGTTAGTGCCCGGGTCGAAATAACCGATACCATTCTGCGGGAAGACTCTTTGATTATTGAAGGAGTAATCCGGGCGACCATTTATTATGCATCTGCTGATGATCCGGCCAATGTGGTCAGTTTTAGAAGGAATTTTACCTATACCGACCGAATCAGGGTTAGAGGGGCCCGCCGGGGGTATGATGTTGATGTTGAGGCGATTATTTCTGATATTGACTTTAATTTGATTAATGATCGTTTAATTGGCCTGGAATTTACTATTGTCAATGAGATTGAGATAACTGTACCGGAGATAGTACCATTTATTGAGGAACGGCCGGAGCTTCGGATCAGGAGACAACGCTTGCAGATAAAGAGGCAGGTCCAGGAAAGGAACTATAGCCGTGATCTAGCGGCGATTGTCCGCTTGCCGACCGAAGCAGCTGATCTGGACCGAATAATTGATATTGATACCCGGGTTCAGGTGATTGATATTACAACTGATTATGACCGGGTGACCGTACGGGGAATTGTTAATATTAATCTCCTTTATGTTAACCAACAAGGGAAGATTGAGTATGCCTCCCTGTCTTATGGCTATAATGAGGTTTTTGTTTTCAGAGGGGTAACCCCAGATATGACTGCTTTTGTCGAGGTCAATGTTTTGGATGAAAAAGCAGAATTGCTCGATCAAAACAGGGTCAGAATAAGTGTTGAGACGAGGTTTAGAATTCTGGTAGTAAAGGAAGAACTGGTCGAAATACCGACCGATATTATTGGTGAAATAACGCCGGTTCGGAGAACGATCCTGGTCGAGCGGATCGTCGTGGAAGAACGGACCAGAATCCTGGAAAGGGACCAAACAACAATTCCGGAGGGTAGTCCTGATATTGGTCGGGTGATCAGGGCTACCGGACAGGTCAGAGGGGGTAGTGTCAGTGCTGAGGCCCAGAACGGAGGGGTTTTAGTTACCGGGGTTGTTGATGTTAATATTCTCTATGTAGCCGATCTTCCTGAACAGCCGGTCTTTTTTACCGCAGCCAGGATTACCTTCAGTAGTTTTATCGATATCCCGGAGGTAGAAGCTGACATGGACGCCTATGCTGATGTTGCGGTTAGCCGGGTTACGGCTAATAAGATATCGGAAAGGCAGATTGGGATCAGGACGGTCCTGGACGTCAACTTACTGGTGACCGAGACAGTTAGGGTATCGTTGGTGACCGATATTTCCGGGCGACCAGTCCCACCAACAGTTAGGCCACCAGTTCGTCCGCCGGTGGACGGTTTTATCACCTATACGATTAAAGCAGGTGATACCCTGTTCAAGATCGGGCAGCAGTTTGGGGTTTCGGTTAACCGCTTGATTGAACTGAATAATATTACCGACCCGGAAAATTTACAGATTGGACAACAGATCTTAATCCCTTCCGGCTAAAGATAATCATCTAACTGGGAAAGGATAATTCCTTTTCCAGTTTTCCGGTCTTTATTTTGATCAATTATTTGAGTCAGGCAGGAAAAAGCACTTTAATCCTGAATAATAATAATTGGTATGAATTTTTGGACTTGCTAGCGAAAAACTAGTATTGAGTAGATAGGATAGAAAAGATGATGCAGGGGGTGGTATCTGTTAGTCTTTGTATAACCAAGAACAGGGGGTTGATTAAATGAAAGCGGTAGTTAAAAAGGAAGCCGGTTATGGGGCTGAATTAAGCGAGGTAGCTATACCTGAAACTGGACAAGATGAGGTTATGATCAAAGTTAAAAGCACTTCCATTTGTGGCACCGATTTTCATATATATTCCTGGGATGATTGGGCCAAGGAGAATATAGTTCCACCGCAGATCATGGGACATGAAGTTGCCGGTGAAGTGGTCAAGATCGGAGCAAGGGTAACCAGTGTGCAAGTGGGCGACTTTGTTTCAGCAGAGACCCACATTCCTTGTGGCCAGTGTTACCAGTGTCAAACCGGCAAGCAGCATATCTGTAATGACCTGAAAATACTGGGGGTGCATACTGACGGTGTTTTTGCTGATTATGCTGTTTTAAAGGAGGTCGTTGCTTGGAAAAATGATCCGGCGATTCCAGCAACCTATGCCTCAGTACAAGAACCCTTAGGTAATGCGATCGATACGATTTTGGCCGGCGATGTAGCCGGTAAAAACGTGCTGATTGTCGGAGCCGGTCCGGCTGGATTGCTGGCAACCGGAGTTGCCCGAGCTTTTGGGGCGACAAAAATTATCGTCAGTGAACCTAATCAGTACCGGAGAAATATTGCCGATGCTATGGGAGCAGACCTGATGGTCAATCCACTGGCCGAGAACCTGGAAGAGGTAGTATCCGATGCCACAGGCGGGGTCGGGGTTGATTTTGTCGCTGAAATGTCCGGGCATCCGCTTGCTTTAAATCAGGGCTTGCGCTCGATCACAGCCGGCGGCCAGATGGCTCTTTTAGGTCTGCCCACTGAGAAGGTATTGTTAGATCTAAGTGCTGATGTTATTTTTAAGGGAATTAAATTGATCGGGATCACCGGGCGAGAAATGTTTAAGACCTGGCACCTGGCTGCCCGGTTAATCAAGGAAAAAAGGCTTGACCTGGAACCGGTGATCACCCACCAATTTCCACTGGAGCAATTTGCTAAAGGGATGGAGCTTATGCAGAATGGGAACTGTGGTAAAATATTGTTGATTCCTTAAGGGGGTAATCGGATTGAATAGTGATTTTGAGATTTTTATGGAGGCTGAACTTAGAAAATTAGAAGAGGAAGGGCTTTATAATCAGATCCGCAGCCTGCAAGGACCCCAGGGGGCTTGGGTTAAAATTAACGGAAAAGAGGTCTTAAATTTTAGCTCTAATAACTACCTGGGTCTGGCCAACCACCCCGAGACCGTTAAGGCGGCCAAGAAGGCCCTTGATCTTTATGGGATTGGCCCGGGAGCAGTGCGAAGTATTGCCGGAACGATGACACTCCATCAAGAGCTGGAAGAGAGATTGGCCCATTTCAAGAAAGTGGAAGCAGTCCTGACCTTTCAATCAGGATTTAAGGCTAATCTGGCTGTAATACCGGCCTTAGTGGGCAAAAGTGATACAATATATAGTGACGAATTAAATCATGCCAGTATTATTGACGGTTGCCGTCTTTCGCGGGCAGAGATCAAGGTCTTCCCCCACGGTGATCTCGATTCGCTGCAAGGATTGCTGCAAGAAAAAACAAACGGGAGAAAGCTGATTGTCACTGATGGTGTTTTTAGCATGGATGGTGATATTGCCAATTTACCCGGCTTGGTAGAACTGGCTGAAGAATATAATTGTCTGATCATGGTTGATGATGCCCACGGAGAAGGAGTGCTGGGTAGTCATGGCCGGGGAATTGTCGATCACTTTGAGCTGCACGGCCGGGTCGATGTCGAGATCGGGACTTTTTCCAAGGCGATCGGTACGGTTGGCGGTTGTGCAGCCGGGAGTGAACGCTTAATTAGTTATTTGAAACAAAAGGCCCGTCCCTTTTTGTTCAGTTCGGCGGTTACACCACCTGATGTTGCTGCCACGATCCGCTCAATTGAGATCTTGAGTAAAGATGATAGCCTGGTCAAGAAACTCTGGAGTAATGGGGATTACTTCAAACAGCAGATGAAAAAAACCGGCTTTGATGTTGGGGAGAGCCAGACCCCGATTACACCGGTAATGATCGGTGAAGCCCAGGTTGCTTCTGCCTTCAGTACCCGGCTCTTTGAAGAAGGGGTATTTGCTCAATCAATTGGATTTCCGACTGTTCCCCGCGGTAAAGCCAGAATCAGGGTGATGATCTCTGCTACACACAGCAGGGATGACATTGATTTTGCCCTGGGTAAATTTAAAAAACTGGGCGAGGAACTGGGGATTTTAAGGTAATAACTATCGCCGGGCAAGTACTACTTAGCTGTTAAAAACCTCCGCAGATATATTTATCTGCGGAGGTTTTTAACATATTTCAATTTAATATTATCATTTTTTTCCAGCAGGTCAACTGATTTAATAAACAATTTATACTATATTTCATATAATAAAAGGTAATCAGGTAAAGAGGGTTGTGAATAGAGTGAAAAGAGCATTGATTACCGGAATTACCGGTCAGGATGGCTCCTATCTGGCTGAGTTATTGTTAGAAAAAGGTTATGAAGTCCACGGCATGATCCGGCGAGCCTCTGTTTTTAATACGGAAAGGATTGACCACCTCTACCAGGACCCCCATGAAAAAAACATCAGCTTGTTTTTGCATTATGGCGATCTGGTTGACTCCAGTAATATTAGCCGCTTAATCGAAAAAATAAAACCCGATGAAATATATAATCTTGCCGCCCAGAGCCATGTTGCCGTGTCTTTTGCCACCCCGGAATATACCGGAGAGGTAGACGGATTAGGTACTTTGCGCTTGCTCGATGCGATTAAAGATTTGAAAATCAAAACAAGATTCTATCAAGCCTCTACCAGTGAATTATACGGGAAGGTACAGGAAATACCCCAAAATGAAGAGACACCATTTAATCCCCGCAGTCCTTATGGTATTGCTAAGCTATATGCCCACTGGATGGTAAAAAATTATCGGGAAGCTTATGATCTCTATGCGGTTAACGGAATTTTATTTAATCATGAGTCACCACGCCGGGGCAAGCGTTTTGTGACCCGCAAGATCACCCGGGCGGCCGTTAGGATAGCTAAAGGGTTACAGCAGAAGTTATACCTGGGTAATTTAAATGCCCAACGGGATTGGGGATATGCTAAAGATTATGTGGAGATGATGTGGATGATGTTACAGCAGGATCGACCTGATGATTATGTTATCGCCAGTGGTCAGGCCCATACCGTTCGGGAATTTGCCGAATTAGCCTTTAAGTATCTGGGAATCGAGCTGGAATGGGCTGGGGTTGGATTGCAGGAAGTCGGGATTGATCGAAAGAATGGCCAGGTCTTGATTGAAGTTGATCCCAGTTATTTTCGTCCAACCGAGGTCGAGCTATTAATCGGTGATCCGACCAAAGCTATTAAAAAACTGGGCTGGAAACCACGGGTTTCCTTTGCGGAGCTGATTAAAATTATGGTGGAAGCAGACTTGAAAAATATTGAAAAAAAGCAGGGTTTTTAAAAAGGAGGGGTAAGGAGTTACCGATGGAGAAAGATGCTAAGATCTATATCGCCGGACACCGCGGTTTAGTCGGTTCAGCCCTGCTGCGTAAATTAGAACGGGAAGGGTATAGCAATATAATTTATCGGAGCTCAGCTGAACTGGACCTGCGCCGGCAGGAGAGGGTGGAAAGCTTTTTAAAGTTAGCACGACCGGAATATGTTGTGTTGGCAGCGGCTAAAGTGGGTGGGATTGAGGCAAATCAGCGCTATTCTGCCGATTTTTTATATGATAATCTGATGATCCAGACTAATGTCATCGACTCGGCCTATCGGAATGGAGTTAAAAAACTATTATTTATGGGAAGTAGTTGTATTTATCCTAAATATGCCAGGCAACCAATTAAAGAGGAGTACTTACTGAGCGGAAAGCTGGAATCCACCAATGAAGCCTATGCCATTGCTAAAATAGCCGGATTAAAAATGTGCCAGCATTATAATCAACAGTATGGAACTTGCTTTATTGCCGTTATGCCCAGTAATTTATATGGACCGGGCGATAATTTTGACCCGGATCGTTCCCATGTTTTACCGGCTTTACTGCGCAAAATACATCAAGCTAAAGTGGAAAATCAAAAAGAGGTGGTAGTCTGGGGGAGTGGTACCCCCAGACGGGAGTTTTTACATGTCGATGACCTGGCTGAGGCCTTACTCTTTTTAATCAAGATAGGGCATTCTCCTCAACTAGTCAATATCGGGGTGGGAAAAGATATTACGATCCGGGAATTAGCCATGATGCTTAAAGAAATCGTTGGCTTTAAAGGTGGAATTGTCTACGACCGGACAAAACCAGATGGTACCCCCCGGAAATTACTGGATATAAGCAGGGTAAAGCACCTGGGCTGGCAGGCTAAAATCAGCTTAGAGCAAGGAATTAAACAGACCTATCAATCTTATCTTGCTTCAAGCCGGGTTTTTAAATAATTTTCCAGGAATATATTTTAGCTTCAATCGTCCCGGGGGCATTAGCGATAATTCCCTGGTAGGAACCGCCGATATATTTATGGCAATGGCCTTGCAGCATCCAGCCGTCCGGTTCAGGGTCACCGTCCGGCCAGGCTTTACCCAGCAGGCGATGATCGGCCTGGCACCGTAACTTTAACCAATACCACTGTCGGGCTTGCCAGTGAAACGCAGTTTCCAGCCAGTGGACCGTCTGGCCGGTCAGCCAGGACCGGAGCACCAGTTTATTGCCATCGAGCAGGGCCAGGTAATAACCGCTTCGGCTGCCATAAAAACCCCCGGTTCTGGCCGCCAGTCCGACCTGTTCCCCATCAATACCCCCGGCCTGGACTTTCACCAACTGTTCACTGTTATTGGACACAGCCGAACAGACGGCCAGGCGGGTTCCGGGATAGGGACTCTTACTCTGCAGGGTTTTGGTAGCCGGAGGATTTATCCCCGCATCAATACGCCATGATTGAAAATCGACATAGAGAAAATGCCAGGCCGGGGGTTGGTTGCCGCTCGCAGTCTTTTTAAAATCTTGATAATCCCGATACTGGTTTTTGTATAAATAATAGAGATCAGTTCCAAAATGGTGACGAATGATCTGGTCTTGGTCCTGAAGATAATGGTGGTAGTTGTTTTTGCTACTGATCCCGCCCCCTTCATAGTTAGCAATAATAATTTCAATCAATCTGGTGGCTATTTTCGGCTCGGCAAAACACTTAATATTTAAATCAAGATCTGCCCCGGGCTGATATTTAATATTATATTTCCCGACCAGCTCAAAAATTGAGTGGTGGTAGAAAATAGCTTGATGATTAATACAGGAAAAACAGAGGTGGAGCTGATCAACTTGTTGATGGTAGTCAATTTTATTAAGTTCCTCAAGGAAGATCCCCCCATAGAGCAGTTCGCTTTGGTAGCGCAACTTTTCTTTCACTAGTCTTAGTATCCCCGGTTTTAAGGTATCACCGGCCCCCAGAAAGTATAAATACTCCCCGGTAGCTAGAGCAATCCCCTTATTCATTGCATCAAAAACACCCTGATCCGGTTCGCTTATAAATTTAATCTTAACGGGATTTTTTGCTTGATATTCCTGGATAATCCGCACGGTATTGTCATCGGAATTACCGTCAATGAGCAGTAACTCCAATAAAGATTGATCCTGGCTAAGCACTGATTTGAGCGATTTTTCCAGCTTTAGTTCGGCGTTATAGACCGGAATAATGATCGAATAAAGTACTTTATGCATTATTTACCTCCTTGGGTACAGATCGATAGAATTCAGTTAAAGGGCTTGCCAGCGATAATTATCGGCAATAATCACCCCGGGGACATTCGCGATAATCCCCTGATCGTGACCGCCGATATATTTATGGCAATGGCCTTGCAGCATCCAGCCGTCCGGTTCAGGGCTACCGTCCGGCCAGGCTTTACCCAGCAGGAGATGATCTGCCTGGCACCGTAACTTTAACCAATACCACTGTCGGGCTTGCCAGTGAAAGGCAGTTTCCAGCCAGTGGACCGTCTGGCCGGCCAGCCAGGAACGGAGCACCAGTTTATTGCCATCGAGCAGGGCCAGGTAGTAACCGCTTCGGCTGCCATAAAAACCCCCGGTTCTGGCTGCCAGTCCGACCTGTTCCCCTTCAATACTCCCGGCCTGGACTTTTACCAACTGTTCACTGTTATTGGGCACAGCCGAACAGACGGCCAGGCGGGTTCCGGGATAGGGGCTCTTACTTTGCAGGGTTTTACTAAACTCGGAAGCAGTAATCTTGGCTACCTGCCAAGAGCGATGGTGTACATAGATAAAATTCCAATCCGCCAGGTGAGCAACGGTTGGCACCGCTTTAAAATTAACATAGTTAAACTTACACCTTTTTTTAAAAAACTCTTTAGCCGTATGATATTCTCTAACCCCGAGATTAGGGTCACTGATCGAAATAGATTGCTGATGGGCCCGGAAGAAAGATAAAATTTGATTAAAATAGAAAAAGTACGGATACTTAATTAAGGCTTCCAGATAGATTAATAAATCGATGCCGGCCCCGGTTTTACTATGGTCAATCCCCAGCAGATTAGGAATAGATTGGTGAATTACGATATCCCTTTTCCTGAATAAGGCACAGCCCGGGGAGAGAGGGGTCTCATAGCGGCGGGCTAATGAGCCGTCAATAAAGATGCTGGCCGGGTATCGGCCGGTTTGACCTAAATGATAGGCATTGTAACGATTGTGTTCGGAGAAGATTGTAACTTTAGAGTAAACAAAGCTGACATCTTTATTTTTTTCTAAAATTGCCACGGTTTTTTCTAAAAAGTTATCGGCCAGCAAATCATCGGAAAATAATATTTTGATATATTGACCTTGGGCCCGGTTTAAGCACTCCAGCCAGTTTTTAACCGGCCCTAGATTTTGTTTGTTTTGAAATACTTTAATTTTGTTGTTATGGGCGGCTAATCCCTGTAAAATCTGATAGCTCTGATCAGTACTCTTATTATCGCCGATAATAATCTCAAAGTCCTGGTAGGTCTGATTTAAAGCAGATTTAACGGTCTCCTCGATTAATTTTTCCCGATTATAGACCGGGATGATAATACTTACCTGCGGTTTTTTCATCAATCAGCTTCCCTTTCACTGCTGATCAGCCATTCGGTCATCTTTTTCACCCCTTGATGTTTATTAACTTGAGGTTCCCAAGCGAGGATTTTTTTCGCTTTGCTGGTATCTGCTACAAAGAATTTCTGATCACTGATTCGCCAGTTAGTTGGCTGATATTTGATTGTAATCCCCAATAAGCTTTCCAGATAGGTGAATAGCTCCAACAGGGAGAAACTATTGTTTTTGCCACCACCGATATTGAAAACCTGCCCCCGGATTTGTTCGTTCTTTTCCACCGCCGAAAAATACAAATTGTTTAAGTCGGTAACATAGAGGATATCACGGACCTGTTTGCCACTACCGGAGATAATAATCGGTTGGTCGGATAAACCGTTTTTGATTGCTAATGCCTGCCGGCAAAACCAGCCTACCCAGCCCTGCTCACAGGTGGCAAACTGTCGGCCGCCGTAAATTGAAGAGTGTCGAAAGACCACGGTCTTTATCCCGAAAATACGGGCATAATCGAGCATATATTGATCGGCCGCCCCTTTAGAACAGCCATAGGGTGAATGAAAATCGAGCTTTAACCCCTCACCAAAGCCGTCAGGATACCCCAGGGCCGTATATCTTTGGCCGGTTTCCCGCAATTTAATATCGGCCAATTGACCATAAACTTTATTGGTCGAAGCATAGATGATCATGCTGGCGGGTGAGAATTTGCGGACAGCTTCCAGCAGATTGATACTACCACATACATTGATTTCAAAATCTACTTGTGGATTTTTAATCGAGCTAGTCATCGCTACCTGTCCGGCTAAATGGAATATTACCTCCGGCCGGATTGTTTTGATAATTTCTTGGAGATCATGGCTGTTTCTAAGGTCTGTCGAAAAAAATCTAAAACTCCCTTGTTGTTTTAACCAGGCCAGGTTTTGGGTTGACCCGCAACGTGACAGGTTGTCGATGATCGTTAGCTGAGCATTTTTTTCCAGGGCGGCTGAAGCCAGATTAGCCCCAAGAAAACCACAACCACCAGTAATTAATAACTTCACTAGTCACCAACCCCTTTTCCGTAATTATCCCAGTGTTTTTTAGTTTCCGTTGCCAAAAAGAGCAGCTCTTTCATAATATCATTCTTAGTAATTGTAAAATCAACGATTGATTTTATTTTTTCAATCGAGACTCGAAAATCCATTATCTCATTGGTGCGATAAGGTAAAGCGGTAAAATTTAGCGCTGAATGGCTATTAAGGTGTTTATTTAAAAAAAGGACGATCTCTTTTAACCTGATACTGATCCCGGAGGCGATGTTATATATTTCGCCTGGTTGATGGTTCCCCGAACTAATTAGTAATAACATAAGATCGAGGAATTGGTTAATTGAGATAAAATCACGGGTTTGTTCCGAACCGGTTAAATTGAGTTGCTGATTAGTCACTAGCTGTTTAATAATATAAGGAATGAATTTCTGGTCGGGTTGATCGTGACCAAATATGACCCCCGGTCGAATGGTGATCACCGGAAAGCCTTCATTTTTTCCGACTAAATACAAAAAATGGGTACCGGCAGTTTTACTGGCGGCGTAGGGTGACGAGGTTTTTTCAAAAAAATCTTCCCGACAGGGCAGACCGTGGTGGTCGCCATATTCTTCGGTACTGCCGATATTAACCAAGAGCTTAAAACCGGTTTTTGCTTGGAGAATAGTATATAAATCATATAAAACTTTAACATTAAGCTCAAGCATATCTAAATAGAGGGAATAATCTCTGGCCGCAGTTACGATCGAAGCTAAATGAAAGACCAACTCCGGGTTTTCGTAATCAATGATCTCTTTTAGTTGAGTAAAATCGCGCAGATTACAACAATAACCGGTTATTTCCTCGTCTGCTGGCCGGAGGTCCAAACCGATAATCCTGGTTTGGACCGGGAGCAAGCGTTTTATTAAATGGCGGCCCATAAATCCGTTACTGCCGGTAATTAGAACTGTTTTATTTTTAAAATAATCAAGATAGTTTTCCATAATTTTTCTCCCGGAGAACTGTTCAATCCCATTTTGCTAAATATGTCTCAATCTGCTCAACATTAAATTGATAAGTTGGATTTGCTTGTTGGTACCAGTCTACCGTTAATTTAATGGTTTGGTCGAGATTTAGTCGAGGTTTCCAGCCTAAGTAACGGGTAGCTTTGCTGATATCCAGACTCAATACTTTTGTCTCATGGAATTTACTGCTTGCTGATAAATCTTTCCAATGACCTGAACCCCAGTAATTAATCACCTTTTCTACCAACTCTTTAACGGTAATGATCGAACTCTGTTCCGGCCCGAAATTCCAGGCTTCGCTATATCTGTCCGGTTGTTGATATAATTGGGCAGCCAGTAATAAATAACCGCTGAGCGGTTCCAGGACATGTTGCCAGGGACGAACAGCCGATGGATTTTTGATTTGGATAGTACTGCCTTGTTGTAGTGCCTTGATACAATCGGGGATAATTCTGTCGCTGGCCCAATCTCCCCCGCCGATAACGTTCCCGGCTCGGGCTGAAGCGAGTGCTACCCGGTGTTTTTTAATCTGTTCCGGATTAAAAAAAGATTGGCGGTAGGCAGCGGTAATTAATTCGGCACAGGCTTTACTGGAACTATAAGGATCGTATCCCCCCAGGGAGTCGCTCTCACGATAACCCCAGACCCATTCTCTGTTTTGATAACACTTATCACTGGTTACATTGACGATTACCTTAACACTTTTGGTTAAACGAACTGCTTCCAAAAGGTTAACTGTTCCGAGCAGATTAGTTTGATAAGTAGGCCGAGGTTCAAGATATGATCGGGTGACCAGCGGTTGCGCTGCCAGATGAAAAACAAACTCGGGTTGGAATTTATTAAAGACAGCAAGGAGTTTGGTAAAATCTCTGATGTCTCCCCTGATATCTACTATTTTATTACTTAGCTTTGCCGCAACAAAGTTGGCTTTTTTCAGTTCGGGAGTGAGGGCATAACCGATTACCTTTGCTCCCAGTTCATTAAGCCAGATCGAGAGCCAGGAACCTTTAAATCCGGTGTGTCCGGTTACTAATACATGTTTATCGCGGAAAACTCCGGCAAAAGGGTCTTTCATGCTTACCACACTTTCCAGAAAGCTTGGTCTTCCCGCCACAGTTGGTTGAGGTGTTTAACATCCCTTTCATTATCCATACATTCCCAGTTTCCTGCGTGTTGGTAGACCATAACTTTCCCCCGCTTGGCTAGATTTTCTAACACCCCCACCTCTAAATCACAGTCTTGCTCTATGGTTAAATATTGGAATAACTCCTGGTTGAAGACCATAAACCCTCCGTTAATTAATCCCTGAGAGGTTTGGGGCTTTTCTTGAAAAGATTTAACGAGATTATTTTCGGCAATCAATTCACCGAATCTGGCCGGAGGATAGACCCCGGTAATTGTAACCGTTTTTCCGTGGCTGCGATGGAAGCTAATTAACTCTTTAATACTGAGATCAGCTACTCCATCTCCATAAGTTAAGAGGTTGCAATCATCGTCTAAATAGTTTTCAACCCTTTTAAGTCTGGCCCCTTTAAGGGTCCGGACTCCGGTATCAACCAGCGTTACCTCCCAGTCGGTCTCAGTCCGGTCCGTATGGAAAATTGTTTTTTTATCCCCCAGCCGGACGGTAAAGTCATTGTTTATTAGATCATAATTGAGGAAATAGTCTTTAATAACATCACCTTGATAGCCCAGACAAATAATAAATTGCTTAATTCCGTAAGAGGAGTATATTTTCATAATATGCCATAAGATCGGCTTTTCGCCAATTTTAATCATTGGCTTGGGTAATAAACTCGTTCTGTTCCCTAACCTTGTTCCCAACCCCCCGGCAAAGATTACCGCTTTCATCAAAATACCCCCCCCTTACCACTGTTGAAAAGAAGCGAAAACATCTAAAATATAATCAATCCTTTTTTGGTCAATTCCCGGATATACCCCGATAAAAAAAGTGTTATTCATAATATAATCGGTATTTTTTAAAGCACTTACTACCCGATATTTAACCTGCTGATAGGCCGGCTGTCTGGTTATATTCCCGGCAAATAGCATTCTGGTCATGATTTTATGTTGTTCCAAATGATTGATTAAATCCTTTCTTTGTATTCCTGTTTCCGCTCGGACCGTCAGTGGGAAACTAAACCAGGCCGGATCTGAATTAGCTGTAGCTTCCGGTAAGATCATGAAGTCCTGATAATCCAGTAAACCTGCCTGGAGTTTTTTAAAATTCTCTTTTCTTTTTTCAATAAAAAAGGGGAGCTTTTTTAATTGTTCCAGGCCGATGGCCGGCTGCAAATCCAGTACTTTTAAATTATAACCGAGATGGGAA
>JAKSCG010000126.1 GCA_022360715.1 Halanaerobiales bacterium
GGCCTGCAGAGAAGCCAGCCGGCCAACTCCCTCAATCAGCATCCTTAAGTCTCCCTTATAACGGGCAAAAAGGATCGAAAAACCGGTTAATAAGATCGCGGGGGGAACTTCCCCGGCCACCTGGTGAAAAGCCTGTGAATCGGTGACTACGATCCTGGGCTTATCTTTTAATCCATTCAAGGTAGCAGTAAGTTCAGTCTCCTTACAGACAACCGCAATTCCGTCATGGTCAATAACATCCCTGAGCGTCTGAACCTGCGGTAGAATCAATCTCCCTTTGGGGGCGGCCGAGTCGATCGGGGTAACCAGCACCACCAGATCACCCGGACTGATTAAATCACCGATAATAGTAACGTTTTGATCATCACGGGGGGCAATCCTGGCCAGCTCTTCCCTTAACTCCTCTATCCCCGATTTTTCCAGGGCACTAACCAGTACGGGTTTAATCCTGAATTCAGTTTCAATCTCTCCCGGCAGGTCTTTCCCGACAGATAAATCTACTTTGTTAACTACAACTACCACCCTGGTCTTATTTTGCTGCAACCTGGCAAATAGCTCTTGCTCAAATCGGCCGAGGCCACTCGCCGGCTCTATTACCAAAATAGCCAGGTCAATCTTGCGAATTACTTCGATCGTCTTTTTCACCCTCAATTGACCAAGACTACCGCTATCATCAATCCCGGCGGTATCTACCAAAACTACCGGCCCCACCGGTAATAATTCCATCGCCTTATAGACCGGGTCAGTAGTTGTACCGGCAATCTCCGATACCAGGGCCAGTTCCTGGTTAGTCAGGGCATTAATTAGACTTGATTTACCGACATTACGCCGGCCAAATACACCGATATGAAGGCGATTAGCCTGTGGTGTTTCCTGCATCTCCTTCCCTCCCTTTCCCCTTAAATATAAAAGTCATGTTCTCCATGCTTAATCTTCGCTAAAGATTCCTTAACAGTGGCGGCAAGTTTGGCGTTGACACTGGTTAGTGCGGCCAGTTGCTCATGCAAACATCGCTGACCCAGTTCTCTGCTCTCCTTTGTTCCATAATCTACCAGATATTCCTGAAAGGTCAACATTGCATTGGGGTTACAGAATTGTTGAATTAAGCCCGGTTTAGCCAGTTCCATAAAATCCTGGCCGGTCCTACCCAGACGATAACAGGCCGTACAGAAACTCGGGATATAACCGTTCCGGGCAATTTCTATAATTATCTCATCGATCGGTCTGATGTCATCTAATGAAAACTGTGCTAAATCCCCGGTCTGCTCTTGATCTTTATATCCACCCGGTGTTGTCCTTGAACCGGCACTGATCTGTGAAACCCCATGTAAAAAGAGTTCATTTCTGATCTCAGCACTTTCTCTGGTTGTTAAGATAATTCCGGTAGATGGTACGGCTAACCGTAAGATTGCTACCAGTTTTTTGAAGTCGTGATCAGAGACCGGAGCAGGGGGAGCAGCAAGCGGGGTGCCCAGGGCCGGATTTAAGCGGGGGACGGAGATAGTATGGGGTCCGACCCCGTAAGTCTTCTCCAGGTATTCGGCGTGCAGCAATAAAGCAATTAGCTCAAAGCGGTAATCATATAGTCCAAATAAAGCCCCGATACCAATATCATCGACTCCAGCCTGCTGGGCCCGGTCCATCACAGTCAAACGCCAATCATAATTAGCTTTCGGCCCTGAGCGGTGCATCGCCCTGTACGTCTGGCGGTGATAGGTCTCCTGGAAACAGGTATAAGTGCCGATCCCGGCCTTTTTTAACTCCTTAAATCCATCGATCGATAGCGGTGCGATCTCGACATTGATCCGCCTGATCTCCCCGCCCTTTTCTGTTTTAGTCTGATAGGCAGTTGCAATCCCTTTAATCAGATAGTCCAGATCTGTCTCCGGTGATTCACCGGTTAAGACCAAAAGGCGTTTATGCCCTTCCCTTTCCAGTGCTTCCACCTCTTTTTTAATCTCGCTCTGGGTCAGCTTCCGCCGTTCGACCAACTGATTATTCCGGCGATAACCACAGTAAAGGCAGTTATTGACACAGGCATTGGCAAAATATAAGGGGGCAAACAAAACCAGTCTTTTTCCGTAAATCTTTTCTTTGACCTCCCGTGCTGCCTGTAAAAATTCGTCTACCAGGGTTTTATCTTTAACCTGGAGGAGAACCGCCGCTTCTTTCGGGTTAAGACCCTTTAATTCCAGGGCTTTATTGATTATTTTTCTAACCGTATTTCCGGCCGGCTCTTCAACTTCCGCCAACATTTGCTCTATTTTATTGTCGTTAATATAATCACAAAGCCCTGTTCGGTATTCTCCTCCAAACTCTTCTTGCCAGTAATTATTAACCATTCCACTCCCTCCTTTTATTCAACAACCTTGGAAGTCAGTGCTGACTTTAAAGTTATTCCCGGCAAATTACCGAGCTGTCCGGTCATCGCACCGATCTCGTCCGGGGTTCCTTCTACGATTAAAGCAATCACCGATAGCTCCAATTCCCGGGAAGGCACCCCCATCCTCCCGATAATGTTACCGGCAAACTCACTCAAAATATCGTTCAGTCTTTGATTCACCTTTTCCCTCTGCTCAACGACAATCCCGATCACACCAATTCTTTTCTGCACTACCGAGAACCTCCGTTCTATAGTTTTTACTAAGAGCCGGGCATAAAAAATCACCCTCCCCTTGTTCTCAGGCTAACCCTTAAACACTGGAAGTATTTGTGAGCCAATCCTTGGGGACAGGCCAGTCTAAATCCCGGCCCCGCAGATTATTTTTTTCTAATTAATAGTATAACAAAAAAGCAATTTTTGTGCAACAATTCACAAAAATTTATTTAATACAAAAAAACTCTCCCTTACAAATCTTTAACTATTCTCTGTCATCAATTCCCATCTGATGCCAAATTTATCAAGCAACGAAACAAAGCAACTACTGTAGGTGGTCTGTTGTAAGGGATGGATAATTTGTCCTCCTTTTTTTAAGACCTCATAAGCTGAGCGAACAGCAGTTGGATTAGCAAAGGTTATTACTATTGATACACTCTGCCCCTGCTTGAACTGTTCTAATGAATCTGAGAACATAAACCTCTGCTCACCTATCACCATTTCGGAATGGTAAACATAGTTTTTCTGCTTGTCAGATAACTGCCCGACACAAAAATCTCGCTCATCAGCATCTTTATAATATAACAGCACAGTAATTTCACCATTGAATGCTTTAGTATATAGTTTTAAAGCTTCATTACATTGACCAGCAAAATGAAAATTAGGAGTAATCTTCATCCCGTTTCCTCCCTAAGATGGTGAATTGGTCTGTTTCAAAGAATGGCCCTCATAAATACTGTGTTTTTACCCAACCTGCTCACTTCTTGAAACCCATGCTTGCTATACATCCTAACTGCTCCGGTATAGGAAGGCTTGCCGGTGTCATTGACATCAAGCGGAAAAGCCTCAACGACTCCACCGCCTTGCTGCTTGATCAACTTGATTGCCGCAGCTAGGGCAAAAGACGAGAGTTTTTCTTTCCGGCGGTGCTTATCGACAAACAGACAGCTAATCCGCCACTTCGGTTTAAATTCTTCCGGTATTTCAAGTTTGGAGTAGGCCCGTCCGTAATCATATTGAGGAAAATATTCGGCTTTACCAAATTGGCACCAGGCAACCGGCAACTCGTCATCATAAACTATTAATCCGGCACTTTTTCCTTGCAGGGTTAAATTATAATGAGCTAAGCGTCTCTCTTCTTTGGTCATTCGTTGGAACTGAGATGACCTTAAGCGGTGGTACATACACCAACAACCACCACACACCCCGTTATGTTTAGCAAATAGTTTCTCAAAGTCATTCCATGTTTGTCCATTGATTTCTTTTACTGATAACATGCTTTTCTCCTCCGACAGCTCAGTTTCCTCTTCAATTCCTTAATAGGTAGACTACTAACAATAATCGTTGACATAAAACCAGAAGTATGATATAAGTTTCAATTCCTTATAGGTAAACTACTAACCCATTAAAAAGTCTATATAACAGGAAGATACAAAAGATTGTATTTTAATAATAAAGTGATTAACATGACGTTAAAGTATTACTTCTCCCCACTATATCAATAATTATGCCTTTTATCTCTTTGTCGTCGATCTCCGGGGATTTTGGCCCTACTGGCAGTCGACGACAAAAATATCCCTTTTTTATTTTACTATATTATAGCTAAATTGTCCAATAACTCTTTTTTAACTGGATTCGCTTATGCTAGCTTAACCTTTCAATCCGGAAAGGGTTATTCCTTTAATAAAATATCTCTGCGCAAACAAAAAGACTATAATAATCGGCACTATTACCACTACCGCTCCGGCCATCTGTAGGCCGTAATCCGTTTGATACTGGCCCCCTAAATTTGCTATTGCCACCGGTAAAGTATACATTTTTTCCGATGAAGCAATAATTAACGGCCATAAAAAAGAATTCCAGGAGCCGGTAAAATTAAAGATCCCCAGTGTTGCCAGGGCCGGTTTACATAATGGTAGCACTATTTTAAAGAAAATATACCTTTCACTGGCTCCGTCAATACGCGCCGCCTCCAGGAGTTCATCCGGAATGGTTCTAATAAACTGACGCATAAAAAAGATACTGAAAGCACTGGCTAATCCCGGTAAGATCAAGCCCGGATAGGAATTTAAAAGCCGCAGTTTATTCAAGAGCAGAAAAACCGGGATCATGGTAATCTGGCCGGGAACCATCAATGTCCCCAGCAATCCAATAAATAGCTTATCCCGGCCCGGAAATCTGAACTTGGCAAAAGCATAGCCGGCCATTGAACAGATTAACAGAGATAAAAACGTAATCGAAACAGCTACAATTACTGTATTTTTGAATGGTGTTAAAAAATCCAGTGTTTCAAACAGTTTTTGATAATGGGCCAAAGTCGGTTGAGCAGGAATCCAGTCGGGCGGGAACCTAAAAATTGCTTTAGTGCTTTTAAAGGAAGTAGAAAGCATCCATAGAAAAGGGGCAATCATTGCTATTAAGCCGATTACCAATACCAGATAAACCGCGATTAACTTCCATAGTATTTGCTGTTCTTTCATCTTTACCATCCTCCAGTAATCGTTCGCACTCTTACTTTAATATTGAATTTCTTTATCTCTAAATTTCATCTGTAGTAGGGTGACGATAAAAATAATCGCGAAAAGTACATAAGCCAGCGCTGAGGCATAACCAAGATTAAAGAACTTGAACCCATGGCGGTACATGTAAAGGACAATAGATAGGGTCGCATTTAGCGGCCCGCCGTCTGTTAACATATATGGTTCAGCAAATAGTTGCAGATAACCGATCATTGTCATCACACTAACGAAAAAGCTTGTCGGCCGCAGTAAGGGAATGGTGATATATATTAGCTGCTTTACGCGGCCGGCTCCGTCCAGTTGGGCAGCTTCATAGAGATGCCCCGGAATGTTCTGCAGTCCGGCCAGAAAAATAACCATATTATAACCAAGCCCTTTCCAGACAACCAGTAAGATGATTGCCGGCATGGCCCATTCAGGGTCTCCAAACCAATTGGGACCTGCTATCCCCACAATACCCAATAACCAGTTCAGGATCCCGTACCGGGGATTGAGTACCCACCGCCAGACTACCGCTATTGCGACCGTTGTGGTAATCGACGGTAAATAATAACCAACTTTGAAAAAATTTTTACCGAAAAGCCTTGCCTGATTCAACAAAATAGCCAGCAAGAGGGATAGAACAAGCGCACTGGGCACTCCAATTAGTACAAAATAACCGGTATTCCAAAAAGCTTGCCAAAACAGCTCATCCCGCAACAACCGTTGATAATTAGCCAAACCAATAAAATCTGCTAAACTGTAATCAAGCAAAGCAGCCACATTAAAATTTGTCAAACTTAGATAAAATGAAACAACGAGGGGAAGCACCATAAACACTAATATTAAAGTCAATGCCGGAGCTAAAAACCCCAAAGGTATCAGTAGGCTCCTTTTCATCCTTTACATCTCTCCCCAAAATAGAATTACAACTTTCTGTTTTTATCTGTTTTTGCTCCAGTTACTACATAATCCCCTCAATATCTTGCGCCAAAGCCTCCATTGCTTCTAACGGACTTTTCTTCCCATAGCATGCTTCCTGGAGCCGTTGTTGGAGCAAATACTCAATCTGGGCCCATTGCGGAATATTGAGCGGGGCTTTAGCATCTTCTAACTGCCGGCCAAAGACTTTGACCATTGCTAAATCGTCAAAATATGGTTCTTCCCAGGTATGACGATTGGTGGGGAGACTACCGGAGATCTTATACCAGGTAAGCTGATTTTTAGCTTCACCCATAAACTCAACAAATTTCCAGGCCGCCTCTTTCTGTTTGGAGCTATTAAAGATAACCAGATTACATCCACCGATAAAAGAAGTCCGCGTCTTTTTTTCCGGCATTAGTGCTACCGACCATTTCCCGTCAATCTCCGGGACCTGTTCACGGGTCAGATTGATCATCCAGGGCCCGCTAAAATACATCGGCATCCGGCCGGCCGCAAACTCCTGAAAGAGGTCTGTTCCCTGAGCATCAAGCGGGGCCACTCCATCCTTAAAAAGTTGAACATAAAATTCTAAGGCTTCCACAAAGGCCGGTTCAGTTACCGCAATCTTACCATTTTGATCAAAGATCCGACCACCGTTCTGCCAGACAAAGGGCAAAAACTCCTGATAATTATTGGTTGACAAAGCCAGGCCATATTCTCCTTTTTGGGCCAATTGACCGGCTATTTCCCGCAACTGCTCCCAGTTTTTCGGCGGATGGTGGTAACCGATTTCGGCAACTAAATCGGTCCGATAAAACAGGACCCGGGTATCAACATACCATGGAATCCCAAAAAGATGACCGTCAACGACATTTGTAGCATAAGAGCCGGAAAAAAACTGCTCCCGACTAATCAATGTTGAGTGCTCCAGATACCGGCTCAGCTCGGCAAAGACTCCGATGGGAGCAAACTCAGCCATCCAGGTAGTTCCGAGCTGTGCTACATCTGGCCCGGTTCCTCCGGCGATCGCTGTAATCAACTTATCATGGGCATTACTCCAGGGGATGGCCTGGACAGTTACTCCAATATCCGGATATTTTTCTTCAAAGCTGGCTACCATTTCTCCAATTTTTTGTGCCTCTGCCCCCATTGCCCAGACAGTAATCTCTTCCGCGGCCAGCGTTACCAGGGAAAAGGATAAGAGAATTCCTAAAATCAAAATAACTCCCAGTAAATTTTTCATTTAATTAACCCTCCTTAATAAGTAATTACGAATTACTCTAAAACCAATCTCCCCCAGAAATCAGGATTAGCCCAAATTTCCGGCAAATTGTTCCAGGCCAGCATATTCTCCCGGACATATTCGCCAGGGGCAGCATCCGCTTGATTACTATTATGAATCGTCTGGCAAAAACCGAGTTCAAGTCCCACCTCAGGCTTAACTCCCAGGTATTTCCAGGGGATCTTAACCTCAATCCGGTATCCCCGGTCAGTTCGCTCGGAAGCAAGTTCTATTTCCGGAGCGACCCGACTGACTGGCCCGGGAGTTGAATCTTCATGCCGGACTGCCTGGACATTACCTTCAGTATCAAAGGGTAGCACAGCTAATTTCATTATTTCCGCAGCTGTTTGGGGGGCTTTAATGTAGAATTCGATTGAATCACTGCGATAGAAACTACCGAGATCACCAGGGGTAATATTACTGACAACTACTTCATCGGCGACGTCGACGGCAAGATAAAGGGCTTGCTGATCCCACTGGGCATAGAACTTGCTGTTCAAGATCTGTTTTCTCTGGTCGACTTTTATTAACCCGGGAACATTCATATTTTCATCAACCACCGTATAGTTTTTATCCAGCCATTCCGCCAGATCACCATCAATCGTAATTGAACCGGTCAGGGCTGTTGCCACCGCAGTCTTTTCTTTGGGGGCAAGCCGCAGCCGCTCAAACTCCGCCAGATACCCGGGGGTAACCGCATAATCAGCTGCTTTTTCGACAAAACCGAGGCGACGCATGGCCGTCTGAATATACTCATTTTGCATAAAATACTCCCAGATCAGGCCACTCCGGTGATTTTCAATCATTAGCAGGATATCACCCTGATCAATCCCGATATATTGATCTGAGAACCAATTCTGGTCAATATTAAAAGCACTGACAAAGCCGTATTTACCCCAGATCAACGCTCCATATTTCTGTAACATAGCTTTTAAAGCATTATATGATAAGTCTGGGGTAAAAGGCATTGAGGCAATCGAAGCATAAGGAGCAATTGTCCCGTCGTGGTTTCCGGCGGAAGCACCATAGGGCTTATATCCGGCCGGGCCATCTGAAGCACTAATTCCCCAAATATTAAGATCATACGATTTGTACTTATACCGATTAAAGACGGCAAAGAGATGATTGATCCTGGTCGCTGTCACCGAATTATTCCAATAGTTAGCATAATGATCTTCTTTATTCCGAAAATCAATCCAGACATGAGGATACTGATAAACAAATAAGACTTCCATTGGCAGATTAATGTAGTTATCCCGAACCGGTCGATATATCTCATCCCAGGAGTTCGCCGATATTGGGTAGGTAGGTGAACCGACTGCCAGGACATAAGCGAGTAAACCTTCATTAAATGAGTTCCAGCGGGCACTTAAAAAACCTGCTTCCGGTTTCCAGCCCATCGACAAAGTTGTATCGTCATTCATCATCCATTGCCAGTTAACCCTTTGATAAAGTTGATTGGCCAGTCTTTCGACTATTGTTCCTTCAAAATACTCACCAACAAAAAGGGCCCCGGCAATCAAGATGGCAGTGTCAATCGAAGATAATTCACACCCACCCGCCCGGCGTCCGCTCTCCATATCGACAAAATGATAAAAGAAACCGTTCTTACCTTCAACTCCTCCGTCAGCAAAGGTCCGCAGTGTCTTTAAAACCCTCTTAAAGCCTTCCTGATGGGTAATCCAGCCCCGTTCAATCCCAACCGGAATTGCTGTCAAACCAAACCCTACAGCCGCAATACTGCAAGGTGAATCAGCGGTACTTCTGTCTTTAATCAAGCCGTTGGCCGGATTGGCTTCCAACCAAAAGTAATCAAATGTCTGCTTGGATACTTTATTAAGTAATTCATCCCTTTCCAGTGCCAAAAGAGCGGTAACTTCTGCTTTGAGCTCCGGTTGAACCTGGGCCAGCCTTTCTTTAAAGGAAAGACCTTCCCTTTCCCGGACATAAATCCCATCAAGATAAAAGGTCTCTTGCAGCGGTATTTTTTCGTTCCCATCCTGACCGGCGAAAGCAAGATATAGTTTATATTGATGAGAAAGAACTAGATCCTGCATCACAGCAGGTAGTGGATAAGATAGTTGATTCCAACCTTCCTTTACTTTATTTTCGGCAAAAACTCCCCCTACCCAGGACCAACCGTCGGTAACATCGGCTATCCCCAAAAAGTACATGCTGGGGTTAAGCTCATTCTCCGGCGGAAAATAGGCATTGATGACCACCTCGCCCTTTCCTGACCATAAACCTATTTTTTCCGCTACCAGATCTATTTCGATCTTGGTCTCAACTGCTTCACCGTTAGGGATCACCGCCATAGAATATTCGCCCCGGAGGACATACTCGTTATCTAAGGCAAATCTCGTTCCGGTATTGTCATTACTAAAACCAGCGATCTCTTGTTGTTGTTCCATTTCCCAAAGATATTGCTGCTCAGCTGAAACAATTGACGATAACAAAATAATCAATAGAACAATGACCAAACTGGTAATTCTAAACATTTTTTTCCTCCTTAGCTATTTTGGAGTACAACTCCTAATGACATTAACTTAACGCTTTTACCATCCGCTTAGTGCAGAGGATGTATCTTTAATCACCGATATTCTTAACCGGTTAAGTTATTGACAAAATTTAAGCAGTCCCTCTTCTGACCAAAGATGTCTGTAAGAAGGTTTTTCGACGTTCCGGTTTTTCGCCATCAATTAAGGCCATAACCAGTTCAACTGCTTTTTCACCCATCTCCATTGTTGGTTGGCTAATTGTCGTCAAAGCCGGTTCAATCAAAGAAGCTGCTTCAATATCATCAAACCCGATAATAGCTAAATCCGCCGGCACCTTAAAACCTAACTCAGATGCAGCAGTTAAAGCCCCTAAAGCCATTTGATCATTAGCTGCAAAAATTGCTGTTGGTTTTAGTGCTGAGCAAAGCAATTCCCTCGCTGCCTGATACCCCCCTAATCTTTGAAAATCACCACTTTTAATCAATTCCTGTTGTAACGGTAACCGATAATTAATCAAAGCGTCACAATAGCCCTGAAACCGATCTTGATTATCCCAGGCATCCCGCGCACCGTGGATAAAAGCAATCTTTTGATGGCCTGCTTTGATTAAATACTCTGTCGCTCTATACCCGGCCTTTTCGTTGTCAACAATAACCGTATAAATAGACTCGTCTTCGATCGGACTGCCAATAAAGACAAATGGGATCCCCTTTTTCTTTAAAGCAGTCAAGTAGTCCTTATCTAAATGGTAAGTCATAATAATTAAGCCATCAACTCGCCCACTGCTAAATAAATCAACCACTTCCCGTTCCTTTTGGGAATCAGCATGAGTTGTGCAGAGATTTAAAGTATAATTAAAATTATTGGCTGCCTGTTCAACTCCCCGAATAATACTGGCGTAAAACATATCGGTAATATCCGGTATCACCAATCCCAACATCCCGATTCTCTTGCCGGCCAGACCACGGGCCACCACATTAGGGTAATAGTTCATTTCTTTGATAATCCCCAGAATTCTTTGACGGGTTTTCTTACTCACACCCGGTTTATCATTTAAAACATATGAAACCGTAGCTTTCGATACATTAGCTGCTTTGGCGATATCTTTAATTGTTACCGTCATTTTGTTCACCCTTATTAGCTTTAAAAAAAGACATATTTTATCATCACTTAACCGGTTAACTTATGCTAGTTTGATTATACCCGATTACTTAATTTCCTGTCAATAGCTTCTGCCAAAATTTTGCCGCAATTTTATTAATTTTAGGCAAAGTAAGTTTATAATTGCATTTTTCTAAACGATCTGCTAAAATTATTATATAATAACCAAAGTGAGGGTTGTCAATGAATGGTTTCATTAGAATCCGCAAGTTTGTCGGCTGATCTTAACAAACTAAATAAACCTGTAAGGCAAGACCCGGGCTGGGCAGAAGCGGGTTTTAATTTCTTATGCCTTATTGGTGGATTCTTAATGAACATTTAACAATGCACAACACATACCGGGAGCTTTAAACCGTGTTCTCTGCTGATCACGGTCTTTTTATACCTATTTTTGATTAAATTTAATTCTAAAGGTTGTCGTTGCCAAGTTCAACGACAACCTTTTTGAGTCTAACCACCTATTGTTCAAAATAATGGTTACTGTTCAATGGCAAAGAATCCACCGCTAACAATCACCTTATCAATAGGAGTGGATTCTAAAATGAACGGCAATAAAAACCAATTGTGGTATTCACAGAATTTCCTTCACAGTTCAAATTTGGTCATTGATTTAATTAATAAAAGTAAGCTAACAGCTGAAGACCACGTTCTGGAAATTGGTCCCGGCAAAGGGATTATAACGGAAGAACTGGCTAAGCGGTGCCGTAAAATTACCGCAATAGAATATGACAAAACCCTTTATCAAACCGTCAAGAACAAATTTTTGAACAGAAAAAATATAGAGATAATCCAACAGGATTTCTTAAAGTATGACCTCACCTCAATTAATAATTATAAAGTATTTGCCAATATCCCTTTTCATATAACATCAGCAATCGTCAGAAAACTAACCGCTTCATCCAACCCACCCCGGGTCGCCTATCTAATTATGCAAAGGGAAGCAGCCTGGAAATATGCCGGAAGTCCTTATTATCATGAATCTCTGTCTTCTCTCCTCTTGAAACCATATTTTGACCTTGAGCTGATCCATCAATTCCAAAAAACTGATTTTATCCCTGTCCCCCGCGTCAATATTGTTATGTTACAACTCAAAAAGAAAAAGGGATTATGGCCTGAGCGGAAACAGAGCAGCCTATATCAAGATTTTATCGCTTATGTTTTTAGGCAAAGTAATCAAGGATTGAAAAATAAGTGCAAAAATATTTTCAGTTATCAGCAACTAAAAAGCCTGAGCCGTAATTGCGGCTTTAACCTGAGAGCCAATCCGACCGACTTAAGTTTTGATCAATGGTATCAACTTTTTCAGTTTTTTGATAATACTCTGACGGAAAAAAAGCAGCGGTTAGTCCAGGGGGCATATTGGCAATTACAAAATAACAAAAAGATTTACTAAAGATGAGCGTTAAAGCTTATCTAAACATTAATCACCATAGTTAAACCCAATTCCATGCATACCAAACAGTCAGCAGATTAAAAACAAGTCCGATAACGATTAAGAATTTGTCATAAGCTGAGGGATACATAGGCAATCCAACCAGATTAAAAACAAAAAAGAAAATGGCTATGATGATATTTGCCCAACGATTAACCGGAAACTTCAAGGTCAGAGACAAGAAAACCATCACAATCGGAATCACCATTAATATTGCAAGTCCCAAATACATAGTATCCGTCATTTGCTTACCTGATATTTTCCCCGCCTTAAATTCTCCGCTAAATATTCGCAGCACATCTCCTAAAAGATAAGTTAACATAAGGGCTACCCATAATGCGGAAAGCTTGATCCGTACGTCTTCCATTTCGTTCAACTCCTTTGAACAGCTTTTTTGTAGTCATTTACTATTGTTCCACCTTTATAACAACTTTTCCTTGGACATGTCTTTCTTCAAGATAGCGCAGGGCTTCGGCAACCCGATTTAACGGGTATATTCTATCAACAACAGGTGCTACTTGGCCAGATTCCAGAAGCCCTTTCATAAAAACCAGATCCTTTTTGTTTGATTTAACCACCAAATTATCTATTTTCTTGCTTTTATTGAGCACAACCTGGATGATCCGAGTCATGGAACCTCCGACTAGGAGATACATTCCTTTGGGACTCAATGAACGCTTATAATCTGAAATCGAACGATATGCCGCAGCATCAAAAATCAGGTCATAGAGCTGCCCATTTTGAGTAAAATCTTCCTGGGTGTAATCAATAACCTGGTCAGCCCCAATTGAGCGCACCAACTGTAATTTCTTCGTGCTACACACGCCGGTCACTTCAGCCCCGAATGATTTGGCGATTTGTATCGCAAAAGTTCCCACCCCACCAGAAGCACCATTAATCAGGACCTTATCTCCTGGTTTAATCTGCCTTTTATCACGAAGACCCTGCAAGGCGGAAATTGCCGCTATTGGAACGGCCGCTGCTTCCTCGAATGTCAAATTGTCCGGTTTCAAAATTACTGCATCTTCACTAGCACATACATACTCGGCAAAAGCGCCCCAACCACACTCAGATATATCACCGAACACCTCATCACCTGGTTGAAACTGCTTGACGTTTCTGCCGACTGTTTCAACCCGCCCCGCTATGTCAGCCCCGAGTATCTTGTTCTTTGGCTTGAGAAGCCCTCCAACCATTAAACGGATCAAAAACGGTTTTCCTCTCATCATGTGCCAGTCAGCTGCATTTGCCGATGCCGCATAAACTTTTACCAGTACTTCATTATCCCCGGGAGTAGGTTTTGGGATTTCTTCAAGTTTAAGAACATCTGTTGAGCCGTATCGTGTATAGATAATAGCCTTCATTCGTATACCCCTTCCTTTTTATAAATACTTGTCTGTGATACCGGTTGTCATTTACTATTATGTTCCACAGTTATTACTACTTTACCACGGGCCTTTCCTGCTTCTAAATACCGAATAGCTTCCGCAACTTCTCTTAACGGGTAAGATCGATCAATAACGGCTTTCACTTGGCCCGTCTCAAAGAGTTCTTTCAGCAAATTAAAGTCCTTTTTATTTTTTTTTGCCGACAAAAGAGTAAATTTTTTACTCCTGGATAACATAATTTTTAAGATCATTGCCAGGGAGCCTCCAATCCAGACATAAACTCCCTGAGGGCTTAAAGCACGTTGATAATCTGATAGCGAATGGTATGCCGCAGCATCAAAAATTAGATCATAACACTGCCCATTTTGGGTGAAATTCTCTTTTGTGTAATCAATGACATGGTCTGCTCCAATTGAGCTTACCAACGCCAGCTTTTTCGTACTGCACACGCCGGTCACTTCAGCCCCGAATGATTTAGCAATCTGAACTGCAAACGTCCCCACCCCGCCTGATGCCCCATTAATCAGAACCTGTTGTCCGGGCTGAAGCTGTCCTTTGTCACGAAGACCCTGCAAGGCGGTGATTGCCGCTATTGGCAAAGCTGCTGCCTCTTCAAATGTCGCCCCGGCCGGTTGTAGCGCTATTTCATCTTCATTAACACATACATACTCAGCAAAAGCACCCGAACAAATCCCAAATACTTTATCACCGGGCTGAAACTGCTTTGCTTTTCTGCCAACCGCTTCAATCTGTCCGGAAAAATCAGCCCCCAGTCGCTTGTTTTTTGGTTTTAGCAGTCCCTCTTGTAGACGGATGAAAAATGGTTTTGCTCTCATAGTACGCCAGTCAAACGGATTTACCGATGACGCATGAATTTTTATCAGCACTTCGTTGTCCTGAGGAACAGGTTTTTCTACCTCTTTGAGTTGGAGAAGATCGGGTGAACCGTATTTTGCGAATACAATTGCTTTCATTATTTAGCTAGCCTCCTTATTTATCCTAAATTTAAGCTTGTAATTAAAAGAATTGGTCAATCAGCAAGTATTACAGTCCGCTAAAAATCGAGGAATCAGTTTTGATTGATATAATATATAATAAATAATTAAAGCTGAAGTAAAAATAATTAAATAAATAAAAAAAGTCCAAAAGTTACCAGATTGAATTGAAATCCCGATGCTTTGAAAGTATAAAGCATCGCTCCTTCCTTTATAATCATGACTTAGACTAATCAGTGATAGATTTTTACACCAAGCATTTAATATATTGCTATTATAGCTAAAACGAAGTATTATTGTAAAAACACTAAAGTGTTGTTTTTTAAATTTTATGTGCAGACCAACGGCTTAAATTGTCCACTAGATCAAACCTAATTCACGGGCACGGGCAACGGCTGCAGTACGTCTTTTAACTTGTAGTTTGCTAAAAATATTTCGGTTATGTCCTTTTACCGTATCCAGGGCCAGGAAAAGCCGCTCGCCGATCTCACTATTTGATAGTCCCTGGGCAATGAGCTCCAGAATTTCAAGCTCGCGTTGGCTCAATGGATCAACAGGTGATTGGTAGCCTGGCGGAGACGATTGAGAAGTTTGATCAATCCTGTTCTGATTCTCGATTTTCAAAGTATGTAACAATTTGTTGATATAATCCTGCATCGTCCCTTGCATAACTGCTTCTTGCA
>JAKSCG010000224.1 GCA_022360715.1 Halanaerobiales bacterium
GCCCTTCCCTCCGCCAGATATTTTAGCAAGCTATCTCGTTAAAGAAATCAATTCCCGGCAAAAAGAACTGGCCGTTCGCATTGAGCAGAACCGAACGGAATTAATAAAACCCTTGGCCGGGTTAATTACTAAAATGCTGGAGCAATCCCTTCGCCAGACCAAAGTCTCTTCATTTACGGAAGGGATCACTGAAGAAGACCTGGCCCGGTCGCTTAAAAACACCGTGCATTTATTATTGTCAAATAATCCCCAGCTCCCCTTGATTAAAAGCTATATAGCGATGATCGCGGCCAAATTAGAAAAAAAAGGATTATCGGCTTATCTCAAAGAGGAGTACTGGCAAGATGACCTGCTCACCCTTGTCGACCAACTGGCCGCAGAACCTGGTTTTACCCAAAAAGTAGAGACAACGGTACAGGGGGTAATTCTGAAGATAACTGATAATTTCACTGCTATTTTTCGAAGTGAAACCCTTTACTTTAGCTTTGAAGTCCTGATTACCAGCCTGCTTGATTCAATTCAGCAGTATTTTCTGGAAATGGTCAGTAACATTAATACAGCTAAAATAACCGCCCGCCAAATTGAAGAAATGGATGCCGGAAAAATTGAGCAATTATTCTATTCCTTTGCCGGGAGTTATCTCTATCAACTGGAGGCATATGGCTGGTTGGGAAGCATCGTCGGCTTATTTATATCTCTCCTCATCCCTTAAAGCTTGATTTCCTCTCTATAAAGTGCACAATTATCGGAAAATTTTTTCCTTAAGAATTAGGGTGTTTTCACAAAATTACTTAAACAAGTTGATTTTTTCGGCAGCTCAAGTTATAATGAACACGAAATAGAGCCACTAAAAAGGGAGGAATCGAAATGAAGATTGTCGTACTTGATGGTTATACTTTAAATCCCGGTGATCTATCCTGGGAAGGTTTAGAAGAAATTGGCGAGTTAACTGTCTATGACCGGACACCGCAAGAACAAATCGTAGAGCGGATCGGAGATGCTGAAGCCGTTTTTACCAATAAAACCCCCTTAACCAAAGAAACTTTGGCCCAAGCCCCTAACCTAAAATTTGTCGGTGTGTTGGCTACCGGTTATAATGTAGTCGATATTGAAGCTGCCAAAAACAACGGTATTGCGGTAGCTAATATTCCTACTTATGGTACCACTGCCGTAGCCCAGTTCGTTTTTGCTTTACTGCTGGAAATGTGTCATCATGTCTGGGTACATCACCAGGCAGTCAAGGCCGGAGAATGGACCAATAATCAGGACTGGTCTTTCTGGAAGTACCCTTTAATTGAATTAGCCGGAAAAACGATGGGCATCGTTGGTTATGGCCGAATCGGACAAGCCACCGGTAAAATTGCCCAGTCGTTCGGAATGTCTGTCCTGGCTTATGATCAGGCTAAGAACAAAGAGCTTGAAAATGAGACCATGAAATATGTTGAGCTGGATACACTGTTAGCCAAATCAGATGTAATCAGCCTTCATCTCCCACTTTTTCCGAATACCGAGGGAATTATCAACAAAGATACTATCGCCCGGATGAAACAAGGGGTAATGATCATCAATACTTCGCGGGGACCCCTGGTGGTGGAAGAAGAGCTGAAAGAGGCGCTCAATAGCGGTCAAGTAAGCGGATACGCCGCTGATGTCGTTTCAACCGAACCGATCAAAATGGATAACCCTTTATTAGCGGCTAAAAATACGATCCTGACTCCACATATTGCGTGGGCCCCAAAAGAATCAAGGGCACGTTTACTTAAAATCGCCATCGACAATTTAAAGGCCTTTCAAGCCGGGCGGCCGACCAATATAGTAAATCAATAGTACAAAAGTACAAATCCCCTCGCTGGTCTTTGCACCATGAGGGGATTTTAATAATTCTTCTCAACTACTTTGCTCTTTCTGGTCAACATGGAAATTTACTCCACTCCTTTTTTAGGGTCTCGGCTAATTAAATCGGTTAAAATTATAATTCAGGTCCGATAAGGCTTCAGCTTTGATCCTCTCCAGATTGGTATTAACATCCCTTCTTTCCCGCTCCGGAGTCAATAAAACCTTAAGTATTCTTAGCATCTTAAGCTCACCCCCTTTAATATTTGGTAATGTTTATTTTATACCCTCATTATAGACAGTCAGTTTTAATTTGTCAAGCTAAATATTGATATATTTTATTTTAATTTTAAATATTTTAATTTATTAAAGGACTACAATTAATATTTATTGTATTTTCAGAAAAATAACAAATATATAATATCTTAATTATTGAATTGTCTTTGCTTCCGGTTCATCGCCTGATAAACCCCGACCAGGATCAAGATACCACCGACTATGGTCACAACCGTTATCTTTTCTCCCAGGATAATCCTAGCTAGAACAGTAGTCAGGATCGGCTCACCAAGCAGGAGCAACGAAACCAGCGTGACCGGGATGTAGCGGACGGCATAGTTTATTGAAGAATGACCTAATAAAGTGGGACCAATCGCCATCCCTAAAAACAGTAGGTAATTTACCGGCGGATAACCAACCGGGGGTAAGCCGCTAATCAGCACCAAGATCCCTAAAAAAACTGTGCAATACCCATAGACCAGATAAATATAAGGGAAATATTTGACTTCCTTTCTTAATCCCCGCCCGATAAAGAGATATAACCCGGCAAAAAAGGCTGCGGCCAGGGCCAGCAGATCACCCCGGAGCTGTTCAAATAGCCGACTGCTGTCGCCGAAGCTAATAATTATGCCGCCAAGCAGGGCCAGTACTATCCCCAGTACTACCCCCTTCCGTAAGTCTTCCCGGGCAAAAAGGAATTCCAGAATTAGCGTAAAAAGTGGTTGTAAAGAAACAAAGATCACGGCATTAGCCACCTTTGTATACTCAAAGGCACTAATCCAGAGAAAAAAATGAATAGCTAACAAAAAGCCGGCGATGATCATCCGGTAGTCCAAAACATAATTAAATTCTTTACGATATTTAAGCAAAAAAATCGGAGTCAAAATAAGTGAACTGATCGCCATCCGGTAGAAAGCAATGATTAAGGGGGGTGCCGTCGATAATTTGATTAAGATTCCGGCAAAGGATAATGCGGTAATTCCAACGGCCAACATCGTAAAGACTCGATTTTTTTCGACTTGATCCATTCTACACTCAGCCCTTCCTACTCCATATATCTTCCATTTAGGTTGAACTGCGCAACAACAACCGGGGGGCCAGCGAGACCTGTCTCTTTTCGATCTCTTCTTTTTTAATCAATTTTGACAACATGGTCATAGCAACCCGCCCCATTCTAATACTGGGTAGCTTGATCGTACTGAGGGGAGGATCAATAAATTCTCCGATCTGGATCCCGTCATAACCGAGCACGGCTACTTCCCCGGGGACCGCTACCCCTGCTTCTTTAAGGGTTCTAATTACGGCCATTGCCATCAGGTCGTTAGCGGCAAAAACCGCCGTATATTTGCTCTTGTTTCGCAGTAAATCCTGGGTAGCTTGTACAGCCCCTTTCCGGGTGAAGTCGGCATAATAGATCAATTCCGGATTAATCGAGATCCCCTGTTCACGGAGGGCCCTTTTATAACCCTCCAGCCGATATTTACCGGAGACCATCTCCGGATTACCGGCGATCGTAGCAATTTTCCGATGGCCTGCTTCAATTAAATAATTAACCGCCTGATAAGCCCCGGTTTCATTATCAACCTCAACCCAACAAATATCCTGTTCACTCATCGGATTACCAAGAAAGACAAAAGGGATCTCTTTTTCAGTTAAATATTCAATTCGGAAATCATGTAAATATGGTTCGGTTAAGATCACTCCATCGACATTGTTTCGATTAATTACGGTGATCATATCACCGCTTTGGTCCAGTCCGATATTGGGTAAGGCCAGACTATAACCCTCATCTGCCGCTACCTCACCGATTCCCTGTAAAAACTCCAGAAAAAATGGATCGGCGACCGAGCGGGGGGCAAAGGGGATGATCACCCCGATAATATTGGTGTTCTTTTTAGCCAGGGCTTGAGCGACCTGATGAGGTCGATAATTCAATTCCCTGGCAATATCCGCGATCTTTTCCCGGGTATCGACATTAACCCGGGGGTCATGACTTAAGGCCCGGGAAACAGTAGATTTGGATACCTTGGCCATCTTGGCTATATCGTCCATTGTGATCTTGTTCATGGTAAATCACCTGTCTTAGATACTGATCTCATTATATCATTATCATCCGGGCCAGTCTATCCCTTCACCGAACCGGCCAGAATACCCCGGACAAAATAGCGCTGTAAGGAAAAAAAGGTAATTAAGGGGACAATAATGGAGATAAAGGCAGCTGATGTTAAGAGATGCCAGTCCTGCCCATAAGAACCCACCAGACCGGACAGCCGGATCGTCAGGGGGGCTACCCCCTGGGCTCCCCCCAGGTAAATCAAAGCAACCAGCAGGTCATTCCAGACCCATAAAAACTGAAAGATAATTAGCGAGACCAACGCCGGAACCGAAAGGGGCAGAGCCAGACGGTAAAAGGCCGTCCAGATGGAGGCCCCATCAATATAGGCGGCCTCAAAAAGGTCGGTCGGCAGCGACTGAAAAAAATTATGTAACATAAAAACGGCAAAGGGTAAACCGTAACCGGTATGGGCCAGCCAGAGGCCATGAAATGTCCCCGCTAAATTGAGGGTATTATATAACCTTAAAATCGGGATAAAGGTAAGCTGCAAGGGCACCACCAGCAAGCCGACAATTAAAACATAAACCAGACTCCGCCCGCGAAAATTAAGCCGGGACAGACCGAAGGCCGCCAGGGCCGCTACCCCCACCGGAAGCATTGTTCCCAATGAGGAAATAATCAAACTATTTTTAAAGGCAATGGCCATCCCGTCTGTTCCTAGAACCCTTTGATAGTTTGCCATGGTAAACTGAGTAAATTTGAGCGGACCGTTCAGAATAGTCCACCAGCCGGTCCTAGCTACCTGTTCGGCCGGTCGCAAGGATGTAACCAGCAACCCCAGGGTCGGTAAAACCCAGATCAGGCTCAGGGTAATAATCAACAGATTTAACACGATCCCGGGTATTAGCTTTTTATTCATTAACCCTCATCCCCTTTCATCCGTCTGATATTAATCACCAGTACCGGGATAATTAAGCAAAAAAGGATAACGGCAATTGCACTGGCCCGTCCGTAGTTCCGGTACTGAAACATCTCTTTATACATCCGGTTGGCAATCACTTCTGTCCCGAAATTGCCGTTAGTCATCACATAAACAACATCAAAGACTTTCAAGACATTAACCACCATCGTTGTAGCTACTACGGCAATAGTTGAGCGCAGCGCCGGCAAAATAATTTGCCAGAAGACCTGCCATTCATTAGCCCCATCCACCCGGCCTGCTTCCAGCAGTTCCCGGGGAATTCCTTTATAGGCAGCCGATAATATCACCATGCAGAAACCGGTCCAGATCCAGATCCCGACAAAGATCAAAGCCAGGTTATTGAGCCAGGGTCCCTGAACTAACCACCCTTTTGGTTCGGCCCCGCCGAGAACGATCAACTGGTTCAACAACCCAATCTGATTAGCGCCGACCGGTTTGTAACTATAGACAAACTTCCAGATTACCCCTGCTCCGATAAAGGATACGGCCATCGGCATAAAGATAATTGATTTGGCCAGTTTTTCATAACGGATGCGATCGACCAGGACGGCGGCCAGCAAGCCCAAGCCGACAGTCCCGCCGGTGAAGATAAACAACCATAACAGATTGTTCCGGAAAGCAGTTAACATCGAGCGGGAGGTCAAGGCAAAGATATAATTTTCTAAACCGACAAATCTCTCGGCCCTTCTCCCCAGAAAACTCAGGACAAAGGTATGGAGCGTAGGATACAGCAGGAAGACGGTAAGTAAAAAAAGGGCCGGCCCGATCAACAGGGCCACCCACAATTTTTTGTTAGGCTGATTCATTAACATTCCTCCGTTTAATCAGTCGCCTGACCGGATAGATAGCTTTCATCAGCAATATTTTCAATATATTCCAGAACACTATCCAGCTCTTCCCCACCGACATAGTCCAGGACACCCTGCCAGAAAGCACCTGCGCCGACCGCTGCCGGCATTGTATCGGAGCCGTCAAACCTGAAGACCGATGCCTCCTGTAACGCCCGGGCCATCTTTCTGGTAATCTGATCCGGATAAACATTGGGGTTAATTCGCTTGTTGATCCCGATCTTACCCAGTTCTCCGACCCAGATCGTCTGGGCTCCAGGTGTTGCCAAATAGTTCATAAAAGCTCGGGCAGCCGGGGTATCATTCATCATACTGAGCATATCAGCCGCCCCGAGCACCGGATTGCCAAACTGAGGATCAATTGCCGGGAAGGGGAAGAAGTCAAAATCCCTTCCTGCTTCCAGACCAGGGTTATTATCTTTGATAAAACTGGTGATAAAGCTGGCCTGACGGTGCAGATAAGCCTGGGGGGGATCGGTGAATAACGGGTTAGCTGCCTCACCAAAGTTAGTGGACAATACGGCGGTTGGACCACCCCAGGCTAGTTCAGAATCACGGGCAATATCCCCGAATATTTGAAAGGCTCTTTTAACCCTTTCGTCTGTCCAGGGAATATCATGGTTGACCCACTGGTCATAAACCTCCGGGCTGGCTGTTCTGAGCATAATATCCTCAATCCAGTCAGTTCCCGGCCAGCCACTGGCTGCCCCCGATTCCAGACCGATCGACCACGGGGTATCACCGTTAGCTACCATCTGATCGAGCAAAGCATTCAACTCTTCCCAGGTAGCGGGAACCTGATAGCCCTTAGCGGCAAAGGCTTGAGGATTATACCAGACCAGGCTCTTGATATCGGCCGAGATATAAAGCCCATAGATCCCGCCTTGATCAGTAGCCAGATCGAGCCAGGTCGGGTTATAATCCTGTTGTAAAGTAGCCAGATCAAGGACTGTTTTTAGATCAACCAGTTGACCTTCCCGGGCCAGATCTCTCATCAAACCAAGACCGGTTATCGCCACCACATCCGGTGGATTCCCCGCCTCCAGGCGGGTCGTCAGCAAAGTCGGCAGGTCCCTGGTCATTTCGAACTCAACCCTAATTCCACTGGCCTTTTCAAAGCTTTCCACTACCTTCTTGAAAGCATCCAATTCCTGTCCACCCCAGACCCCCATCACACTCAGTTTGCCGTTAGCCGCGCCATTACCACTGACCAGACCTACTAACAACAGCAGCCCCAACGATAAAAACAGCGCTTTTTTCATCATTTACCTCCTTATAATTTGATCGTAACAATAATACAACCGGTTGTATTATTTTAAAAACCAAGCTATGTATATATATTATATTTGCGCTCAATTGCAAAAATCCTCTTTTTATTAAAAAATTTTGAAAATAATTCACTTCACTCCAATCAACACTTTGACCCCGCCATTATTAATCGTTAATCTTTGGCCATCATGCTCGATTTCGATTGCCGGCCCCTTTAACAGTTGATAGAAGGCATATTCACCCTCGATCTTCAGTAGTAACTGACTATCCTTCACTTTTAACTTAAACTGATAACCCTGCCAGTTGCCGGGTAAATAGGGTTTAAAACAAAGGGTTCCGGCATAATTTCGCATCCCGGCAAAACCCTGGACCAACACCATCCAGGTACTGGCCATACAGGCCAGATGAACCCCCTGTTCGGTATTTTGATTATAGTTATCGAGATCAATCCGGGCGGTCTGTTTAAAATAATTATAAGCATCCTGATCATAACCGATTTCTGAGGCAATAATACTGTATATGGCCGGGGAAAGTGAAGAATCATGGGTAGTCCTCGGTTCATAATAGTCATAGTTTGACCTTTTTTCCGCCAGAGAAAATCTATCCCCCAATAACAGCATCAGTAAGACCACATCAGCCTGTTTGATCAATTGATAGCGCCAGATTGCCAACGGATGCCAGTGCTCTACCAACGGAAACTCCTCCACCGGAATTGAATCAAGATCAATTGTTTGTTTATACAGGAAAGAGTCATCCTGGGGATGGATCGACAGTTTACGGTTATACGGCAAGAACATATTTGACGCCGCCTTTTTCCATAACTCTAATTCATCTGCGGTCAGGTCTATCCTCTCTTTTAACTCAGCTAGCCTATCCGGTGCCTCCTCGGCCAGCAAAGCAAAAACTTCCAGCGCATATTCCAGATTAAACTTGGCCAGGTAATTTGTATAACAATTGTTAGCTACCCCCGGTTGATATTCATCCGGACCACAGACTTCGTTTAAACAGAATTGATCGTCACGCAGTTCAATAAAACAACCCCGATCCGCCCACATCCGGGCTGTCTCGAAAATAATCTCCGCTCCGTAATCATATAGGAATTGCTGATCCCCGGTCACCGCCAGATAATTTTTGACCGCGTAAGCAATATCAGCATCAATATGGAACTGCACGGTTGAACCCATAAAATAGGATGAGGCTTCTTCACCATTAATCGTTCGCCACGGGAAAAGAGCCCCGGTCAGCTTGACTCGCCGGGCATTAAGTCTGGCCTGCTCCAGTGTATGATACCTGTACAGCAAGAGCGAACGGGCTATCTCCGGTTTATTGTAAAGAAAGAATGGAAAAATATAGGTCTCCGTATCCCAGAAGCAATGACCTTCATAAAACTCACCGGTTAGTCCCTTAGCCGCAGCATTAGTAAGGCCATCCCGGCCGGTCGATTGGAGCAGGTGATAAATGTTAAAACGAAAGGCTTGCTGGCTGGCCGGATCACCCTCAATCCTGATATCGGCATCTGACCAGAAGTCTTTGAGGTATAAACCCTGTTCTTTTAGCAATTGACCATAACCCTTTTCTACTGCTTGTTCGACCGCTAATTGAATGGTCTCGCTGAGCTGAACGCTGTCAGCGTGCCGGATGGCCAAACAGGCGACATATTTATTCAGGTTTATTTCCGTCCCTTGCTCCAGCTCAAAAGTAAATTCCTGACAAACTCCCTCTCCCGGGGCCGAAAAACAACCGCTAATTAAATTGCCCGCTTGATCCTGCAACTGATTAACCATGGCCATCCCAACGCTGATCCCGGTACTGGCAATCTCCTGAATAAGGTAAGCTACCCGCTTGGCCAGGATCGTTTCCCTGGTTTCTAATGCTTTCGGGTTTCTTAAGTGGTGGTGATTCTTGACATTACCGTCGATCATTGAGACCAGGCTGATTTTTCCCTTAAAATTGAGCGCTTTCACCCGATAATTAATTAAACCTAGGTTTGGTGCCGGCAAGGATAAAAAGCGGGAAACGGTAATTTCAACCTCTTTACCGCCGGGACTTCGCCAGCGTAAATGACGGATTAATACCCCTTGTTTCAGTTTAAGTACTCTTTGATATTCAATTAATTCACCAGTTAACATATCAAATTTTTCCCGGTCCAGGAATAGATTGATTTTGGTCCAGTTTGCCAGGTTAACAATGGTCTGGCTTAATTCCGGCTGTTTCGGCGTTCTCTCCCCGTAAAAAATCTCCTCGGCGGCATAAACCCCATTGATGTATACCCCTGGTGTCGATGTATTAGCCGGGCCGGTGTAATCTTCCTCAAAGGTCCCCCTAACCCCCATATATCCATTACCAAGGGAAAAAATAGCTTCATTACGGTGGTTGTTAGCAATACTAAAGCTTTTTTCCTTGATCTGCCAGGGTTCATAATCATATAACGGTGGAATTGCTAATTGATTGCGATGATGTGTGCGCATGGTCTCACCCCTTACAACCGGTTCCAATTAATCTTATCTTATATTTTATTATAATCCCCTCCTACCGTCAAGCAATAATCCTTCCGATTATATGTAATGTTTGCTTGACGATATGTAAAGAATATTTTATAATAATACTAAAGAACCTCTTTAAGTTAAACTATTTATCGGTAAAGGTGGTGTCGACATTAAAGAAAGCTGTGGTGAATTATGAAGCTAAAAAACAATATTAGAAAGCTAAGGTTTGATAAAAATGAAATGTCTCAGCAACAACTGGCCGACCTGATTGGTGTTTCGAGGATGACGATTTATTCGATTGAAAAAGGGAAATACGTGCCCTCAACAGTCTTAGCGCTGAAAATAGCCCAGGTTTTTGCCAAACCGGTTGAAGAGATTTTCACACTTGTCGAAGAAAAAAGGATGGAGGTGAAAAAAGATGAAAAATAAAAAACTGCTGATCAACGTTTTCAGTATTATTACCTTGCTCTTGTTTGCCTACTGCCTGTTCGCTTATATTTATATCCAATCACAATTAACGGTGACGATGCCTGAGCCGACCAGAGTAGTTAAAATATTAGGTAGTATTACGATCCCGGCACTATTGATCATCGGGTTATATCACCTGTTTTTGTTGGTCCATGCCTTAAAGATTTTAACCACTAAAACAGAGAAAATCTTTAGCTCTTCAGTTTATATTGTCATGATTGTCTTATCGGGAATTACCCTTTTATCTGATATAATCTTGCTATCGGATATCAGCAAAGAATATCTGTTGTGGGATGTTAGTTTACAATGGCTAATGCTCTACGGTTTTACCGTTTTTCATCTCTTAGTTGTGCTGGCGGGCATTATTTCTGTGCAGAAAAATCCTGTGGCCAATCTGAAATTATTTAAAGAAATTGATCGCGGAAGTGATAATCTGTTCTTGGCAATACACTATATCGCATTTACGACCGGATTGGTCGGAATTTCCGGGATCATTTTTGCCATGACCGGCTTAGTTGTTCCAGCTGATTTCAACCGGCATTTCATGCTGATTGCAGTACGTCTAGCCTTATTTCCTCTGACCCTGATCATAGTTTATTGGGTAGTCAAAATGAGAAATAAACCGTTAAGGGAATGGATTGATGAAAAACAACTAGCCGATACATCCTTTGGTGCCCTGGCATCTCTTTTCTTTACACTGCCGCTTTATGCTTTGATTTGTCTAATCGATCTGTTTACAGTCTGGTCTTTGCCGGTCTCTTTCTGGGTTATGTTAATCTTCTTAATTCAGCTTGTTGTCTTCTCAACAGTGGTCATTATTAGAAACAGGCATGCTGTAAACTAAAATTTCGTTGCTTCACGCAACGAAATTTTATACACAGCAAGGTGATGAGCTCACTATTGACCCTGATGAGCGGAAGCTCCGCTCTGCATCATAGGTTCGCTCCCTGTTTTTTTAATTCTGCTTGAAACTCTGCCGCAGTTATATCGGCCGGTTTCCGGCCGGTCAAGGCTGCTAAGGCAGCGATAACTCCTGCCCCCTGACCCGTGCCACAACAGGTTGGCATAATCCGTACCGCTGATTGTCCGCCAAAATCGGCCGAAAGGTTGCGGCCGGCCATTAAAAGATTATCTAGTTCAGCAGCGATAAGAGCCCGGGCCGGGATCTCATAATAATCGGTATAATTCAAAACAACTTCTTTCACACTGGGCTCATCTTGGTTTTGATGAATATCAACCCCATATATTGCTTTAACAACCGCATCAGGAAACTTGTTAAAATCTGTCACATCACTCTGTTGAAAAATATATTTCCCTTTGATCCGGGCACTCTCTCGAATCCCGATCTGGGCCGCGCTCTGTCGGAGACAACAGTCTTCAAACCCGGGAAGATACTTTTGAGCAAAAGCAGTTAACTGATGAGTCTGTTCTAAACCGGTTAACTGGGCAGCTGAAACCGCCAGGGGGGAATTGGCATCAGTAATACTGATATGACCGGTATTAACCGTCACAGAGGTTTTTTCCGGTAGCTGAATAAAAAAGAAATGGTCACGGGGCAAATCCATTCCGTCTTCAATAGCTTGTTCGACCAATTTAAAGAAACCGGCCACCGATATGGCAATATCTTTTTGCTGAGGACTAACCCAACTAAAGAAATCATCAGGGTGTTGTTGCACATACTCCATTGTTTTATTTAACTGTACATTATCTAAAACAAAGATCTGAGTCACTGCCTGGTTTTGTCTACTCTGTTCATCACCGATCAACAAGGTGAGCTCGGCCAGTTTACCTAAAGCAGCATCACCGGTACAATCAATAAACTGTTTTCCCCTAATTTCCAATCGCTGACCGGCGGCAGAACCAATTATTTTTTGGATCTTTTTCTCGACGATCTGAAGATCGATAATCTGAGTATAGAGTAAAATATTAACCCTATTTTCTTTTAACAGATTTACCAGGTGATATTTAAGTGCTTCATAATTAAAAGCTCGCCCAACATAGTCTCCCACTTTTTTCAAGCGTTCAATTAGTTCGCTAAAAACGCCTTGAATCAGATCCTCGCCGGCATAATCATATTTCATAAACGGATTTACTAAGCCATTAACAGCCAATCCGCCAATTACCCCTGTCGATTCTACCAGTAATGTCTTCATCCCTAATTTGCTGGCCCCGATTGCAGCGGCAAAGCCGGTCAAGCCGGCACCGACAACTATGACATCAAAATCTAATTTAAGCGTTGCTTTCATTAACCTTTCACCGCTCCTTTATAACCTTCCCCAAAGTAACGTGGGTAGTTCACCACATCGATCATTAATTATCGTTCATTATTTGCTATGTCATCAAGTATATGTTATAAATAATCAAATGTCAATGTTTTTTTGAAATATTATTACATAAAATAATCAAGCAGTTCTTCGCTTTCCGGGATCAATGCAGTATAACCAACCATCATGTTGACAGAAAATGTGTAATAATGCTACAATTAATTTTGAGGTGATCAAATGGTAACCGATAATTTAATCTTAAAGATCGAAGCAACTTTACAGGATTTGCGCCCCTCCGAGCAAAAAATTGCCCATTATGTGTTAGCGAACTACGAACAGGTTAAATTCCAGACGGTCAGTGAATTGGCGTCCAATTCCCATGTTTCGGAAGCATCAGTTATGCGCTTTATTAAACGCCTTGGTTTTAAAGGATTCCAATACTTTAAGTTATCCCTGGCCAGTACGACGAACCAGGCAAACTCTCAACGCCTAAAGGGGATTACTGCCGACGACTCAACCGAAGAGATAAAAAAAACAATTGCCGGCAATTGTATCAGTTCGATCCAGGACACTGCTACCCTTTTAGAAAATCAGGATTTAGAGCAGGCAATTGAGCTTATTTTAAGTTCTAAAGAGATCTTAATTATTGGGGTAGGTTCCTCCGGTATATTTGCCCAGACTTTATCCTACAATTTTTTGCGGATCGGGATTATCGCCAAATATATTAGTGACCCTCATCTCCAGGCAATGACCGCTTCTTTAATTAAACCCGGGGATTTAGTAATCGGCATCTCCCATTCCGGTTCAACCCGTGATACAATTGATGCGATTAAACTGGCTCACCAAAAACAGGCTAAGACGATCTGTATCACTGCTCATTTAAAATCACCCATTGCCAAATACGCCGATGTCCTGCTCTGTAGCTTTTCCCGGGAAGACCCCCTGGGCCGTTCGGCCGGACGTGGTTCGATCTCCCAACTTTACGTCATTGAAACCTTGACCGCTTGTCTTTATACTAAAATTAAAGAACAAGCCGATCACTGTCGCCAAACAACCGCACAAGCGGTTTTAGGAAAACTGTATTAACCTTATTTAATAAAGTCCAGTTTAAGCTGCTTCAGTTTTATCGGGGGATTACCTAATTCTCTGGGACTAAATTCTCCATGACAATCTGAACCACCCGAAATCATCAGCTTATTCCGCCGGCAGAAATCCAGATAGTAATCCGCATCTTTAATCCGGGCTAAATATGGTGAAAAACATTCAATTCCGGCTATACCCATGCCCTCCCATTCTTTTAAATCCTTCTCCGGCAATAACTTACCACCTTGATAAGCGCTGGGATGGGCTAAAAAGGGAAACCCGCCGGCCCCTTTTATAACCTTGATTACCTGCTGTGGTGGTAGAAAGACCATCTTTTCCTCACACTCAACGGCTAAATTAAAAAAGTCACCGATAGTACAGATTACTCCCCGCTCAACTAAATAATTTAATGACTTCCAGCCCCCCTTCTCAATCGGATTTTGATAACTCAGATAATCTTTTAACGAAACCGATGGGGTAAAGCCCTGCACAAATTTGACAATAGTCCGGTTATATTTCTCCCTTTGCTCCTGATTATATGCCAATAGTTCCAGTAATTCTTGCTCTTGAGGATTAAAGGCATAAGCAAGTAGATGATACTCTCTGTTTTGATAAGTACAGGAGATTTCGGCGCCGATTATAAAGTGTCGCTCTTCCTCCGGTGGGCGGGCCAGCAGCTCTTTAACACTGGCAATACTATCATGATCGGTAATCGAAAATATCTCAATACCGGTCTGTTCCAGTTTAACTAATAGTTGAGTTAAACTCCATGTTCCGTCTGAACCACTAGTGTGGATATGTAAATCAATCCTGCTCTCAGGATTTATCACAATACCACCCCTTTCCTAATAGCTTGTTCTTGTTGTTTTAATAAAAAAAAGTATAGTTATGGTTAAGATGATAGATAATAAAGATAATCGAGCAAGGAGGGAAATTATGCTTCAAAAGATAAAAAGATGGTTGATCGCGATCAGGGCTTTTGGTTTTGCTACAACCACAGTTTCAACAGGGCTAGGTACTGCTCTGGCTTTCCATGACGGCTATTTTGATCTCCACTTATACCTTTTCAGTATGGCCCCTTTAATCTTAATCCATACCGGAACCAATCTGATTAACGATTTTTTTGACTATCACATCGGTCTGGATGACGGCGGCTCTTTAAGTTCAAGCGGATTAACCCGGGTCAAAGGGGGAATTACCCCTGACCAGATCTATACAGTTGGGATAAAGTGTTTCCTGGCCAGTATCCCCTTCGGTCTCTACCTTACCTTGCTAAGAGGACCGATCATATTCATTCTGGGAACGATCGGAGCCTTGGCCGGCTTTTTCTATACAGCCCGACCGATTAGTTATAAATACCACGGTTTAGGCGGTCCTTCTATTTTTCTATTTATGGGGGTAATTATGGTCTGGGGGATGTACTACATCCAGACCGGCATCCAGAGCTGGTATCCGGTCCTGGTAGGGATTCCGGTCAGCTTTTTAATTACCGGAATGCAACACTCGAACGAACTACGGGATTATGAAAATGATCAAAGAAAAGGGATTCGTACTGCTCCGGTGATTATGGGTTACCAAAATGCCCGTTATTATTATTATTTTTTAATCTCCTCAGCATATATTTCTCTAATCCTGGTTAATTTATATCGTCTCCTCCCCTTCTGGACACTACTGGCCTTTATTACCCTCCCCCCGGCAATCAGCCGGATCAAAACTGTCTACCGGGCCCAAAACCAGGATGACCTGAAGGGGATTGACTATAAAATGGCCAGTCTTAATGTCGAATTCGGAGCTGTTTTAGTAATTAGTCTGATTATCAGCCGAATTTTTTAAAAAAAATCCTGCCCGGTGCAGGATTGAGCAATTTTCTATTGGGGAAATGCCCCGCGGAGAATATCGATCCCCCGGGCCAGTATCGGCAAAACGGCTTTAAGACATTCTTCGACTTCTTCCGGCTTACCAGGAAGATTTAGAATCAAGGTATTCTTCCGAATCCCAGCTCTTTCCCGGGAGAGAAAAGCCTTAGGCGTATCCTGTCCCACCTTCCATCTCATCATTTCGGTCAGGCCAGGTGCCTCTTTCTCGATCACAGCCAGGGTAGCTTCCGGTGTAATATCCCTTTTGGCAAATCCTGTTCCACCGGTAGTAAGGATCATATCGGCAATTCCTCTTTCCGATATATTAAACAATTCCTCTTGAATCTTATTAAACTGAGCAGGAATAACCCGATAATATACCTTTTTCCCGGCGATCTCTTTAATTATTTCCTCAATAACCTTTCCGCTCAGCTCCTCTTCATCTCCGACTGAGTCTCCCCTGATCGTTAAAATAGCAACCCTTATCATTGGCAACCCCCTTTTATTTCTTGGCAAACCCTTTTATAGATTTCAACACATAGTAAAAAATACCTGCTATCCGGACCAATAATTTATCTATAAATTGATAATTTCGAAGGAATAATCGCTAGCATCGATCAACAATAACCGATTGGCCAGGATTTGTTCATCGTGCAAATATACTTTTACCCCCTCGATTACCTGTAAGGAAGCTACCAGTGCCACCAGCGGCGAAAATGCCGGGATTTGCTCTTGCTCTTCAGTTGCCGGAAAAATAGTGCTGAGTTTTTTGGTCTGGCCGGGAATGATCGTAGTAATTTGTCCGTACCAGGCATAGATCCCCCCGTGGATCAGGGGGAGCTGATACTGTTCGGCTAAAGTCTCTAAAATCAGGCGGGCTTTAAAAGTATCGAGGGCGTCAAAAATTATATTTACATCAAGCGGGATCTCCATCTGCGGATTTAATTGCTGATTATGGGCAATAATCTCGGTACCCAGTTCAAACTGATCCAGGTATTTTTTAGCAACATCGACTTTATAACCCTTAAGGTCTTTCCGTCCATAAAAAATCTGTCGATTCAAATTGCCGGGACTGATTAGATCAAAATCGACCAAATAGATCTTCTTAACCCCTATTCGCTGTAATTCCTGGGCCTGATGAGTACCCAACCCCCCCACTCCGACGATCATTACGACCATTTCTCTTATTTTTTCCTGTTCTTCCGGTTTAAACATCAGCTTTTGTCTTGCCCAATAGTCCATATTCCCTCCTTTAGCCGGCTTCTCCTTAATTCGCTAACTTATCCTGAAGTACAAAAGTTCATTGAGTTGATAAATTCTGTCTGAAAATCCTTGCGGCTTGATAGTTCAATATAGGTAACTTTTTTACGCAATTCATCGCTATAATCCTTGAGGTCTTGATCCAACAGATATAGTTTAGCCCCGGTTCCCGCACCATTCCCAACTTTCACTACTTTTTCTGCCAACAGGGCGGGTACCAGGCCAATTGCTACCGCGTTAGCAGGCTCAATATAATTGCCGAAACCGCCGGCCAGATACAGATGAGCAAGAGCGGAGAAGTCAATCCCGGCCTCTTTGAGCAATATTTTAATTCCGGCCATAATCGCCCCTCGGGCCAGCTGGAATTCCCTAATATCTTGCTGGGTCAAAATAATATCTTCGCCACTGGCGGTCTCCGGGGCTGGTGCAACCAGAAAGGCCGGTCTTCCCTTATAATCAGTTATTAATCCCCCGGCAGTGGCCGGTAGTTTGTCCTTATTCCTGAAAGCGCCGGTATTGTCCAGCAAACCGGCTTTCAGTAATTCGGCGATTAGATCGACCAGCCCGGAACCACAAATACCCCTTGCCTTCGCCCCGGCAATGGTCGTATAATGTACTTGCCCTTGATTAAAGCAATAGCTGGAAATAGCCCCCGGTACAGCAGCCATACCCCAGCTAATATTGCCACCTTCAAAAGCCGGGCCAGCTGCGGCTGAACAGGCCAACAACCGCTCACCCTTCCCCAGAATGATCTCGCCGTTGGTGCCGATATCCAGTAAAAGATTCCACTGATCAACGGGAAAATCTATCGCCAGCAGATCTGCCATCAGATCAGCCCCAAAGTAACCGGACACAGCAGGCAGGAGTTTGACCATCCCCGCCGTAGCGATCTTTAAACCTATTTCGGGGGCTTTAAACTCCAGGGCAGCGGTAAAAACGGGGGTGAAGGGAGCTATGGCAATTGATTGGGCACTAACCGCCAATAGGGTATGTAACATAACCGTATTACCGGCAATTGCCGCCAGGAGCAGTTGCCCCCGTTTAAGGCTATGCCTGGTTAGCAGAACATCGATCCCCACATTTAAAGCAGCGAGTAATACCCTTGTTAACTTAGCGACTCCTTTAGATTCAGTCCGGCTATAATTGATCCGGGAAATAAGGTCAACTCCAAAGCGCTGTTGGGGATTAAGCAGGGTATAAACGTCTATCTCTTCACCACTACTTAAATCAATTAAGAAAAGGGCGATGGTAGTAGTGCCTAGATCTATTGCCAAGCCGTAGAGACCCTTTTCAGCCCCCCCTTGCTCAAAGCTTAAGATTTCCTGATCGCGGTATGTCGTCACCAGAATTGGTTTGCCGGGATCAAGCTGCTCCAGCTGCTTTAATCCGGCTAGCCCGACCTTTTCCGGTCTTAAATCATCCCCCTCGATCCTGTCGCAAATCTGTTGCAGTAAATCACTCTGTACAGCTCGGGTGGCCTGGTCCAGCATGACCGTCACCCTCTTGATCCCGTGATTAAGTCGGGGTTCAAACTGTAATCCACTAGTTAATACCGCAATTTTGGTCTTGTCTTCCAATACTATGGTCAGATCACCGGATACCACTGTCCGGCAGGCCAACCTGATCCCGGATTTTTTTTCCGCCGGACTCAATACTTCTCTTTCCAGACTAGTCATTTCTTGTTCGGAGCAACCTCCTTGCTTCAACAACTTGACCTTACATTTGCCGCACCGGCCCCCTCCCCCACAGGGTGTAGTTAGGTCGATATTGTGTTCCCTTAATAAGCCCAGCAAGTTATCCCCACTTTTAGCTTCAATAAATTTAACTGAATTCCGGTAGTGGACTGTAAGCTGACACTTCATTAAAATACCCCCTGCTTGGAATGCGGTATATTTATTTTAAGTCCAACAGACGTCTCTGGAGCTTTTCTTTTTTCTCCCTGTATTCCTGCAATTTCGCCCTTTCCCTTTCCACCATCTGAACCGGGGCTTTACTGACAAAGCCTTGATTGGCCAGCTTGCTTTCCGCCCGCTTAATCTCAAACTCAGTAGTACCCAATTCCTTCTCCAACCGTTCAATCTCTTTTTCCAAATCGACCATCTCGGCCAGCGGTAAAATAACTTCGATCCCACTGACAACGGCAGTAGAGCTTTTTTCTGCTTTATTTTTCACCGCACCGCTCCCGGCTAAAACTAATTCCTTTAGTCGGGCCAAATCCTTGATATAGTTGTAACCCTCTTCCAGGATCGTCAGCTGCTCGGCGGGTGCATGTAAGATCGCCTTGATCCTTTTACCGGGATTAACTTTCATTTCATTTCTTAGATTGCGGATCGCTTTAATTACCCCCATAATTGTATTCATCCTGGCTTCGCTCTCTTCAGCGATCACTTCATCATCGACCCGGGGCCAGGAGGCAATCATGAGACTCTCACCACTACCGATGCTTAATTGCTGCCAGATCTCTTCGGTTAGCGCCGGCATTACCGGGTGTAATAACCTGAGAATACTTTCCAGTACGACAGCCCCGACATACTGAGCGGTCTGCTTGGCCTGGCGGTCTTGATCCTGATATAGACGAGGCTTAATCAACTCAATATACCAATCACAAAATTCACTCCAGATAAAGTCATAAAGGACCTTACTTGCCTCACCAAAATTATAAATAGTCAACGCTTGGTCTACGCTCCCGATAACCCGGTTTAAACGGCTGATCATCCAGCGATCAGCCAGGGTATAGTTCAGGTCCTGTCGTTTAATACTAGTGAAATCCAGCCCGCTTATATTCATTAAAATAAAGCGGGAGGCATTCCAGATTTTGTTGGCAAAATTCCGACTGGCTTCCAATTTTTCTTCCCGAATCCGCATATCATTACCGGGAGTATTCCCGGTAATCAAAGCAAAGCGAAGGGCATCTGCCCCGTATTGCTCAATTACCTCCAACGGATCAATCCCGTTCCCCAAAGATTTACTCATTTTTCGTCCCTGGGCATCCCTGATCAGACCATGGATATAGACATCCCGGAAAGGGACCTCTTCCATGAATTCCAGGGCCAGAAAGATCATTCTTGCAACCCAGAAGAAGATAATATCCTGGCCGGTGACCAATACATCGGTCGGATAAAAATAATCCAGCTCGGCCGTTTCTGTCGGCCAACCCATCGTAGAAAAAGGCCAGAGACCAGAACTAAACCAGGTGTCCAGCACATCCTCATCCTGTTTAAGCTTACAACTACCACAAGCAGGACATTGCTCTACCCTCTCCGCCCGGCTGACAATAATCTCACCACAATCCTGACAATACCAGGCCGGGATACGGTGACCCCACCATAATTGACGGGAAATACACCAGTTCTGTATATTCTCCATCCAGTTCAGGTAAACCTTGGCAAAGCGTTCGGGAACAAACCTGACCCTTCCTGCTTTAACTGCTTGAATAGCCGGTTTAGCCAGCGGCTCCATCTTAACAAACCATTGTTGGGAAACGAGTGGTTCAATCACTGTATCACAACGATAACACTGTCCGACAGCATGACCGTAATCCTCAATTCTTTCCAATAAACCCTGTTCTTTCAACTCGGCAACAACTTGTTCCCGGCATTGATAGCGGTCCAGTCCGGCAAACTTCCCGGCAGCATCGGTCATTCTGGCGTCCTCATCGATAACTTTGATTACCTCCAGACCGTGTCTTTGTCCGATCTCGAAATCATTGGGGTCATGGGCCGGAGTGACTTTAACCATACCTGTCCCGAATTCCCGGTCGACAAATTGATCGGCAATAAGCGGGATCTCCCGGTTTAACAGCGGTAAAATTACGCTCGAGCCAATTAAATCTCTATACCGGTCATCTTCAGGATTAACAGCAACCGCCGTATCACCGAGCATGGTTTCCGGACGGGTAGTGGCGACCACAATAAAGCCACTACCATCCCTTAATTGGTATTTCAAATGATAAAGTTTACTGTCCTCTTCCTGGTGATCAACCTCAATATCAGACAGTGTTGTATGACAGTCCGGACACCAGTTGACAATGTAATTATCCCGGTAAATTAATCCCTTTTCATAAAGTCGGACAAAAACCTCCCGGACCGCCCGCGAACAACCTTCATCCATGGTAAACCTCTCCCGTGACCAGTCGCAGGAGGAACCCAGCTTTCTTAATTGTTTGGTGATATGTCCTCCGTATTCCTTTTTCCAGGCCCAGGCTTCCTGTAAAAAGCCTTCCCGACCGAGGTCATCTTTTTCTTGACCTCTTTCCCGTAACCTTTCAACTACTTTAACTTCCGTAGCGATGCTGGCATGGTCTGTGCCGGGAAGCCAAAGGGTATTATACCCCTGCATCCTTTTCCATCTGGTTAAAATATCCTGTAAGGTATTATCGAGAGCATGACCCAGGTGAAGTTGTCCGGTTATATTCGGTGGTGGCATCACAATACTGAAGGATTTCGCCGCCGGATCAAAACCGGCCTGGAAAAAACCCTTTTCTTCCCAGTATTGATACCACTTTTCTTCTGTTTTTTCCGGATCATATGTTTTTGGTAGATTGATCATTCTGCATTAACCTCCTACACTAAAATAATAGCGTTAATAACCATCATGTTTTCTATAATAGAAACAAAAATATAAAAATCCCCCCTCACCCTTAAGGACGAAAGAAGATTTTTTCCTTATATTTAACCGACAACTCCCGGGCGACCCTTATTTATTATCCAGTATTTTTTAAGAAGTTTCAAAGTATTTCTTTTTTAATTATGATATACCTTTTTGGAGTTATTGTCAAGTAATGTTAGTCTAGCTTTAAGTGGAACTTATCGAAAAATAAATTTCTATAATTAAGGTTTATTTTTTCATTTTTAAGGAGGATTTCAACATATTTTGTCGAATAGTTATAGTGAAAATTTTATGAACTTGTGTATAAAAAAAATTATAGAAGGGATGTGTATAGGAATTGTTGGTCTATTTTTTGATTTTTTATTTGCTGGCCGAATTTTTGGTATTATACTCAACTATCAGACTACTCCGCCTTAACATTAATAATAAAAAAATTATATTACTGACGATTCTACACGCTCCAATGATTTCAATTATAAAAAGATTTGTTTCGCCTCCATATGAATTATTATTCACATTGTTCCTGGCAATAATTCTAATAAAACAATTGTTTAAAATCAGAATATTCGAATCTATTTTATTATCACTTATCTCCTCCGGCTTTTATCTCTTTGCCTTCAATATGATTATCCCACTTAGAGATATTATATTTGGCGAGGCCGGTTTTTTTCAATTATTTTCATCGCTAACAGGAACCCTTTCACTCATTATCCCATTTATGTTGCTGTTTTTAATTATTATTAAAATTATTGACCGTCAAGACTTTTTTTTAAAAAAAGAGTCTTTTACCCAGTTAGGAGAAAAAAGGAACGGATTAATGCTTTTTAATATGATCATTATTTCCACAATCGGCACCCTGTGCTTGTATTACCTGTCCTATCAGTATCTCTCCAGTGGAAAGACAACTGAGTTAAATGCCTTAATCCTTGCATCAATTTCAGCTTTTTATATCCCACTGCACTTACTTATGATTAGCCTTAAATTCCTTGAAGGTAAGACAACAATAAGTGAGGTAAGAAACCAATACGCCGGCCTATCCCGGATTAATATGGCCCTGGAGAATCAACACCATGATTTTAAACAGCATCTGCAACTTTTGATGACCCTTATTCAAATGAGTAAATATGAGCAAGCACTGAATTATATGAGAAATATTACCGAAGACCTGAAAGAGCTAAAGAAAATAAAAAAAACCGGTATATCAGCTCTCGATGGTCTTTTGATCTATAAAGATACCCTTGCCAACAAAGCGAATATTAGTTTAAAAATAAATATTTTAAACCAGCTAAACCGCTTACCGTTGAATGATTCATCAATTTGTCGGGTGATCGGAAACCTAATTGATAATGCGATTGAATATTTAAAGGATAAACCGAACATAGAAAAATATGTCGAATTAACGATTAAAGAGCTGGATGAAGTATACCTGATTAATGTCGCTAATCCGGTTGAAGATGAAGATATATTTTCCGAAGGAATCGAAAAACTATTAAACCGGGGCCAGAGTAGTAAAGGCAACGAACGGGGACTGGGATTATCGATCATTTATGAAATAATGAATAAAATCAATGGTCGGATCGAACCTACTCTTGATCATAAAGAGGGGGTCCTCTCCTTTAATCTTAAACTACCAAAAAAAGTCAATAGTTAAAGCCATGTATAAACCACCTTAATCCTGGAAATTTTATTTACTAGGAGGTGGTATTATCAATCATTTAACAAATTGGGATCCTTTTAAAGATTATAAAGGTCTGAGAGAACAAATCAACCGATTTTTTGAAACCATACCTTATGAGAATTTTCTAGGTTTACGGCCTTCCATTGATTTGTTCGAGGAAAATGGTCAGATTATTGTGCAAGCAGATATACCGGGAATTGATCCCAAAAACATAGAGATCAATGTTTCGGAAAACTATATCAATCTCCGTGGCCACATCGAAAAAAACCGGGATATTTCCGAAGAGAATTATCACCGCACAGAACGAAGGTATGGGTCATTTAACCGTAATATTAGCCTACCGGTCAGTGTTGACCATAAAAAAGCACAGGCTGAAAACAAAAATGGTGTTCTGGAAATTAGAGTGCCGAAACTGGAAAAAGAAATAGAAAAAACAACCCATTTAAAACTGGAATAAGTTGGGGCTGTCTCATGATGAGACAGCCCTTATTTCTAATAAATATTCAATTACCGGCTTCTAAATTCCTGTTGAATTGCTCTACCTTTTGGTTGTATTCTTGCATCTGCTCGTTGTATTTTTCAGTCTCACCGATAGCATCAAATACTTCCCATATTTTCAAAGCGGCAAATACAGCTAATAGATTATTTCTGGTTTGATTATCTTCCTGATTCAGGGCAGCAATTAAAAAACCCGTTTCCCCAATCAGGAACAAAGTCCCTTTCGGCCACCAACTGCCACTATAGATATGTCCGGCGGAAGGAATCAGGGCTGCCAGCACGCCTGTCTTGGTCAAGGATTTTGTATCAGCCAGCTCTTTATACCTTTTATCAGGTTCCAGATAATTGAGATGCCAGTAAGCCTTAGTATCCCACAATTCTTTATTACCTTCCAGATAATCCACTACCTTTTTAGCAAAATTATCTCGGGCAATCGGATTGGCCCCATGATTCAATAAGAGGAAAATTATATCCGGCTTACTTGAATAGATTGCTGCGTACATCAAGGGAGTCATTCCTTTATATGTATCCCGCTGATTAACATTAGCCCCGGCTTCAATTAGCACCTTGATTACTTCATAACTATCGTAATAACGACAGGCCATCATCAAAGGAGTTACACCTTCTATACTCCGCTGGTCGATCTTAACCCCGTTATACATTAGCCTTTTTAGTACCTGGATATTATTCTGCCCTTTAACTGCATAACCCAGGGCATTGACTCCCAGCTCATCTTGGGCATTAATATAGGCACCTTTTTCTAATAACATCGTGATCACTTCAGGGTTTTTATTATCTTTAGCGGCATAAATTAATGGGGTTAATCCTTGGTAATCCCGTTGATTAATATTAGCCCCCGACTGGAGTAGCCGGTTAATGATAAACTGGTTTGCCTCATAACTGACGGCGATCATTAAGGGAGTTTGGCCCTGTTTATTTCTCCCCTCAATATTGGCTCCGGCATTGATTAAAGTATTAATTAATCCTTTTTGATTTTCCTTTACGGCATACATTAAAGTACTCCAACCATTATTATCACTAGCATTAACATTGGCCCCTGCTCTAATCAATTCTTTACAAAGCCTTATATCACAACCATCACGGGCCACAATCAGCAAAGGTGTTAATCCCGATTTATTTTTGATATTAATATTGGCCCCACTATCGATCAATAACTCAACAGCTTCTTTCCGGTCATATTTCAAAGCAAACAAGATGGGACTATCCCCGCTATCATTAATTACATTAATATTAGTTCCTAAAAAGGTTAAGGTTTCTAATACTCGAATATTATTGTTATAGCGAATTGCATAAAATAAAGCAGTCCATCCTTGATAATCCTGAGAGTTAACCCTTGCCCCAGCCCTGATTAGGTAAAAAACTACATCAGGATCATCATTATATCCTGCTGCCAGCATTAAGGGGGTTTGGCCTTTGGAATTACTTTGATTCGGGTCAGCCCCGCTTGCTATCGCACTGGCTATTTCTTCGACTGTGCCGTTCTTGCAAAGGGTAAAGAAGTCAACTGAATCATCAGCCTGAGCAAAGCCACTGATCAAGACTAATAATATAAAAAATAAAACGGTCTGCTTAACAAGATGGTCCGTTTTTATCATAATATTAAAACCCCTCTCTATCTTTAACTTTTTTTCTGGGAGTACACCCCTTATTTATATATTTCAGCAAACTATTTTATATTCCTGCTAGACTTTTTGATTAAAGGATATTTTAGTTTTATCTTGAATATATTAATAAACCCTCTGCCAAAATAGGGGTAAAAAATTAAACAGGTGGTTTAATGAGTATTTTAATCGGCAACTATCGATTTGAAGGACCTTACACCTCAACCACAAAAATTGAAGATAAACCCGGCATTTATGCTATTCATTGTTATCATAAAAATGAATACCAATTGATTGATCTTGGTGAAGCAGCTCAATTGCGATCCAGGATTGAATCACATGAAAGAATGAAGTGCTGGCAAAAAAACTGTCCCGGTTATTTTGCGGTTTCTGTTTTCTATACCCCCCACTGGACTCAAATGGGTAGAATGGAATTACAGCAAAAATTACGAAAAATATATAATCCCCCTTGTGGTAAAAAATTGGACGGCATGCTTAATTTCCTGAAATGAAAAACTACTTCTCATCCCAAAGTTTTTTGCTCATCTCATTTCCTCTCTCCGGGTAAAAGATAAGCTTATAGTTATCTGATTATTTTAATAATTTAAAATTATAGGAATAAATCCTTTAGACTTGACACGTCAAAAAATATAGAGTAGGATTTTTTACAGAGTCAATTGGATAATTTATCTTTTAATGGTAATATAATTGCCTTTAAATCTCTAACTCCAGGAATAAAAATGTAGGTTATTAAGCTATTGCATTATTTTCTTAGATAATTTATAAGTATATGCAGGATTTTGTTATTAAA
>JAKSCG010000139.1 GCA_022360715.1 Halanaerobiales bacterium
TATGAACCAAACAGATATATTTTATCAGGAGAAACTTCAGGAACTACTTTATTTTTGATGTCTTCCAGATATTTATTAATTTCTGTTTTACTAATTATTTTTTCCATTTGATGTTTCTCCCTTAATTTTTTCTTTTATAATCACAATTTAAACATAATTTAACTCCTTTGTTATTTAAAACCATTGAAATAAATTTGGGTTAAGTCTGAAAGAGTTATGTCCAAATATAATTTTTTCCTTAATGTCTTTTATGCCTAACTCTATGTCGAAAAAGTAGGAGGTACCTGCATTTTCTACAGATCCACAACATATTAAACCAACTGCAGTATATTTCACATAACGTACCAGAGATTTAAGAAGTTCATGAGGCTTAGGGAGACTGCCCTTGCCGAACGAATTTGGGTGCAGCGGCAGCGGAACCTTAAATCTCATGTTATGTGTAGTAGGGGTCCCCAAAAACCTAGACTAAACTATTAGTTTTTTAAGGTTTTCTAGCAGTAACTAAATATCTCCATAATTGTCCGCCAATCCTACCATCAATTGTATTCCCTTTTATCATCTTTTTAAGTTCATCTTTATTTTCTTTTAATGTATAATCTAGGTTTCCAGGTGTAGCCGATAGAGCTTTAGCATATTCAATCTCATTCGGATAATAAATATAAGCTTTATCAAATATTTCTATTTTTATATCAACAAAACCACCATTAATTATTCTTTCTTTTGTTTTTTCTAAGCAAGCTGGATGGATACTGAATATTGTTCCTCCTGAACGAAGTATTCTAATATGGTTATATATTGAGGTAGGCCCTCTTCTATTATATATCAAATCAAACTGGTCATCTTCAAAAGGAAGTCCATTTTCATGTTTTGTATAGGCATAAATAAACTCAACATTATCAATATCATCTGCTTCATCTAACGATGACTTAGCTATTTTTAGTAACTCCTTAGAATTATCAAATCCAATAATCTTCTTTGCATATTGGGCCATCTTTAAAGTAAATTCTCCATGTCCACAGCCTGCGTCTAATACAGATTCGTATTTTGGTAACATCTCAATTAATCTTTTTTCAAATTCTTCTTCACCAGATTCTCCTTCAACTGTATAGATAGCATTACTTATATAGCCACCATTTCTTTTAGCAATCATATCATACCAGTTCATGCTCATAATAAAAATTCCCCCAACTAATTATTTAAAACTCTCTTTGCCCCTATTTCACATAACATTTTTTATGCGAATTACTTCGACAACATATGTTCTTCAAGAAATAATCTGAAGTATTTCAGATAATATTGTTATTTGGTATATTATACGAAGTATTTCGTAAATATTTTTCTATAGTTTAAATCAAATTATCAAGTAGGCTTTTAATTTTTTTAAATTCTTTTTACTTAGTATATATTTCTGTAGTTTTAGAATTTTTATGCCAAGCAACTCCTGTATATATCTGAGATCTGTTCTTTCTTCCAGTAGATGTGTTGCAAAAGGGCCGTAGAGTATGGAACTGATACATTATTATTATTTGTCTATTTAGTTAAACTTCCTTCAAATTTTTTCAAAATTTTAAATACATAATCCTTGTGACACTTTTGGTTATTTTTGTACGTTATTTGCGGAGCATTTCGGGATATCGTACTTGCAACTATTTAGGGTCACTTGCAGTTAAGGCTCCATCTAGCTAAAATTTCAGACTTTCTCTTAGTTTAATCCCCCATCCAATCAGGACTTGGGCAGAGGACCGAAAGGATATAGCCGGAATTGTCCTGTTAGATAATTAACGTTCAGGTTCAAATTTGCATCCAGTATAGTCTCCCATTTACCAATAAGATTAGGCTGGAGCCGTTGATTCAGGCTCTCTGAACGTATTCAGGGTGTAAACTAAATCTCGCAAAAACCAGCCCCGGCCAGAGTATAAAGATGAGTTACATAGTTAACACCAAACTCTACATCGGTATAGACCCTTTGTTCAAGCATTTTTTTCATATACATCCTCCTAACCCATTAGTCGTATTGTCAAATAAACTTTTATATTTAAGGGCCCCTTGGTTCTTTTTTTCATTCCATACCAGTCGTCACCCAATCTTGGGTTATCATCGTGCTGGATCTTTCCATTTTTTCAATATTTCTAGTTATTATCCTAAAGTTCCTGCTTTTTTTGGTATTCATTTATTTTATTACTGAATAATAAATAAGTCACAGTTCCCTGTGACTGGTCATGCTCCTTCGCTATTAACTTTTTCTACCCGCTCCAGCATCTTCTCCATCTCACCTCAATGTTTTCTTCCTGGATATAAGGGTGTTCTTTTGTTTAAGTGCTTGGAAGTATATCACCCTAAGGTGATATACTTCCAAGCACTATTATGTTATTCCTCTTTTCTTAACGGGACTATCTTTTCCTGCATTGGTTTGGACTCAAGACGGATTTCAGCTGTTGGTAAATCGGCAACTGAGGCTTTTAAAACAATCCTACCATGTTCACGGCCTGTTTGGACAAAAACTGCCCCCCGACCTGCTTCTAAGCTAAAAGGGTTCTCCCCGATTAAGCGGGCCGGTCCTAACAACTCAAAAGAGACGGGATGATGGGCCAGATGGAGGGTCTGCCCATTTTGATCCTTTAATTCAACTACGACCCTGGTACAATCACTACCGTCAGCAATCAACTGCTGATAATCAGCCGTTAATTCGACCCTTTGCGGTTGACCAAAGGGGTAAATGATATGTTCGACCACTTTTTTACCCTTGATTTTCCCAACTGCTTTCATACTGGTTATATCCTTGGGATTCCATTCGCGCCATTGCCGTTCTTTAAAGAGGAAGGGCGGATGCGGTAGACTGGGAAAGTCGACGTAATTGGGCTGAACTGTAGCTAAATGCTGCTCACCAACATACAATGCCACTTCTTCACAGTTACTAAAAACAACTATTTCATCCCCATAATCTTCAAAAAAAGACGGGACCATCTGTCTGGCAATAAAGACAACCGGAGTTATGGCCGGGCTTTGCTGGCTTTTATAAAAATAACCGGCAAATTTAGGTAAGCGGAACATATCACAGACACCATGATAGCAGACCCTGTCTCCGGAACCAAATTCCCGGTGGGTATTATAATCAAAGGCACACCAACCGGAAGCCCCGGCCATATCCGGAATACCATGCTGTTTATCCTGGATCATAGCATGTTTGAGGGCATGATTAATCAAGCGTTCGATACTATCATAAGATTTGGTCGGATACATATGGCCCATATATTCGGTAATCATATAAGGGCGATGGTTCGGTAATTTGACCTTACCGGTAAGATTATATTCAAAATCATTATAGGTAAAAACATCCTCCAGAAACTTACTTTCCCGGAAAACACGAACCCCCCCGGTCGGCCGGCTTTGATCCAGTTGACGGGCAATTCGATTAGTTTCCAGATAGAATTGATCGTCATCCGCTGATTCGTTGATTCTGACCCCCCAGAGGAAGATACTGCAATGATTACGATCGCGAATGATCATCTCTCGCAGATTTAATTTGGCAAGATCCTGCCACTTTTGATCACCAATGTGTTGCCAACCCGGGATTTCCTCAAAAACCAGTAACCCGATTTCATCACAGCGATCAAGGAAGGAGGGGTCAGCGGGATAGTGGGAAGAACGGACAAAGTTTAAGCCCAGTTCATATTTTAAAATTTCCGCATCTTTTCTCTGCCCGCGAGCCGGCATGGCATTTCCCAGATAAGGAAACATCTGATGTCGATTGAGACCACGCAGTTTTAACGGATGGTCGTTTAAATAGAACTTACCATCACTTTTAAACTCGACACTACGGATCCCGATCTTTGTTTCAACTTGGTCTAGCAATGAATTCTGCTCATAAATCTTGGCAATGGCGGTATATAAGTAAGGATTAACGAGATCCCACAGGCGGGGCTGCTTAACCTTGATCTCCTCTAAAGTTGCAGTCTTACTGCCCGGTGGAAGTGACAAAGTCTGCTCACTTGTTCCCACTTGCTTATGATCCTGATCCAGGAGCGAAACTTCTAGTCTAACCTCTTTGGTTTCCGCATAGCTATTAACAAGCTCAAATTGTGGCAGAATTACCCCCTCGGCGGTTTGGGCTTGCTGAATCTGATAATAACTCCAGTTGATCGATAATTGCTCTACCACCACAAGTCTGACCTCACGGTAGATGCCGCCAAACAGCAGATAATCAACAACATTCCCTTCCGGTGGTATATCGGTTCGGCGGGTTGAATCGACTCTAACTGCTAAAATATTTTGTTGGCCCAATTTTATATAATCAGTCAGGTCAAAGGAAAAACCGGTATAACCCCCTTTATGCTCACCTATTCTTTCTCCGTTGAGGTAAACCTCGGTCCCACTCATCACACCGTCAAATTCTACGATTAATCTTTTCCCCTGCTTAGCTTGATCGATATAAAAAGGGCGACGGTACCAGGAGACAAACTGATAATCCTTTTCATTAAAATAGTGATGGGGTAGTATTTTGTTGGTATGGGGCAGATTAACTCTTTCCAGGGCCTCATTACTAAAAGATACTTCTTTGGCCTCTGGTTGGTCATCGGCTAGAAAAAACCAATCTGTATTCAGTTTCAAAACTTCTCTAGACATTATTTTTGACCTCCTCTGTTTTTAAAAAAACTCCATTTTGCTTATAGTAGGTAGTTTTTTTAATCTTTTATTCAACTACTTGATTGAGGTGATAATACCCTCAGCAAAGTTTTTCTGTAAGATCAAGAAAATGATCACTGTCGGTAAGATACTAATGGTAACCGCCAGCATTAAAACACCGTAATCAATCACATATCCGGATATTAAATTAGCGATCAAGAGGGGCATTGTCTTACTTGCTTCTTTCTGCATAATAATTAAGGGCCATAAGTAACTGTTCCAGGCACTCATGAAGGTTATAACCGCTGCGGCAGCATAAGTCGACCGCATAATCGGCATATACATTTTAATAAATATACCTAATTCCCCCATGCCCTCGATTCGTGCCGCCTCAATAATCTCACTGGGAAAACCCCTGGTACTTTGTCGAAACAAAAAAATTAAAAAGGCTGTCGATATTGTCGGCAAAATAAAGGCGGTAGTTGTATTCATTAAATTTGCTTTCCCAATCATCATAAATAAAGGAATCATAATCACCGCAAAAGGGACCATCATCGAAAGCAGCAAAATAACCATTAAACGATCTTTGACCCGATCGTGGTAGATCTCAAACCCATATCCGGCAATTGAGCACACGATCAGACTGGCAATGGTAGCAACCACCGCATTCCGAAAAGAATTCCAGAGCGCCTGGATTAGGTTGGTGTTAGCTAACAAAGTTTGATAGTTTTCCCCAAGATGGTTGCCGGGCAGTAATGTGCCGGTAAGTATATCGACACTGCTATTGGTCGCCGAATTCAGCATCCAAAAAAACGGAAATAAGGATAAAAATGCGATCACAGACAGAAATAAGTATTTAGTTGCCCTAATGATTCTGCTCATCTACGGTCACCTACTTTCATTTGGATAAATGCCAAAATAGCAACTAAAAGAAAGATCACATAGGAGATTGCCGCTGCATACCCAAAGCGAGGCGAATATTCAAAGGACAACCGGTATATATATTGGGACAGGGACAGGGTGGCATTGGCCGGACCGCCATTTGTCAGAATTTGGGTTTCATCAAAAATCTGTAAAGTACCATTTGTCGACATAATTGTCGTTAAGAGGATAATCGGCTTTAAGAGCGGAATCGTGATTTTGGTAAAACGTGTCCAAGCATTAGCACCATCAATTTTGGCCGCCTCATAAATCGTTGGATTGATATTCTGTAAACCAGCCAGATAAAAAATCATATTATACCCGGTCCATCGCCAGGTAAGGGCGAGTACAATTAGAATTCGGGCTGTCCACGGCTGCCCAATCCAGTTAATCGGACTGCTAATTAAATTCAAGTTCATTAAAAGGATATTGGCAAAACCGTCCAGGGCAAAGATTGAACGAAAAATTAAGGCATAGGCAACCAGTGAGGTAGCACATGGCAAGAAAATTGCTATGCGGAAAAACCCCCGGAATTTTAATTTATGATCATTTAATAAACTTGCTATGATTAAAGCCAGGAAAAGCATAAGCGGGACCTGGAGGATCAAAAAAATAAACACATTGGAAAGTGAGCCCTTAAATAAGCTATCGACAAATAATCTCCGATAATTGATTAAGCCGGCATAGCTCAAATTAATACCCACACCGCTTTGAAATGAGATCAGTAAAGCCCTGATGATCGGATAAAAATAGAAGATAAAGATCAAAATAGTTGCCGGTAAGATAAAACCCCAACCAATTATATTTTGTTTTCTTTTTAATTTGAGCACTTTTAGCATTATCCTCCCTCCTCTTTACTCCTCGAAAAAGATTAAAGGTGCTGTAAAACTAAAAGATCAAGCGATTAGAGTGCTATTATAGATCAGTTTTGCAGCACCTATTTTGTTAATTGCTTGCTTAATGATCAGTTTTCCTGGATTACCACATCAAAAATTTAACACTTTCTTCTGCTTCCCGTAAGGCAGCATCAATATCAGCTCCAGCCATAATCTGGGTGATTGCATTTCCAAGAGCATCCCTTGCTTCATAGTTATAAAGTCCATAACTTACCTGTGGTACTTTGGCGGCAAAAGCTGTAATATCGGCGTAAATTGCCTGTCCACCAAAAAATTCATGGGGTTGATTATATACAGCACTATCTCCGGCCGGTAAATAAGTAGCAAGAGCACCTGATGAAGGCAGTATTGTCTCGTATAGTTTTACACTCCCGGCAAAAGTATGGGCCAGAAAATCGGTTGCCACCTCGGGGTGAGCTGAGCTGGCCAAGACCATCCAGCTGGAACCGCCCTGATTACTATAGTTAGTAGCATTGGGGGCCCGGTCAAGCTTTGGTATATTTGTAATCCCCCACTTACCCTTCTGGTCGGTTTGTTGGACGATCGAACCGATAATCCAGCAACCGTTAATTGTACCAGCAACTGTACCCCGATTAAACGAGCTTATATATTGATCCCATTCATTTACTTGAACCAAGACACCGCTTTTAACCAGTTCAATATAAACTTCAACTATTTCTTTTAAGACCGCGTTTTCGGCGATATATACTTCACCATTGGGATCGAACATCCAGGTGCCGGCACTTTGTAGCATTGTCATTAATAAACCCGGGCTTTCAGCTATGGCCGATAGTAATGGCTTTCCGGTTTTGTCGAGGACATCTTTTCCGATTTTTAGATACTCAGACCAGGTAATATCGGTAAAATCAGCCAGGGTATAGCCAGCTTGCTGCAAAACATCAGTCCTGATTGCATTAATGGCAGTCCCGTTATCAAAGGGTACAGCATAGTTTCGACCATTGACAACAGAAAGGGCTACCTTGTAATCAGCAAATTGTGCAAAATCAATTCCCGAATCTGTTAAATCAAAAAATGTATCGGGATAGCTAATAATATTTTTATGGAGAGAATTATCCTGCATCAGCAATATGTCAGGTAAGGCATCAGTTTGACCGGCATTGACCATTGTGGTCAGCTTTATTTCTACATCTGATTCTTCAATCACATCAATTGTAACATGTGGGGCAATCTCAGCATAAATCTTGGCCGCCTCTTCCATCGCATAAATATTAAACGATGGGTCCCAACACCAGACGGTAATTGTTACTTCTTGCTCAGCCTCAGCCGTTACCGGTGAAAATCCCAAAAATACGACCACAAAAATTAATAATAAAGTTAAACCCTTTTTCATTTAATCTTCCTCCTTAATAATAATTAATCAAAATCTTTTTCTCGTTCTTTTAGCTAAAACCTTATAATTTTTTTATAATTATCCCCTCCTCGCTTTTGTTGTGATCACAAGTCATTTCCGAAACCAATTCTATTTGAAGCGTTTCAAATCAGCTAATAAAGCTAGTTTATTTTTATCTTTTCGCTAGTATTTACCCTTGATAAGTAGTAGTTGATTTCCGTTTGAGCAGTTCGATCGGATAAGTTATATCCAGTTCACTCTTCGCCACCCTTTCCCCGGCAATAATCCTGACCAGGATTTCGATTGCTTTCTGACCCATTGCCTCCTTTGGGATATTAATCGTAGTCAAGGAAGGATTATAGTAACGGGATAGTAGAATATTGTCGGTTCCACAAATCGAAATGTCTTCCGGAATCCTGATCCCTTTTTCGACCAGGAGCTGGATCATTTTGATTGCACTATTATCATTATAGCAAACAAAAGCAGTCGGTCTTACTTTTACCTCCATTAAGCTTGCTACTATCGCATAAATATCTTCGTCAAAATCTTGCATCGGAAAATAGACAAACTCTGGGTTATAAAGGTCGAATTCGCTAAGGGCCCTTTTATACCCCTCAAACCTTTTCAGACTATGACTACCAAAGCCAATCCTTTGATGGCCGAGTTCAATTAAATATCTGGTTGCCAGATAACTGGTCTTTTCCAGGTCAATTTTAATCACCGGGACTAAATCACTGCCAAATTCCTGTGAATTAATATTTACGACCGGGATATAGTTAGCGATCAATTCTTCCAGTATTATTTTATTTTGATTAGTCAAGCTCTCCTGGGAAGCAAAAATAGCCCCGTCGACCATTCCACTTTTAAAAAACTCGATATAACGGGCTTCTTCATCTGCCTTTCCGTCAGTGCTACATAAAATTAAATTATAGCCCTTTTTTCTGGCACTATCTTTGACTGCCTGGGCCAGTTCAGCAAAAAAAGGATTAATAATTTGGGGAACTACTAGCCCGATAATATTGGTTGATTGTTTAACCAGAGCCCGAGCCCGGGCATTAGGAACATAGTGCAATTTCCTGGCAACAGAAATCACCTTTTTATAGGTCTCTATATTGACTTTATCACTATTATTTAAAGCCATTGAAGCAGTTCCGATCGAAACCCCGGCTTTCTCAGCCACATCTTTCAAGGTAACTCCCATATTTTCCCTCTCTTTTAAACGTTTCAAATTTAGATTATTTTTAGTATATCAAAAATTTTGTGTTAAGTCAAGAGGGGCGATCCCATGATGAGACAGCCCCTTTAAAAATCTGTTGTTCTTTAATTATATTTCTCAGCCAGATAGGCCAGACTCTCTTTAATTGCGTTGATGGTGTAAGCCAGGTCTGCTTCAGTATGCCGATAACAGATATACCCGTGGTGGTACGGTTGCATAAATACCCGACGTCTGATCAGCTGGGTATAGAAATCGGTGCGCTTCTCCTTATATTCTTTCTTTTGATCCCGTTTAAAAGTAATATAAGGCATCGGTGCGATCCCCGATACTTCTGCCCCGACATCATATTTTACGGTAAGATCGATTAAGTCTTGCATAAACTTCTCACCCTTTTCCCAGATATCGGCCAACACATTTTGCTTGCGGATGATCTCGATCGTTTTGAGGGCAGCGGCAAAAGGAATACTATTGGGAAAATAAGTTGAGGAGACAAAAACATTCCGCTCTGCCTCTTTCATGATCTCAGCTTTCCCGGTGACCGCTGCTACCGGGTAACCGTTAGCCATCGCTTTTCCATAAAGGGCCAGGTCTGGTATTACTTGATAGTATTCCTGAGCCCCACCCAGCGCAACTCTAAACCCGGTCCGGATCTCATCAAAGATTAAAACACTCCCGTATTGAGCGGCTAATTCCTTTACCCCTTCCAGAAATCCCGGGGCCGGGGTTTCAATCTTATTACCCAGCGGATGCCCAATTGGAGTAATGATAATTGCCGCCGTATCATCGCCGTGTTCTTCCAATAATTCGGCCAGACCGGCTAAATCATTATACTCAAATTCATAGACATCCTCATATAGTTTCTTGGGAATTCCTCCCTTAACTTCAACACACCAGTCATGCCAACCATGGTACCCACAACGGATTAATTTAGTCCTACCGGTATAACCCCGGGCCAGCCGGACTCCCAATGTGGCTGCGGCCGAACCGGTTTTTAAAAAGACCACCATTTCAGCACAGGGAATGATCTCGACCAATTCCTCGGCTAACCGATTCTGGATTGATTGGGTCAAGGAAAAACAAAATCCTTGCTCCCTGATCTGCCTAATTACGGCCTCATCGACCTCTTCCTCCCGATAGCCCAGGATTATCGGACCATAAGCACATAAATAATCAATATATTCATTACCATCCAGATCAATAATCCGACTGCCTTTTCCTTCTTCAAAATAGACGGGGTATTCACCTTCAACAAAATTATATGGTCTTCGAATACCCAGAACGGCACCGGGGGTTAATTTCTTTCCCCGGGCATATTCCTGCTCACTCTTAGTTAAATTCAGCTGCTTAACCAAAAAAGTCACCCCTTTCTTTAAGTATATAACCTGGTAAAGATCTCTCTTAATAGTTCATTTTCCCGTAAAATCTCCAGGGAAATATCGGCATGGCCCCGGGCATACCCGTTACCGACGATCATTTCAACATCCTTACCGACACCCTCGGCTCCCAGTGCTGCCTTGGTAAAACTGGTCGCCATGCTGAAAAAGTAGATTTTGCCCCCATCTTTCGTCGCCAGGATCGAAGCCATCTCCGTATCGGGTATATTAACATTATTGATCACCAGATCAACTAATTCCCCGGCCGTTACCTCCTCGATCATCTCCAGGACCTCAATCGGTTTGGTCGCATCCCCCTGGATGACCACATCAGCCAGGCCCAGTTCCCGGGCCCGTTGACAACTGCGATCACTATGACCCATCGCAATTACTTTTCCGGTCACCCCGGCCCGTTTTTTCGCTTCATGGAGACAGAGCAAACCTGACTTCCCACCGGCTCCAATGATCAGCACGGTATCACCGGGTTTAACCAACCGGGCGGTCTGGGCAGCTGCTCCGGCAACATCAAGCACCGCCAGGGCCAGGGTATCTTCCATATCATCCGGCAATTTGGCATAAATTCCGCTTTCAAAAAGAATTGCTTTACCCTCAATATCAACCTGGTCGATCTCTTTCCGCACCTCTTTGATCCGATCAATCCGCAAAGGGGTAAGTGATAATGAAACCAGGGTAGCGATTCGGTCTCCCACCTTTAAATCACGAGCGGCGAGGGCCGGACCAATTTGTTCGACCGTCCCGATTAACATCCCGCCGGAACCGGTAACCGGATTATGGTGTTTTCCCCTTTCAGCCACAATTTCCTGCATCCGGGCCTTAATCTTTGTCTGATCACCACCAGTCTCATCCTTAATCTGGGTAAAACTAGCCGAATCAATGTTTAAAGTCTGTACATCGATTAAAATTTCATTATCATAGATCTCCATTTTATGATCAATCTTCCAGGCCGGTTGCGGCATAACCCCTTTTGGTTCAATTACGCGATGTACGCCATACTTATTACCTTTTTTCATCTGTTCACACCCTCTTAATTATTATTCTTTTCCTTACTGCTTGTGAGACCAAGTATTGTTCTGGCTTCAGCCGGTGAGGCAATCTCCCGGCCAAGGATGGTGGCCAGTTTTGCCACCCGCTCCACCAACTGGGCATTGCTTTGGGCCAGTTCCCCCTTTTGATAATAGATGTTATCCTCAAAACCGACCCGAACATGTCCGCCCAGTAAAATAGCATGAGTAGCCAATGGTAGTTGGTGCCTACCAATACCGGCTACCGTCCAGGTAGCACCTTCCGGCAGCAATTCCACCATAAAAAGCAGGTTTTTCAGGGAAGCCTTGATTGCCCCGGGTACACCGAGGACCAGATCAAAATGAAGGTGTTTATTGAGCAAACCTTCTTTTCTTAATTGCAGGGCATTATACAGGTGACCAACCTCAAAACACTCCAACTCCGGTAAAATATCAAGTCGCTGCATCTCCCGGGCAAAGTTGCGCATCAAGGGTAGATCATTGACAAAGATCGTATCACCAAAATTAGTTGTTCCACAATCAAGGGTAGCCATCTCCGGCAGCAAATATACCGGCTGAATCCTTTCCTGCCACGTCATTCCGGCTGCCCCCCCGGTCGACGGTTGGATAATCGCCTGCAACCCCTGTTCCTGCATCAATGAGATCACCCGGGCAAAAACCTCCTTGCTCTGGGTTGGTTGACCCTGCTGATCCCGAACATGGAGGTGGATAATTGAAGCACCGGCCTGCTCGGCAGCAAGGGCTGCAGCGGTCAATTCCTCCGGTGTTACCGGGAGATTGGGATTATCTTTTTTCATGACCTCGGCCCCACAGATAGCTGCGGTAATGATCAGTTTCTCCATCTAATCACCTCCATTCCAGGTTACTCCCGCTTTAGTCATTGTCTGAACGATATAAGAGGCTACATCGGGGGGAATAGTCCCCGGCCCGAAGCCGGCATCATAGCCTAACTCCAGGGCCAGCTGATGAGTAATTCGGGGTCCCCCGACGATCAGGATAAACCTTTCCCTTAATCCCTCTGCTTCCAGGAGTTCAACCAATTCCGTCAGGTTTTTAATATGGACTTCCTTCTGGGTCACCACCTGGGATACCAGGAGCGCATCAGCATCCAACTCCACCGCTCTCCTGATTAATTGTTCATTGGGGACCTGACTCCCCAGGTTATAAACATTTATCTCCGGGTAACGTTCCAGGCCATACTCCCCGGCATAACCCTTCATATTCATAATCGCGTCAAGACCGACCGTATGAGCGTCTGAACCGGTACAGGCCCCGACAACAGTTATCTTCCGTCTAATTTTTTTTCTAATAAAATCATTGATTTGATAATAAGTCATTGTTTTCGTCTCAACCTGGGTTACCTTAATCTTGCTGGCATCAATTGAGAATTTCAACTTACCATAAAGGATAAAGAAGGTATAGCCCTCACCCATCCCTTTCATTTCAACCAGATTCACTTCTTCAATCCCCATTTGTTCAACCAGTTTACGGGCAGCCTCGCCGGCTGCAACACCACACTCCATCGGCAGGGTAAAACTGAGCTGGAGCATTCCGTCATTGATGGTATCCCCGTATGGTTTAATTGATGTTAAATCCGCCTGCATCAAACCCCCAGCTCCTCTCTAAATATTTCCATAAAGGGATTATAGTAGTTCTCACTCTTGCTGAGCACACCATCCGCTCCCTTCCCCCCCTCTATCGAACGGGATATATCGGCAAACATTCCCTCAGCAATTGCTTGCAGCAAACCCTTCCCGGCGATCTCGGTCAACATCTCTTCCGTCTCTTTTAAAACCAACTCAGCCCTTCGCTGAATCCGGCCTCCCGGCTTAAAGCTGATCTCCTCCTGAAGGTGCCGGGCATTATTAAAGATATAGCGGGCATTTTCAATACTAAGGGCTCGATCACTTAAAAAGGGGGTGTGAATTGCTTCGGTCAACATCCCCAACAATTGTATATTCTGACCGGTCATAATTGAAACTAAGTTGAACATACCATCCATCAGATGTCCTTTAAAAATATTACCGGACATATATTTGGTAGGTGGCATATACTTTAGCGCGGCCTCGGGAAAAACCTGTCTGATCAATTGGGCCTGGGCAATCTCCATTAAAAATCCGTCTTCCAAAGCCGGATTAATTTCAAAGGCATGACCTAGACCGAGCTGTTCTGGCGGCAAACCGGACCGATAGGCCAGTTCTTCATTAATAAACTCTGAAGCCAGGACAGTATGGGCTTCTTCCACCGCATCGGCCGTGGTCAGGTAGTTATCTTCACCGGTATTGATAATTATCCCGGAAAAGGCATTAATCATCCGAGAGAAATATTGATCAATCAAGGTCCGTTTCATATTAATATCCCGGAAAAGGATCCCATACATCGCATCATTTAGCATCATATCCAATCGTTCCAGTGCCCCGAGTGCAGCAATCTCCGGCATAGCCAGGCCGGAGGCATAGTTAACCAGCTGAATATAACGACCAATCTCCTGACCGACCTCATCCAGGGCTTTGCGCATAATCCGAAAATTCTCCTGGGTAGCATAAGTTCCACCAAAACCCTCGGTTGTTGCCCCGTAAGGGACATAATCGAGCAGGCTCTGGGCCGTACTACGGATCACAGCAATAACATCAGCCCCCTGACGAGCCGCCGCCTTGGCCTGGACTACATCCTCATAAATATTACCGGTTGCCACGATCACATAAAGCCAGGGTTGTGGCCCGGGTCGGTATTTCTTTTGTAAACACGCGCGTTGCTCCCGAATCGCTTTAATCCGGTTAACTGTCGCTCCGACTATGGTTGTTAGCACATCCTGCACTTCGGTCAAAGGATGTAGCGGCAATTCACTTAAAACTAGTTGGCCGTCGCCGACCGCAACCGCGATCGCCGCCGGGGTTTTACCGGTAACCAAGACAGCATTCCCCAACCAGTAGGCGATCCCTCGGTTCAACTCCGCACTGAGCATCACCTGCTCTACCACTACGTTGGGCAGCGGGATACCCCCTTCATCAACTCCATCGATCCCCAAAAGGCGAGCTACAGTCCTCTCAACCGCCGTAGTAGTATTTTGTTCGATGTCGACCTGGAGCCCATCGGCAATCTTCCGGGCTTCCTGGCGACATTTATCTACTTTGATTTGGTCAATGATTAGTTTTTCCAACAAAGAAAACACCCCTTTTTAGTGCTCATATTCTGTGCTTAAGACATCATAAACGGGGATATCGGGCAAGTGCTCCCGCAGTTGCTTCACAATAACTGCCGAGTCCAGACTCGCTTGATAGGGACTGTAAGGATTTACCGTCACTGCCAGCAGTTCAATCGAATCCAACACCTTTAGATCAATATTATTGTTAACCAGGAGATTAAGATTTCTTTTATTTAAAAAAATCCTGGTGCCATCCCGCACGACCAACTGACAATTCTTAATTTTTAGCGAATAAATCAATTCTTCGGCAAAGGTGTCGACCAAAGCACCACCGAGGATAATCGCGGTAATTTTCGCCGGCCGTATTTCCGATAAAATCTCCTTTAATTCCCCAATACCGGTTAGAGAAGTCCTGGCTTGCAGTGGCAATAACTGCTCGTTTTCCACCAGCAATCCTACACTGTGCTCCGGCCAAAGCTGATCAACTTTGGTTAAAAGTACTTGATCTTTAACCGCCGGTCGGGTCAATTTATTAATTGCCGAAAGGGTCCTTTTGATCACCAGTTGTTCACTATTACCCACTACCGCACCGGTCGCCAGGATTATCCCTTCTACCAACGAAGGCATCGCCGAACTCCGCCGGTCAATCGCCCCATCGATCATCACCAGATCAATATCTGGTGGAAGCAGCCTTTTCACCTGTTGTAATTTAGCGGCTGAATTAATACCGACCAATTCAATATATCCGCCGGCCGGACCAACCTGATACAAATTGACTTCTCCCAATAAGGTATGCAGGCCGGTATGAGCCAGCAAATCTCCCTCTAGTTCACTACTGTCGTAGGCTTTTTCGGCTGTTCCCAAAATCTGGTAGGCAGGGATATAGATCCGGGGTTTTTTCTGCCGGGTGACCGCATCGATCTCTTCCCCGTCCCGTCCATATGAGAGCAGGGCCAGTTTGAGTCCTTTATCGTCGGCTTCACTAATAAGTTGGTTAAAGGTCACCGTTTTACCGGCATTTTTAGCCAGACCGATGATCGCTAAAGAGGTAATCCTTTTCTCAATAATATGCTCAATTAATTTTTTCTTCACATTTACTTGCCCCTACCTTTCCTGCTCAGTCAACTAATACCATATGCAACTAATATGCCAAAAAAAACTGCCCTGTGCAAAGGACAGCTTTGATAATTTCTTTTATAATTTTAAGAGCAATGGTACCAGAAGCGGGACCAGACTGGAAAGAATCATCCCATTGAGCAAGGCAGGAATCACTGCTTCCTCTCCGGCCGCATTTTTAATTAACGGTAAGGTGACATCCATTGTAGTTGCTCCCCCCGGAGCAATACTGGTCACACTGCCCCGGTACTTGGCCGTTAAGGGAAGAATCATAATTGTAATTAATTCCCGAAAAATATTAGTCAGAAAAGCAACAGAAGCCAGTTCGACACTATAAAGTTGACCAATCAGTATTGCCGACAGACTGTACCAACCAAATCCTGCCCCGACGGCTGCTGCCTCTTGACAAGTCAGCCCCAGCAAGCTACCGGCGATTACTGCCCCGAGCAGGCTTCCCCCCGCTACCAGCAAGGGAATTAATACCAGTTTCCAACCAAAGGTAGCTTGCCGAAAAAGCTCCCGCTTACGGCCGAGATCAATTCCCACTCCCAATAGCAAGACAGCCAGGGCTATCGTGGTGAACAGGTCCAGCAGAGCAAAGAGGACGGGAGTAATAAGATATAAGCCGACAATTATCCCGGAAAACACCGAAATAATTATGAAATAAGTTAACCTGACCTCCCCGTTATTTTCCTCCTTTTTTGCTTTAACCCCTTTCTCCGCTTCGGTTACTTTTACTTCAATCCTCCAATAATTGCTAAACAATTTAACCGGAATAATACTACCCAGGATCACGCTTAGGGCCAGCATAAATGACTGATAACCAATTTGATCGATCCGACTAATAATTTGCTGATCTGCCCCGATCTTTGCCCCCATGGTCAGTAACAGAATAAACAGCCCACCCTGGGTTAAAAAGCCCGTCACTTTAAAAAGATGCTCGCTAACTATCTTAAAAGACCCGATTAAAAAGCCGAGTAGTAAAAAAAGAATAATCAACCAGAGCTGCATTTTTTCATCACCTGCTTTTTACCGACTGTGTTTTTTAATTTTATACTGTAAGGACTGTCTTGATATGTTTAACAGCCTGGCCGCAGCACTAATATTCCCGCCGGACCGGGCCAGCGCCGTTTTAATTAACTTAAGTTCTATCTCCGTCAGCACCTGTTCCAGAGTAGGCAATTCTTGATCAGGCCGGGTTAGCTCAATCCCGTCCCCGGTTAATTGCTTATTTTTTAGCCGTTCTTTGATATATAAGGGGAGTTGAGCATAACTGAGCGCTTCCTCCTGCTGCAACAAATTAAACCCACTTTCAATCACATGTTGCAGCTCCCGGACATTCCCCGGCCAGTCGTATAAAAGGAAGACCTCCGCCAGTTCCCGGTCAATCCCTTTAATTTCCCGGGAAAACTTCTTATTATATAATTGAACAAAGTAATCAACCAGAATCGAAATATCGGCGGTCCTCTCCCGTAAGGGGGGAAGCTCCAGGTAGACAACACTCAAGCGGTAGAATAAATCCTCCCTCAGCTTATTCTCTTTAAAGGCCTGGTCAGGCGGCATATTCATTGTAGCAATTACCCTGACATCGACTGCCAGCTCCTTCTGACCGCCGACACGGCGAATCCTGTTCTCCTGAAGAACCCTGAGTAACTTGGCCTGTAAAGCAAGATTCATCGAATTAATCTCATCCAGCAGAATAGTCCCGCGGTCAGCCTGTTCAAATAAACCGGGACAGTCTTTGGCTCCGGTAAACCCTCCTTTCGCCGTTCCGAAGAGTAATCCTTCCAGCAGATCTTTGGGCAGGGCGGCACAGTTCTGGGCAACAAAAAGATGATCCCGCCGCTTACTGGCATTATGAATACCCTGGGCAAATAACTCCTTACCAGTACCGGTCTCTCCTACCAGTAAAACTGAGGAATCACTTCCGGCTGCCCGCAGCGCATCCTGTATTACCTCTTTAAAGAGCGGGCTCTCCCCGATAATATCCTTAAAGCTGTAACTGGTATTATTATTAAGACAAGAGCTCTTTGAGGCGAGACCGGACGGCTGGGTCTTAACCAGATTACTGCGCAAGAGTTGCAGGTTGTCAACCAGCTCTTCCAGTTGAGTTATATCCCGCGAAATCTCCAGTGCCCCAATCTCTCCGCTGGCCAGCTTCAGGGGAATTGTTCGATTGATCGTAGTTATCTTCTTGCCCCGTGAATTGATAAAGGTCTGCTGCTTATTATAGATCGATTGACCACTTTTTAAAGTACACATTAAGGTGCTGGTCTCCAGGGTCAGTGAAGGATAAGCCTCAAAAATATTCCTCCCCAACACTTCTTCCGGATCCAGACCGTCGATTTCCGAGACTTTTTGATTATAAAAAATAGTTTTACCGTCACGATCAACAATATGAATCCCCTCATCCAGAGAATTTAAAATATAGCAAAGGTTTTGCTCAGATAGAATTCGGCCACCGCTTTTATCTTTTGCTGCTATTGCCATCCTCCCCTTTTTTAGTCGATTTCCTCTCTGTTATTATATATTCTTCAGCGGGAGTGATCTTCCTCTTCCTGGTGCATATTTTTTTGCAGCTAGTGAAAAATATTTTGCTGTCAATCAGCAGGCTCTTCCAGGTACTGTTTCTCGATATACGGCGAGGTCATCACCGCCAGCATGGCTCCATAATCCAGCCTAAATTCCAAATGATCACCGACTTGATATTCCCCGCCAAGCTCCGTAAGATCAACAATCAAATGGTCACTACTGGCCCCAAGGATTTCGATCCCTTGCCGCAACGAGGTCAGACCGTCAATCTTGACATCCTGTCTGCCCACCGCCAGGATCGCCCGGCGGCGGGTCCCCCGGTCAGGAAATTGGGGGATCTTCCCAAAGGCATCATGCCCGATCTCTCCTTGCGGAACGGAGGGTTTATCCTTGAGTTCAATAATTTCGGCCACCAGGGTGAAGTTGTCCTGATTTAGCCCTTTGATTATTCGTTGATTGGTGATATCTGTTCCCTGGAGAATCCCCTCTCCTACCCGGAGATGATTGATGCCGACCGGAAGTTTTAAGTCCTCCAGCAGGAGGGTTGTCGCCGTATTGCCGCCGGATATAGTACCGAGTTTAACGGCAAACTTACTTTCCAGCCTCGCTTTTAGCTTAAGCAAAAGCTCCGTATTCTCCCGGGTCGGTAATACCCCGCCATAGCAACCGACATTGGTTCCAATCCCTTTAAGCTCAAGCCCCGGCCAGGATATTATTTTACTAAAAAAGTCGGCCAGCTCTCCGGGCAAGAGCCCTTCCCGTAGGTCACCGACATCAACCATTACAATTATCCCGTGTTTTTTAGCCGCTTTGGTTGCTGCTAACGAAAGGGCCTTAACCGTTGCCAACTCACTGACCAGACTGATGTCAACATATTCAATAACTTTTTCCACCTCGGCCAGCTGCGGGAGACGCAATAAAACGATCTCACCCTTAAAGCCGGTCTGGCGAAAGGTAATAATATTTTTTAGGCGGGAATCACCCAGGCTGGTAATTCCTCCTCTTAACAGGGCCTCAGCTACTTTTAAATCACCGGCTGCCCCTTTTACCACACCGGTTACGCTAATCCCGCCGGCCTGGCAGCGCTTCCGGATAAGACGAGCATTTTCTTCAATATTCCTCAGATTGATTCTGACTGCTGGAGTCTGCATCTCTCCCCTTCCTCCTTATCCTAATTCAAGTATATTATATCTTTCGCGTCCCCGGGCCAAAATCCTCCTGATGCAAGTTTTTTTGCAGCAATTGCTTTGCTTTTATTTACATTGCTCAAAAATTACTGTTATAATAGGAGTAAATAACCGAAAACCTTGCTCAATTAGATCTTGGCCCGGCTTATGCATTAAATATTTAAGTAATAATCTGTTTTTAATAAAGGAGGGACACCCTGGCCGAGTCCGGGAAACAAAAATGCGCAGCTATCAGCAAATTGAACGATGGAAAGATGTAACAGTTGAAGAATGGAATGACTGGAAATGGCAGGTGAAAAATAGAATTACCACTGTCGAACAGTTACAAGAGGTAATTGAGTTAAGCGGAGAAGAAGCAGCAGAGATCGAGCGCTCACTGCAAACATTAAGAATGGCCATTACCCCCTATTATCTTACTTTGATCGATCCGGGAGACTTAAATTGTCCGCTCCGCAAACAGGCCATCCCGACCATCAATGAGCTACACTTAGGGACAGCAGACATGAAAGACCCTTTATATGAAGATATAGATTCACCGGTCCCGGGTCTTACCCATCGCTATCCGGACCGGGTCCTTTTATTGGTGACTGATCAATGTTCAATGTATTGTCGTCATTGTACCAGGCGGAGATTTGCCGGGACTAATGATCAGTCCATGCCGATGAATCAAATTGAGCAAGCGATTAAATATATCGAAGACCACCCGCAAATAAGGGATGTACTCCTCTCCGGCGGTGATGCCTTGCTGATCTCTGATCAGCGGCTGGAAGAGATTATTAGCAAGTTACGGGCGATCAAACATCTGGAAATAATCAGGATTGGCTCGCGGACACCGGTGGTCATGCCTCAACGGATTACCAAAAATCTGGTTAATATTTTAAAAAAATACCATCCGCTCTATCTAAATGTCCACTTTAACCACCCCCGGGAAATTACTGAGCTAAGTGCTCAGGCCTGTGCTCTCTTAAATGATGCCGGTATTCCCATTGGCAATCAATCTGTTTTATTGAAAGGGATTAATGACCAGCCGGCCGTAATGAAAAAGCTGGTTCATCAACTGCTAAAAATCAGGGTTAAACCATATTATCTCTATCAGTGTGACCTCTCCCAGGGCATCGAACACTTCCGGACCCCCGTTAGCCGCGGGATCGAGATCATTGAATCACTACGACAACATACGACCGGTTTTGCTGTTCCGACTTATGTAATTGATGGGCCCGGTGGAGGCGGGAAGATTCCGGTCGGCCCACAGTATTTAATCTCCCAGTCGGAAGGCAAAGTAATTTTGCGCAATTATCAGGGTAAAATCTTTGCCTATACCGAGCCAGGTTATAACCCGGCTGACCATGATACAGCCCCCGATACCACCGGAGTCAGCAAACTGGCCCAGGACGATCGGTTTACCTTAGAAGACTAATTCCGGTTTAACAGATCTTCCCGTCGATTAATAAGATATCTTTTTTAGTTGTACAGGCTGTTGCCACGATGATTTGTAATGCTGTGACAATATCATTTAACGACATACACGGGGTGTTTCGCTTGGTAAGGACCTGTTCGGGCAAGTATGGCACATGGACAAACCCGCCCTTTATGTCAGGATATTTCCGGTCAATCAAGTACAACATCGCATAGAAAAGATTATTGCAGACATAGGTTCCCGCACTATTTGATACGGAAGCCGGTATCTTCTTTTCTCTTAACTTTTTAACAATAGCTTTAATCGGCAATGATGAAAAATAGGCATTTTCTCCATCTTTAAAGATCTTTTCATCCAGGGGTTGGTCTCCGTCATTATCCGGTATTCCGGCATCAATTAGATTAATTGCCACCCGCTCTACAGATATATCATATCTTCCCCCCGCCTGACCCGTAGCAATAACTATATCCGGTTTTACCTCTTTGATCGTCCGGTCAAGCACCTTAATTGACCTGGCAAATACAGTGGGAAGTTCTTTTTTGACTAGTTCAATCTCCTTTTTTTCCAACTCCAGCAGTTGCACAGCCTGATAAGAGGGATTAATATGCTCATTTCCGAAAGGGTCAAACCCGGTAATTAATACCTTCATTTTTTTCCTCCTAAAATGCCAATAAGTCTAATCATTAAGTTACCCCCTTATTTTAATGTTTTACTATGTTATTATTTTACTAGTCTTATTTTGGAAAAAACGTTATCTGGAAAACAATTTTAGCCTAAAATAAAACCCTAAACTGGGACTAGAAAAATTCCAGGTTTAGGGTTGCAGTTCAAAAACGGGTCGGGTTAAAACACACTTAAGTCCGGACTGATCTCCAAATCAGCCGCTGTTTTGGCTATTACCTCGGTTACCTCTACTCCTGCCGCAATTTCCTTTAATAATAAACCATCCTCTGTAACTTCGACTACGGCCAGTTCGGTCACGATTAAATCAACCTGTTTGCTGGCCGTCAGAGGTAGGGTACACTCCTTTAAAATCTTGGGCTCTCCTTTTTTGGTCAGATGGGTCGTCGCTACTATTACCTTCTTGGCTCCGACCGTCAGGTCCATCGCTCCTCCCATACCCGGGACCAATTTTCCCGGAACCATCCAGTTGGCCAGATTTCCTTGTTGATCAACCTGCAAAGCCCCCAGCACCGTTACATCGAGATGACCACCCCGGATAATTACAAAGGAAGTAGCACTGTCAAAAACAGCACCTCCGGCCTTGATGCTGACCGGTTGACCACCGGCATTGGTTAAATCCGGGTCCTCCTCCCCGACCGGCGGGGTAGGGCCCAGACCGACAAAGCCATTCTCCGACTGTAGGGTTATCGCTATTCCCGCCGGGAGATAATTAGCGACCATGGTGGGCATCCCGATCCCCAGATTAACCAGGTCACCGTCTTTAAATTCGCGGGCAATTCTACTGGCGATTTTTTCTCTTGGCTCCATTCCATCACCCTCTCTCCACAATGGTGGCAACACCCTGACCTCCGCCGATACAGAGCGTGGCCAGTCCATAGCGGGCCCCCTGTGCTCGCATTGCATAGAGCAAGGTAACCAGAATTCGGGCTCCGCTGGCTCCGATCGGGTGTCCCAGGGCAATTGCCCCACCATTAACATTGACTATCTGCGGATTCAAGTTCAGTTCCTTTAATACTGCCAGTGACTGTACAGCAAAGGCCTCATTGGCTTCAACCAGGTCCAGGTCTTGCACCCTTAAGTTTGCTTTCTTTAAGGCTTTCCGGGTAGCCGGAACCGGCCCGATCCCCATAATTTCCGGTTCAACACCGGCTGAGGCATAGGACTTAATGCTGGCGAGAGGGGTAACCCCCAGTTCTGCCGCTTTTTGCGCCGACATCAGGACCAGGACGGCGGCCCCGTCGTTAATTCCTGAGGCATTACCGGCTGTTACCGTTCCGTCTTTTTTAAAGGCCGGTCTAAGTTGGGCCAATTTCTCAGCTGTTGTCCCAAAGCGGGGAAATTCATCTACTTTAAAGCTTATTGCTTCCTTTTTCCGCTGGGGTATTACTACCGGTACGATCTGTTCCTTAAACTTATCTTCTTTAATTGCTTGTTCGGCTTTCTGCTGGCTTAAAGCAGCAAAATCATCCTGTTCCTCCCTGCTCAATCCCCAGCGTTCGGCAATATTCTCCGCCGTCATCCCCATATGATAATCATTAAATATATCCCATAAACCATCCCTGATCATCAAATCGACTAAGTTAGCATGGCCCATCCGGTTACCCCAGCGGGCCCCCTCGACCAGATAAGCAGACCGACTCATATTCTCCATTCCCCCGGCTACGACGATATCGGCATCACCGAGCATAATCGCCTGTGCCGCCAGATTGACTGACTTTAAGCCGGA
>JAKSCG010000007.1 GCA_022360715.1 Halanaerobiales bacterium
GGAGTAGTTATTAATGAAGCGGTGGAACTGGCCAAAGAATATGGGGATGAAAAATCAGCCAGTTTTATTAACGGTATTTTGGCTAAAATATAGAAGTCCGGCTCATGATGAGCGGACTTTTTTTAATATATAGGAAATTATAGGAGATAGGCAACTTACTACTTCCTATATATCAAGAAATTTACCGGATTAATATTATGGCCGCAGGCCAATTTATTCAATTGGAGTGATCAGGAAATTAGGTTCTGTCCGGTTGCTGCAAATGGATATAAAGGATAAAATACAATATTTTTATATTTTACGCCAAAACCTAACAAAATATATTGACAATGAATCCATTATTTGCTACAATAATGTAGAAAGGAGGGGTAGCTTACATATGAAAGCGACAGGAATAGTTAGAAAGATCGATGATTTGGGGAGGATTGTCTTACCGAAAGAGCTTCGAAAAACAATGAATATTGACAAAAAAGACCCAATGGAGATTTATGTGGATGAAGATACTGTTATCCTAAAAAAATACCAGCCGGCTTGTATTTTTTGTGGTAATACGGAAGACACCTTCGAGTATATGAAAAAAATAATCTGTAAAACCTGTTTGGTTGAAATGACGGAAGAAGAAAGTGCTTAGTCGTTAGTCCAAAATTACTGAATCTTATATTAAAAAACCTGCTTTTTTAAAGCAGGTTATTTTTTCTGATCGTTGGCAGTTTGAACCAACTCCAGGAAATAGCGGTGAAAACTTAGATCATCGGTCAACTCCGGGTGAAAAGAGGTAGCAATTATGTTTTTTTGTTTGACGGCAACGATCTTTTGGTTTAGCTTTAAAAGGACCTTTACCCCAGGGCCGATCTGGCTGATATAAGGGGCCCGGATAAAAACGAGGGGCAGTGGTTGTTCCGATACTTCCGGGATAACGGCGGTAGTTTTAAAACTATCCAGTTGCCGACCATAGCCATTACGGCAGACGCTTATTTGGAGTAATCCCAGGTAATTATTTTCCCCGCTAATATTTTGGGCCAGCAAGATTAAACCAGCACAGGTCCCCCAGACCGGTTTGCCCTGTTTAGCAAATCCGGTTATTGCTTGCAGTAAAGGGCTTTCCCTTAAAGTTTTTCCGATAGCCGTACTTTCCCCACCCGGCAGGATTAATCCTTGACAAGCAGCTAATTGTCCGGCTTTTTTAACCGCAACGATATGCTTTATCCCCAAGCGATTGAGATGGGCCTGGTGCTCTTCGATTCCTCCCTGTAAGGCCAGTATTCCGATTGTGGTCATCTTAGCAGCCTCGTTCAGCCAATCGTTCTGTCTTGTCTAAAAGATCAAGATTGATCCCGACCATCGGTTCACCCAAATTTTTTGAGATTTCCAGGAGGGTAACAGGATCGTTATAATGGGTAACTGCCAGCACAATCGCCCGCGCTCGTTTTTCCGGGTTAGTCGATTTAAAGACACCGGAACCGACAAAGACTCCATCTGCCCCCAACTGCATCATCAGGGCGGCATCAGCCGGAGTGGCGATTCCACCGGCCGCAAAGTTAACCACCGGAAGCCGACCGTTTGCGGCGACAAATTCGACTAAATGCAGTGGAGCCGCTAAATCGCGGGAAGTGGCCATTAATTCTTCCCGGGAGAGAGTAGTCAACCTTTTTATTGCATTGTTGATTGCCCGCATATGGCTGACTGCTTCGATTATATTACCAGTACCGGCCTCACCCTTACTGCGAATCATACTGGCTCCCTCCCCGATCCGGCGCAGTGCTTCACCCAGGTTTCTGGCCCCGCAGACAAAGGGAATAGTAAAAGCTGTTTTATCAATATGGTTTTCCTGATCGGTCGGGGTCAGCACTTCGCTTTCATCAATGTAATCAAGACCGAGGGCTTGCAGAATCTGTGCTTCGACAAAGTGGCCGATTCTAACCTTAGCCATTACCGGAATAGATACTGCTTCCATTATTTCTTTAATCATACCCGGGTCTGACATCCGGGCAACACCACCCTGTTTACGGAGATCGGCCGGTACTCTTTCCAGGGCCATTACCGCTACCGCTCCGGCCTTTTCCGCCAGCCGGGCCTGTTCAGGATTGGTCACATCCATAATCACCCCGTTTTTCAACATTTGAGCCAGATTTTTGTTCAGTTGAGCTCGTTCGCTCATTTAAAAAACCCCCTTTAAGCATTATGTATTTTGTGTTATAATAATTGTATCGAAACATTTACAAAGATTATTTTAACTAAATATATTATTACATAGCGCAAATGAACTGTCAATAAGGACGGATTAATTTATTTGGAGGGGTACAAAATGCCTTTTTTAGGGGTACAATTAAAACGGGGAGTTAAGCAACACCTTTATCTTCAACTCTATCAGCAAATAAAAAAAGCAATTGCTCAGGGCCAGCTCAAAGAGGGTCAAAAACTGCCGGCAATTCGTCTGATGGCTGAACAGTTGAACCTTAATAATGTGACTGTGGTTAAGGCTTATCAGCTCCTGGAAGAAGAAGGATTGGTAATTAAGAAGGTAGGCAGCGGGACCTATATTGCCCCATTGGCCGGTCGGGGCGGTGACTGGGTTTTGGCCGAAGAAGAGATTGAGCTGATGAATCAGGGCCAGATCTCCCTGCAAAGTGACATAATTAATTTTGCCACAGCTACACCTGATCCGGAGCTATTCCCGATTGATGATATCAAGGTAGCTATTAATTATGTCCTGGACCGGGACGGGGGGAAAGTCTTTGGTTATCAGGACAGCCAGGGATATCGCCCTTTACGCCAGGCGATCGAGGATTACCTGGCCCGGCAGGAGATTAAAAGCCAGGCCAAAAATATTCAGGTGGTCTCCGGAGCCCAGCAGGGGATCGATATCCTGGCCAAGTCTTTCCTGGATTATGGAGATGTTGTTTTTGCTGAAGAACCGACATATCCCGGGGCGATCTCTGCTTTTAAATCAAGGGGAGCCAGAATTGTATCGATCCCGATTCAGGAAGACGGACTGGATATCGAGACCTTGGAAGCCCGACTGGCCGAATACCGTCCCCGTTTTCTTTATGTAATGTCTACCCTGCAAAATCCGACCGGTTATAGTTATAGTGAAGAAAAAAAGAAGCGGATTATCGAACTAAGCCAGCGGAGAAACTTGACGATCGTTGAGGATGATTCACTGAGTGAACTTTATTTTAAAGGTCAAGCGGAGCGCTCGTTGAAGTCCTTCGACACTGCACAACAAGTTATCTATATTAAGAGTTTTAGTAAGATTTTTTTACCCGGTTTCCGGATTGCTTTTATGGTTATGCCGGACGAGATGACGACGAAGACGATTGCCGCCAAGCATTTATCCGACATATTCTCTTCCAGTTTAATCCAACGGACATTTGACCGGTTATTGAGAGAGGGCTTATGGGAGCAACATTTGGGTGGGATGAGAGAGATTTATCGACAAAAATATCTCTTTTTTTCTCGCCTGCTGGAGGAACACCTTGCCGGTTTGTTGCAGTATCGCCTGCCAGTGGGGGGACTTAATTTCTGGCTGTCTTTACCGGCCGGTATATCATCCAGTCGATTATTTAAATATAGTCAGGTTGAGGGAGTATCTTTTGCCCCTGGTTCGATCTTTTTTGCCGATGGAAAAGCTAATCGTTTTTTTCGTTTAAGTATTGCTTCACTGGAAAAGGAACAGATGGTCAAGGGGATTGAAATATTGACCCGGGTTTGTCGTAAGTTGATTAACGAAGGAGGAAAAAAGGGAGAGATAAGGTATACACCCCTACTCTAGTTTTTTTCGAAATTAAAGAAAGAAGCCAACAGTAAAAATCAACTTTTCAACAAAGAAAATTGATAGGTACTGTCGACTTCTAATCATAGTATATACAGCTATTTTAATATTATACATGATTATTATTTTTTTTTTCATCTTTTACAATATTTATTGTTTTTCTTTCCTGATTTTCGGAAGGAGTAAATTGAAATTTCCCGGGCTGGATTAACCGGCTAAATTGATCTTTAGCCAGAAGCTTAATTTTACGGCGAGTAAAGGGGATAATACAACAAAAACCGACCAGGTCGGTGATTATCCCCGGGGTGATCAGGAAAACTCCCCCAATCAGGATCAAAAACCCGTCAATCAGGCGATCTGCCGGCATCAGCCCCTGTTCCAGCGCCTTTTTAATTTCTTTTAGCACAGTATGGCCCTGTCTTTTCGTCATGGCAGCACCGAGTAGTCCGGTCGCTGCAATCAAGGTGACGGCAAAAAGTGTCCCCCAGACATGACTAATCCGGAAGATAATCGATAGTTCAATTAAGGGAATTATCGTAAATAGTAAAATCAGTTTAATCATCTAACCCACCTCCAGACTAAAAAGGATTGACTAACTATTATATTCAACTGCCCTTTTTTTTGTTCATCTTTTTAAAATAGACCGGCTTGCTATTAGAGCGATTCTATGATATAAAGGGAAAAAGAGGATTTTATTATACTAAAAAAGAGGGAGGAGTGCTATGTTTGCTTTATTACTTGCTTTACTAGTTACTGTTTTTGTGGCTTATATGATCATAAAAAAATATAAGCCACAACCGGTTTTGATGCTTGGGGGTCTTGTCTTAATGGCCTTAACGATCTTGCTCGGCAGCGGGGATTTATTAGGGGAGAAATCAACCGGTTTTGTCTGGTTTGATCTTTTTGAATTTATTAAAAATACTTTTAGTCACCGTGCTGCCGGACTGGGCTTAATTATCATGTCGGTCGGAGGTTTTGCCCGTTACATGGATCATATTGGAGCCAGTAAGGTGTTAGTTAAGTTAGCGGTCAAGCCATTACAAAAGTTGCGGGCCCCATACCTGGTTTTAGCTTTAGGCTATATCCTTGGTCAGTTCCTTAATATTTTTATCCCCAGTGCCTCGGGACTGGGTGTTTTATTAATGGTAACGATGTTTCCGATTTTAGTTAACCTGGGAGTAAGCCGTTTAGCAGCTACTGCTTTAATCGGGACAACTGCTTGTCTGGACCTGGGTCCGGCCTCAGGGAACTCAAACCTGGCGGCAAGACATGCCGGTCTTGATGTTGCCGTCTACTTTGCCGAATATCAAATCCCGGCAGCGATTGCGGTTGTAATTACAATTGCTGTTCTACATTATTTTGTGCAAAAATGGCTGGATCAGAAAGCCGGCCATGTTGTGACTAAAAAAGATATGACTGAGCAAAGTACTACCCCGGGCGGAGAGGGAGACACTCCACCGGCAGTTTATCTTATCCTGCCTTTAATCCCGTTAGTCTTAATTTTGGTTTTTAGTAAATTATTAGTATCAGCAATCAAAATGAATGTAATTACGGCGATGTTAATCGGTATTTTTATTAGTATGATTTTTGAATTAATTCGAAAAAAAGATGCCAGAGCTGTTTTAGCCAGCATCCAGGTCTTTTTTGACGGAATGGGCAGCCAATTCGCCAAGGTTATTACCCTGATCGTTGCCGGCGAAACTTTTGCCATGGGTTTAAAATCGATCGGGGCAATTGATGCGATTATTAACCTGGCCCAGGGATCAGGATTTGGGGTAGCTTTAATGACAATTGTAATGACAGGGATTATTGCGGTAACTGCGGTAATTATGGGTTCCGGCAATGCCCCTTTCTTCTCTTTTGCCGCTTTAGCCCCGGATGTCACAGCTAAGATGGGTGTTCCGGCGGTATCAATGTTATTGCCGATGCAGTTTGCGTCCGGTATTGCCCGGACGGTATCACCAATTACGGCAGTCATTATTGCTGTTTCCGGTATAGCGGGTGTTTCAACAGTTGATGTAGTTAAACGTACGGCCATTCCAATGGCTGGGGCCTTAATTGCCACAGTACTTGTCAATTTTATCCTATTTTAGTTTTTGATTTAATTAATCGGGAACTAAGGCAGACAAAAATTTGTCTGCCTTAAATTCTATCAGCAGGGAGGTTGTTGGATGGAACAAATTAAATTTAGCACTACCCAATATTTGCAGGATTTAGCAAAGCTCGTTAATATTGACAGTGGGAGTAACTCTCCGGCGGGAGTAGCCGCAGTAGCTGAGTTTTTTGATCAAAAATACCGGGAGATGGGCTGGCAAGTTACGAAACAACAATTTGATTCTTCCGTTGGTCCTTGTTTGGAGATTACTAATCAAGCCGCTGCCCAATTTGATCTCTTATTACTGGGGCATATTGATACTGTTTTTCCGGTGGGGACTGCCCGGGAAAGACCTTTTACTATTAAGGATGGTCATGCCTACGGGCCCGGGGTCAATGACATGAAAGCCGGGGTTTTGTTAATGTATTATGCCCTGAGAGTATTGCATACTCAAGCTGCTTTAGGGGATAAGGCAATCTGTGTTGCGCTGAATAGTGATGAAGAGATTGGCTCTGCTTTTTCCCGCCCCTGGATCGAAAAGTTAGCCCAAAAGAGTAAATATGTCTTTGTCCTGGAACCGGCCAGAGCAAATGGTGCTTTAGTTAAAGAAAGAAAAGGGGTAGGTCGGTATCAGCTTGAATTTACCGGTGTCGCTTCCCATTCTGGTGTTGACCATCAAAAAGGGAAAAGTGCTATTAATGAATTAGGACACTGGATTATCAGCTTGCATGGGCTAACTGATTACCAACTGGGCACAACAGTAAATGTCGGCCTTGTTTCCGGTGGTACCGCTACAAACGTGGTAGCAGAACATGCCGAGGCCAAAGTAGACTTGAGAATTACCGATATGGAAGAATTACAGCGGGTAGAAGCTAC
>JAKSCG010000131.1 GCA_022360715.1 Halanaerobiales bacterium
CATCGAACATATTTTGTAAATATTTTTTCTTCATATATAATTTAGATGAAACGCGTAAATCAAACCTGCTACCTGGTTGATTTTTGAATACACTTTTCCTTAATTTTCCACTTTTCTTAAGTGTATTGTGCCAGTAGGGGATCCATGCCTGAAGCCCTGCCTGGTGGGCTAATATCTCGCGGGCAGTTAAATCTTTTTTATTGCTGTTTTGAAAATCGGGCCAGTAGAAAAATGAAAATGGAACGTCCAGTTTAAATTTCTTTTCCCCATGAAGTTTAATAAGTGCAGGCAAGGGCCCCGTAATTTTGGTAACTGATGCCCAATCGTAAATACTTTCTTTAACTACAGGCTTTTTCTTACTGTATGTATAATGTCCGTAACATTCGTGAAAGATGACCTTGCCATCTTTTGCAACGAGAACCTGACAGCCAGGATAGGCTTTTTCTTCAATACCATATAAGGCAAGTGAATCAAGCTTGTGCTTCAGTGATGCAGAAGAGACCCCTGCTTCTTCAGGGATGGTGTATTTTAGGCGTCTGTTTTTTTTTATTTCCAATCCGGTTCCGGCTTTTAAGTTTTCATTTACGGAAACAGGTAGCTTCCCATTAATATCAATTGCCCCCAAAATTGCTTGTGCTGCCAGTTCCTGGGATATGCGATTCTCCTGATAAGTAACAATTAATGCGTCACTTAGAGTTGCTGAAGGGATGTATTTCAGGGCATAAGGATTGCCGAAAAGTGCTACAACCTTTGCTTTGTTTTTTAGTTGTTCAAGAAACTGGTTAATTGATGGTTCTGTGCCAAAATTATTCTTTGGACTAAGTCTTAAATCATGTATTCCACAAATAATCAGATTGTAATTTTTTAAATAATCAGCCAGCTTCTTTATTTCATCTTCAGTAGCTTTTTCTTCAAGTTGAAAATGATCTGCAGTCATATAATTGTCAACCATAAACTGAAAGGAACTTTGGGTTGATCTTCCAATGGAAACCGTTGCAATTTTTAATGTGTCAAGTTTTTGTAAGGGCAGGATGTTGTTGTCATTTTTTAAAAGAGTTAATGACTTTTCGTGGAGTAAGCGTTTTGTTAGTTCATAATTTGGCTTGTTTAAATCGAACGAGCTGATTGGCTGAAACCGATCTAATTCCAACCATTTTTTTACGGCCAGTATTTTTCTGCATTTCCAGTTAATCGATGATTCCGATATCTCACCAGCCTTAACAGCATTTATAACACTATTTATTGAAGCCTGGATATCCGGTGTCATTTCAACCATATCGTTCCCGGCCTGAAATGCTTTTATCGCGGCTTTTCCAGGTGTGTGTAGCTTTGTTACTCCATGCATATTCATAGCATCAGTGACTATAAGCCCATTAAAACCAAGGTCATCAATCAATTTATTTCTGATTACTTCTTTTGAAAGTGAAGCAGGGGTTTTTTGATTTGCGTTGAAAGATTCAACATGCAAATGTGCACTCATAATGCCCCCAATGCCATTGTTAATTAGATGTTTGAAGGGCTTCAGCTCGATCGAGTCAAGATGTTCGGCAGAATGAGGAATTACGGGAAGTCCGATGTGTGAATCAACTTTCGTATCACCGTGCCCCGGGAAATGCTTTGCTACAGCAAGAACCCCTGCATCTTGCATTCCTTTTGCATATAGCCAGGTTTTTTTTGCAACTAAATCAGGGTTTTCTCCAAAAGAACGGTAGTTAATAACCGGATTATCAGGATTGTTATTTACATCCGCTACAGGGGCAAAATTAGCACCTATTCCTAAACTTTTCAATTGTTGCCCAACTTCAACTCCCATTTGATAAATAAGGTTATCGTCTTTTATCGCGCCCAGTGCCATCTGGACAGGATACTTTGGGGCATTTTTTAACCGAAACCCAGGCCCCCATTCAGCATCCATTGTGATCAGTAAGGGCAGTTTACTTTTTTCCTGAAGCTTGTTGGTTAAACTTACTTGTTTGTCAGCCTCACCTGCCATGAAGATAATTCCGCCAGGATGATACTGTTCAATTTGATTGAAAAGTTTGTCATATTGATCAAGCTTCTTGTTGGCATTAACATCAATAATAAAAAGTTGCCCGATTTTTTCTTCCAGGCTCATCGTTTGCATACAAGAATCAACCCAGCTATGGTTAAGGTATCTTATAAATTCAGGAGAATTTTGCCCATGAGCGAATGAGACATACAATAATAAAAAAATGAGGAAATTATGTCGGAATAGGTTTTTCATACAATAGGGTTATTACATCCTGTAAAAATAGAAAGATTCATTAAAAGAAAGTAGTCCCTTCGGGCAGCTTTTCTTATTTTCGTAGCTAACTGACAAAACTTACTATGCGAATCATAACAATAACCTTACTTGTTTTGATCACTTTCTCATGCGAATCAAAACAAATTCAAACCGGGGCTGAGCAGCCCGAAAAATATCTCCGGCTTTTACAGGG
>JAKSCG010000054.1 GCA_022360715.1 Halanaerobiales bacterium
GCCAGGATAACAAGTATAGGGCCTTAATGTCAACTGAAAATATTAAGACCAGATTTCTCAGTTTTAACTTATCTAATCAGCCGTTTAATGAGCCTGAGGTGAGATTAGCAATTAGTCAGGCCATTAATAAACAAGAAATATGTGATAATTTGTTTTACGGTATTGAGATCAGGGCGGATACTTTTTTTTGCCGATCCTTGCCCTATTGTGACGTAGATTTAGAGCCTTACCAATACAATGTTGACCAGGCTAAGGAAATCCTGGCGGCAGCCGGCTGGCAGGATTTAGATGGCGATGGGATCAGAGAAAAAGACGGGCAGCAACTAAGTGGTGAGCTCCTTTATATCAGTGACAGAGCATCCGCTGAGGAACTGGTGCTAACTTTAAGTTCATTTTTGAAGGAGATCGGGATGGATATCAAAGCTACAGGAGTTGACTTCATGACACATATCGCTGAATTAAGACAGGGTAATTATGATCTTACTTATCGTGAGACATATGGGATACCCTATGATCCCTATTCCGTGATTTTCAATATGAATCCTGAGCGGGGAGATTATGGTATGGCCCAAGGACTTATTCGCCTAAAAAATGCCAATAAGATTATCGCCGACTTACAGTCCATGAGTGAGCAGAAAGAGATCCTGCAGACCTATAATTTGTTGCTGACGGAAATTCATCAGAATCTGGCTTTTGTCCCCCTTTCCTATATGAAGGAATTAGTTGTTTTTGATGATGCTAAGATAGCCGACTATCAGTTTAACGGACAACCATCTAATGTTGATATAGCGGGAATAAGGTTGCAGGAAGAATAGAGCTTACTGGGCTGTCCGTTTTGTTTGCGGGGGACAGCCCAGTAGGTATTTTACAGGAGGTTAATGATGAGTGCATTTAGAAAAATCTTAAGCTATGCTGACGAGTATAGAAACAAAATCTATTTAGCAATGGGCTTGATCTTCTTAAGTGTCATTGCGGGGATAGTCCCCTATTTGCTTAGTTATGACCTGATTATTAAGTTTGTCGAAGGGAAAGGGGTCACCATAGCTTATTTATTAATAATCGCCGGAGGGGTGGCTCTGGGTTTGTGGTTACAATCATATTTACATGCCCGGGGTTTGGATGCCTCGCACGAAGCGGCCTATGATACCTTAATGGGAATTAGGGAAGAGTTTGCTGATAAGATGACCAAACTCCCCCTAGGTGATATCAACGAGAAAGGGACAGGGAGCTATAAAAAGAATTTTGTCGATGATATTGAAAGTGTGGAGTTGTTCATTGCCCATATGATTCCGGAAGGCATTCCCTATGTGATCATGCCGCTGGTAGTATATCTGATTTTGTTTATCGTCGACTGGCGGCTGGCCCTGCTGGCGATGGCTTCAATTCCCCTCGGTATGATTGCTATAACCATGATGATGAAAGCCGGACTCAAAAAGATGGGTTTCTATTATCAGTCTAATCGCAAGATGAATGCCACCATTGTCGAATATATTTCCGGGATGGAAGTGATCAAGATCTTTAACCAGACCACCAACTCTTATCAGAAATATATTTCGTCGGTGGAAAATTATAAAAAATATACTTTAGCCTGGTATCGGGAATCCTGGACCCATATGGCCATATATGGTGCTGTGCTCCCCTGCACCATTCTGCTCTTATTACCAGTGGGTACAGTGTTTTTTATTAACGGCACATTGGCTCTGCCAACCTTTGTTTTTTCCTTACTATTAGCGATGAGTATCGGACTGCCTTTAGTAAAACTTGTTGAATTTTTTCCTTTATTTCCCAACCTCAGATATAGGTTGGAGCAGCTGGAAAAGGCCTTTGCCGGGGAGGAACTAAAGATAAATGACCGCGGGATTAACCCGCAAAATTATAATATCGAGTTTAAAAACGTCCGCTTTGCCTATGACCAAAAAGAGGTAATCAAGGATATTTCATTTGCGGCTAAAGAGAATACTGTGACGGCGATTGTCGGTGCATCGGGTAGCGGGAAGAGTACCCTGGCTAAGCTACTGGTCCATTTTTGGGATGTTCAGGACGGAAAGATAATGATCGGGGGGGTAAATATCAAGGAGCTATCCTTTGGTAGACTGATGGATTTAATCAGTTATGTTGCTCAGGATACCTTTCTCTTTAATACTTCACTGATGGAAAACATTCGGGTCGGCCGGCCCGGTGCCACTGACCAAGAGGTGATCGCCGCGGCCAAACTGGCCATGTGTCATGATTTTATTAGCAAGATGCCGGACGGGTATCAGACCAATGCCGGGGAGGCCGGGGATAAGCTCTCCGGGGGAGAGAAGCAAAGGATTACTATTGCCCGGGCGATCTTAAAAGATGCACCGATTATTGTCCTGGATGAAGCCACTGCTTTTACCGACCCGGAAAACGAGGATAAAATCCAGGAGGCAATCAATCAGTTAGTGGTCGGCAAGACCCTGCTGGTGATTGCCCACCGGCTATCAACGATTGTTGAGGCCGACAATATTATCTTGCTGGAGAAAGGTCAGCTGGCCATGCAAGGCAGCCATGCCGAACTGCTGGCCAAATCGGCGACTTACCAATCATTATGGGATTCCCATCAAAGATCACTCAAATGGGATCTTACGGTTAGGGGGACAGAAAATGCTTAGTATTGTAAAAAGGGTATTAAAGCTGGCCGGTGAACATGCCACCAGAATTAAAGTAGCCTTTGTCATTAGTTTTTTTGAAGGGATCTTTGCTAAGGTTCCGATTCTTTTAGTCCTCTATATCTTACTCAAAATGGTCCAAAATACGGTTGCCATCGCTGATGCCTGGACAGCCGGGATAGCAATTATTGTCAGTGTAATTTTAAGGGTAATTGCCAAAAGGGTGGTCGACGGTTTACAGAGTGGAACCGGGCATGAGATCTTTGCCAGAGAAAGAATGAGGATCGGGGACAGATTAAAGCGATTTCCGATGGGCTATTTTTCCGAGGGGAATATTGGCAATATTACCGCAGTAATCACCTCTGATTTAGAATTCATCGAGGGATTTTCGATGCGGGCCCTTTCGATGGTAGTTAACGGCTATTTAAGCACGATTATCGGTATAACTTTTCTGACTATTTTAGATTACCGGATCGGCCTTATTTCCATCGTCACGATCATACTGGCTATTTTGGCCCTGAAAAATTACGACAAGGTGGTAGAATATCACTCCGGACTAAGGCAGGAGACCCAATCCAGGCTGATCAGTGCTGTTTTAGAGTATGTCAAGGGGATGACAGTGATCAAATCCTTTAATATGGTCGGGGAGCGGGCCGCGAAAATAAATAGGCAATTTAAAGAAAGCCGGGATACAGCGATTGATTTTGAAAAAAAAGTAATCCCTCCCATTTTATGCTTTAAAAACAGTTTTACTTTTGGCATCGGATTGACTATATTAGTAGCCTCATATCTTGCTTTGCAACAAACCCTGGATCTCTCCTTGCTATTGATGATCGTGATCTTTATCTTTGAGCTGTACCTTCCTTTTAAGGCTTTAGGTGATGTAAGTGCCCAGGTGCGAATTATGGAGGCTGGTCTGGATCGCTATGCGGCCATTAACAATGTAGAAATTATCGATGAAGACGGCCAAGAGATCGGGCTTACTCGTTTTGATATCGAGTTTAAAAATGTTGGTTTTGCTTATGAGCAAGCAGAGGTCTTACGTAATATTAGCTTTAAAGTACCGGAGCGGAGTATGACAGCCCTGGTCGGCAAATCCGGTTGCGGCAAAACTACCGTTGCCAATCTGATGGCCCGCTTCTGGGATGTCCAGAAGGGAGAGGTGTTAGTAGGGGGAGTTAATGTTAAAGCGATGAGCTGTGACAGCCTGCTGAAGAATATCAGCATGGTTTTCCAGAGAGTATACCTATTTAACGACACAATTCTAAACAACATTAAATTTGGCAAGCCTGATGCCAGCAAAGAAGAAGTGATCGCTGCTGCGAAAAAGGCCCGTTGCCATGATTTTATCATGGAACTAAAAGATGACTATGATACGATGGTGGAAGAAGGGGGAGCGTCATTATCCGGGGGAGAAAAGCAGCGTATTTCGATTGCCCGGGCTATCTTAAAGGATGCGCCGATTATCCTCCTGGATGAAGCAACGGCCAGTGTCGACCCGGATAATGAGGAGCAGATCCAGTTGGCTATCTCCGAGCTGGTCCGAGATAAGACCCTGGTGGTGATCGCCCATAAATTGTCGACGATCAAAAATGCCGACCAGATCCTGGTGATCGACCAA
>JAKSCG010000195.1 GCA_022360715.1 Halanaerobiales bacterium
AACTTTTGTACCTTATTTAAAGCTTTTATATGGTTTGAAGGAGGCCAGGCCAATTTAGTTACTGCTGCCGGATGGTACGCTAAATTGTTAAGATGCTCGTCTATATTACCAATACCATCTTTCCACAGAGTGTTTTTCCAATCCTCTGTAGGTAACTCATCCTTACAAACTCTGCCAAAACCGTATAATGTAACCATCTGGCAGACTTTTTCATCCAAATTCATTTGAGAAATCAAATCCTCAACCCTGTCATCTATTTTTGAACCTGAATCTTCATAAACATCCTTTTTCCCATTCTTATTAAAATCTATCCAGCCTTCGTGGTATATATTTTCTTTCCCTTCATTTTTTTCTGCATGACATTGTATGGAAGTCAGCAAAATGCTACAAACCAGAACGAGCAAATAAGGGAATTTATGAAAATCCGGTGCATTCATTTAGATAAATTTTTATTTATAAGATTGCTTAACTAATTGGTTTGAAAATTACAGCCAACCCATTTTGCTCAAGTATTTGGTACTTAAAATCTGACTTACTTGTAACTTCAAATTCTTCAATCTTAACTTTAGTTGTTGTTTTTAGTGAATTATCATGTGAGTAGACAGTTGCTTTATATTTTTTACCTTCTTCCAGGAAATTCAAATCAACATCTAAAGCATGACCTTTAATGCCAGTTATTACACCCAAATACCAATCTTCTTTATCTCTTCTGGCAATAACTGCTAACTCTCCTGGATATCCGTCGATAATTTTTGTCTCATCCCAAACAGTCGGAACCTGATTATAGAACGTAAGGTCAGGTATTTCAGGAATTGCAACTTCTGCACCACCTGCACCACCTTTTTTGGTTGGGGAACCAATTGGGCGGTCATACCAGAATACAAACTGCCAGGGACTATAAATACAAATTACTTTGGCCATTTGCGCAGCATGCGATCCCATTTTTTCAGCCACACGTTCAGCAAAATAGCAGTTGGTTTGATCACCTGCTCCTGCAATCATACGTGTAAAAATTGTATTGATTGCCATATCATTTGGCGTACTTTCCTCATCGCCACGTATTCCTTCCTGGGTCATCAGATTAGGATATGTACGAGAATAACCGGTTGGCCTGTATTCATCATGAATATCTACCATTAGCTCATGGTCAGCCGCTTTTCTGACAGCATCGTGCAACCAGTCAGTCCAGTATTGAGGTCCTACATTGACAAAGCCATACTTCAAGCCATCAACTCCCCACGATTTAACCAATGGAAGAACATCATCCAGCTGTTTCTCAAGAGCCCTTCTGTTTACATACAAAATGACACCAATTCCATTTTCCTTTGCATAATCAATTACATACTGAAGATCAAGCGGTCCCGGAGAGCGATTGGGATCAACGGTAACAGTTGTTGCATCAGAAGCGTCATCATATTCATTTCCATACCAACCGGCATCAAACTCAATAAACTGAAGGTTGTGTTTAACTGCAAAATCTACACATGCAATACCACCTTTTGTGGTCAGGGTAACTTCCCTGATTACCTTCCCTGGCTTAATCCATGAAGTATCTTCTATTTTGTTCTTATCATTTAGGTTAAGTATCAAAGAATTGTTTTGTAAGATTTCTGACGGTGTTTGCCCTGCCATAACATATCGCCAGGGTGAATTATAACCATTTCCAGCAACCTTAATAAAACTAGTTTTACTGTCACCTTTAGACAATGAAGCTTTTAACTTATTTGAGTTTGAACTATCTTTCTCAAATTTCATTCGTGCAAAATCAACCAAACGAGCTTCTCCCAAAGCAGCAAAAACGGTATCAGACAATTCTGCCAACAGTGGGCGTTCACAGATTATAGAAACCTCAGACAGTTTTTG
>JAKSCG010000247.1 GCA_022360715.1 Halanaerobiales bacterium
AACGAATAATATTATTACCGTTTCCGGTAAATTTTATTAATTCGGCAAGAGAAGGTTCCCTGATGGCTGTTTCCCTGTGGGCTCCTCTGTATTGGCGGCTGATGTAAGGACCTTCCAGGTGTGCTCCTAGAATTTCTCCGCTGCCGGTTCCCCGTTGGATGGACTCATCTATAGCTTTAAGGCTGTGAATAATTCTCTGACTTGAGTCTGTGACAGTTGTCGGAAGCAATGCCGTAGTTCCGAAACGAGCATGGAAAGCAGCTATTTTTTGAAGAGCTTCATAGCTGCCGTCCATAGTGTCAAAGCCTCCACCACCATGAACGTGCAGGTCAATAAAACCCGGAACCACATATTTTTCATTGGCAGTAATTATTTCCGCACCAGTTGGAAGAGGTATCTCCTTTTTTTCTCCCACTGAACTGATCCTGTTATTTTCAACAACAATTATACCCTCTTTAAATACTTGAAAAGGAGTAATAATGTTACCACCAACTATCGCTATTTTCCGCACCTCAACCAACGCTCCCCATACCCTTTTTCCTGCTTTCTCTCATGTTCACTATATCCTAACTTTGAATATAGCGCCAGATTTTCAGTCATGAAAATGTTGGTACTTTTTCTTGTGATCAATCTTTGGTAAATAATGATAAGCTAATCTTGGCAGCAGGAGATGAAAAAAGCCTGCTCTGAAATAGCAGGCTTAAAATATTATGCAAGTTTTAGTGTTGCTGTTTTAAATTCTCCACAATGGATTTGCAGTGTTCATAGAAAAGTCCCAGGTCAACCGAATAAGACAAGTACTTGATACCAGCACTTTTCCACTTCCGGGCATTATCCATCATATCAACAAAGGTTCCTGCAAATATTCCTTTGCTTTCACATTTGCTGACAATTTCTCGCATTTTGGCTTCCACAGCCGGATGCTCAACTTGACCTGCCACACCTAGGGATTGAGAGAGATCATAAGGACCGATAAATACAATGTCAATACCCTGCACATCTAATATTTCATCCAGATTATCAATAGCTTCCTGGCCTTCCAGTTGAATAATGACAATGGCTTCATTGGCCATTTTAAAATAGTCAAATCTGTCCAGAGCAGAATAATGGGCAGCCCTGACAAACCTGCAAA
>JAKSCG010000134.1 GCA_022360715.1 Halanaerobiales bacterium
TCAATTGGGGAAAGAGTAAATGAGCGGATCGAGTCATTGCCAGAGGTTGATCTGGTCTTTATCCATATTGAACCAACTGAAATTGAAAAAAACTGAGCGGAGACGACTAGATATGTAAAGAAAGGGAGATTTAGATGTCGGAAATAAATAGGCCTCTGAAAGAGCAATTAAAAGAAATTAAAGAAAACAATTATGCAATTACAGGAGATATAAACTATTTTGAGTTAACAGTAGAGATGTTAAGTCGGATCGGCTCTCCTGATCCGGAATTGCGTGATGATTTAATTTATCTTACACTGATCAATTGGATATTAAATGATGAATATACTATTGATCAATTAAAATATATCTTAAATCTACTCTTAGATCAGGATCACCTTTTTTATAAAATTGGTGAGCAGGATTCAGACTCGGTATTTACCCGTTCTTTTTCTGTTTTACAAATAGTAGGAATATTAAAGGCTGAGAGAAAAAAAGGTTTTCTTTCGAAACAGGAACTGGGAAATATCTATCTGGCTTTAATTGAATATTTAACCAAAGAACAGGATTTAAGGGGATATATCGGAGGAAAAGGGTGGGCTCATGCTATTGCCCATACAGCAGATGCCATTACAGAACTATCGAAGTTAGATTCTGTAAATAAAAATGATTTATTAAAGTTGCTGGATGTAATCAGAATAAAAATATGTACTGATAAATATGTCTATATTAACCGGGAAGATGAACGGATGGCTGATACTGTAGTAAATATTCTTAATAATGATCTGCTTGATCAGGTCGAGATAGACAATTGGATAAAGGGTCTCTCAGTATTTGAAAGAACTGGTGACTGGGTTAAAGATGATACAAGATATCATAATACAAAATTATTTTTAAGGAGTATTTACTTTAAAATTATCAATAATAATGATTTGACTATTAACCTTAATCAGATCATAAAAACTACTCTGGAAAGACTAAAATAATTAACAACCAAACAAATGTATGATATACTAATTCAAAGGGGTGATAATAATTCAAATAAAATTAACTAATAAACAGGCCCGTCGTTTTATTTTAGCCCAGCAGTCTTTGTTAGCCCCACGCCAGTTGGAAGGGAAAGACGGTATACTGCAATTTATCGACAGGGTCGGTTGTATCCAGTTTGATCCCCTTGATCAAGTAGGACGAAATCCCGATTTGGTCTTACAGTCCCGTATTAAAGATTATAATCCAGATTTACTGCAGAACCTTTTATATCAAGATCGAAAGCTAATTGATGGCTGGGATAAAAATATGTCGATCTATTCTGTCAAAGATTGGCCATATTTCAAGCGCTATCGATTACAGTCCCGGCAACGATACGGGGATGGGGCCCAACCGGCTACCAAAATTTTAGCCGAAGTGCGGGCGGAGCTCCTGCGGAGTGGACCTTTATCGTCGCTTGATTTCAAGTTTGAACAAGTGGTGGATTGGAGTTGGGCTCCAACCAAAATTGCCCGTGCCGCCCTGGAAAGCATGTACTCATGGGGTGAGTTGATCATCCATCATAAAATAGGTACACGCAAGGTTTACGATTTTGCGGAAAAACACCTCCCGGCTGAATTGTTTACGGCTCAGGACCCTAATCAATCTGAAGATGAATACTATGCTTGGTATGTTCAACGAAGAATAGGAGGAGTCGGGATGTTGTGGCAGCGAGCAAGTGATGCCTGGCTGGGTATCGGTGGACTAAAGAGCAGGGAGCGGAGTAAAGCCCTGGCCCAACTCCAACAACAAAAAAAGATAACGGCAGTTACTGTCGAAGGGATTAATTGCCCTTTTTATATCAGGAAAGAAGAAGAATTCCTGCTGGAAGAAAGCCGGAAACCCGCTAATGATGCGCAGCAGGCCGTGATTCTGGCCCCACTTGATAATCTGATGTGGGATCGAAAACTGGTCAAGGCCCTTTTTAATTTTGAGTATGTCTGGGAAGTCTATAAACCGGCCAAACAGCGGAAATACGGTTACTATGTTTTGCCGATTTTATATGGGGACCAATTTATTGCCAGGTTTGAACCACTTTTGAATCGTAACAAAGATCAATTAATCATCAAAAACTGGTGGTGGGAGTCCGGAATAAAGTTAAGCAGTGCCATGCAACAGGCGCTGGTTTCCTGTTTAAAATATTTTATGAAATATGTTGGTGCCCTTAGTTTACGGGTTAACCGACCAAGAGAAAAAAGTGCTGAAAACAAATGGCTGGATGGGATATCGGAATAATCTTTGGATACGCTGTAGAAAAGAAAAATGATTTTTAGGTATGGAGGGATCTACGATGAAATGGTTGAATTGGCTGGAAAGACGGTTTGGTAAACTGGGGATTAATAATTTAATTGCTTATATCGTCGGGATAACTGCTTTTGTTTATTTTTTAACATATATTGACCCAAGCGGCAGGTTTTTAAGCAGATTGGTTTTAATCCCGTCCAGGGTTTTTCGGGGTGAAATCTGGCGGCTAATAACCTATGTTTTTATTCCGCCCCGGACATCACTTTTTTTTATCGCCTTTGTTCTTTACTTTTACTATATGATTGGGAAGGGTCTGGAAAATAGATGGGGTAGTTTTAAGTTTACCTTATATTATTTAATTGGTTATCTGGGGACCACCCTGGCTGTCTTTATTACCGGGAGTGTCGCTACCTCTTTTTATCTGAATTTGTCGTTATTTTTGGCTTTTGCGATGCTCTTTCCCGAGTTTGAGGTAATGGTCTTTTTTATCTTACCGCTCAAGGTAAAGTACCTGGGGATCTTAAATGGTTTATACCTGGGCTGGACTTTATTAACCGCCCCTTTAGCACATAAAATTACGGTGGTAATGGCTTTGGCTAACTTCCTTTTGTTTTTTGGGCAAGACCTCTACAAAATTTTTAAGAATCGAAAACAGGTTTATCGTAATAAGCGAAAATTTAGCAGCGGTGTAAGCAGGTATCAAAATGAACCGCTTCATCGGTGTACGATCTGCGGGATCACTGAGCTTGATCACCCCCAGATGGAATTCAGGTATTGTTCAAAATGTGCCGGGAATTATGAATATTGTAGTGAACATTTAAAAAACCATCAACATATCACCGGAGGGCCAGCGGAACCTTAATTTTAACCTAAAGGAAGTGGTTTGATGCAATCAAATAAGCAGATTGAAAGATTAGCCAAACAGAATGGAATAAAGTATTTTGGCGTTGCCGATCTCTCGTTGGCAACAGATGAAATAAAACGACAGGGCGGAACA
>JAKSCG010000095.1 GCA_022360715.1 Halanaerobiales bacterium
AGCTTTTGACCCTGAGTCGAAAGTAGCCTGTGAAACATTGGTTACAACTGGTCAGGTTGTATTGGCCGGTGAGGTGAAGTCAAAAACCTATGTGGATGTGCAGGAAACCGCACGTAAAGTGATCAATGACATTGGTTATACCAAGGCAGAGTATCGTTTTGACGGTGATTCATGCGGCGTATTTTCTGCCATTCATGAGCAAAGTCCGGATATTAACCGTGGTGTTGACAAAGCAGATAAAATGGATCAAGGTGCCGGAGACCAGGGAATGATGTTTGGCTATGCCTGCAAGGACACAGATGATTATATGCCGCTTGCCCTGGAGCTTTCACACATCATCTTGATTGAACTGGCTAAAATACGCCGCGAAGGGAAGGATATGATTTATCTTCGTCCGGATTCAAAATCTCAGGTTACTATTGAGTATAACGATGATAATTCACCTAAAAAAGTGGATACGATTGTTGTTTCAACCCAACATGATGAGTTTGATGCTGATGAACCGATGTTGGCTAAGATTAAAGAAGATGTAATTAACATTTTAATACCGCGGGTAATTGCAAGATTACCAGAACGTGTTCAGACTTTGTTTGGCGATGATATTATTTACCATGTAAATCCAACAGGTAAGTTTGTAATTGGAGGCCCTCATGGAGATACTGGCTTAACAGGCCGTAAAATTATTGTGGATACGTATGGCGGGAAAGGGGCTCACGGGGGTGGTGCTTTCTCGGGGAAAGACCCGTCTAAAGTAGACCGTTCGGCAGCTTATGCTTCACGCCATATTGCCAAAAACTTGGTAGCAGCGGGTGTAGCCGATGAAGTTTTGGTACAGTTGGCTTATGCAATTGGAGTAGCTCAACCGGTAGGTATCTTTATCAATACTTACGGAACTGCAAAAGTTGATTTGGATGATGGTCAGATTGCTGAAAAAGTGAAGGAAATCTTTGACCTTCGCCCGGCTGCTATTGAAGCAAGATTAAAGTTGCGTAATCCGATTTACCGGGAAACTGCAGCATATGGGCATATGGGACGTACTCCTGTTACCGTGAAAAAGACTTTTGAATCACCTTATTTTGGCAAAGTTGAAAAAGAGCTGGAA
>JAKSCG010000102.1 GCA_022360715.1 Halanaerobiales bacterium
ACAGTCATGTGTCCTATTCTACCTTTTCCGGGCAGGGAAATTCTTCGTCTACCGGTGTTCTAGCTATTGACATCAGTATACTTCTCAACGGCCTGGATGCCAGTACTTTTCCAGGCCCCGTTTTAATCAAGGGTTCCGAAATCACCGTATCATACGAGATTAGTAATATTGGTGACTTCAGACTCGTTGATGTCCTTGTGATAGATGATGAATTTGGTAATGTGGGGGCATATGATTCCCTTGATGTGGGTGAGAGTATAACCTTCAAGCTGGAAGAAATAGTTCGGGAAGGTAACTTCTCAAGTGTTGGAAAGGTAAGTGCACGCCGTGAGAGTAGCCTTAACGTATGTAATGACCAGTCGACTTTCTACTATTTCGGAAAAACAGGGCCAGAGGAAATACCTGAATTTCCTACCTTTTTCGCTCCCATCCTGGTGATACTCGGATTGGCATTTATGTTCCAGAGAAAGAGAATGTGATCTGAATATTTTTTTTCATCAGGTCGGTTATTTTCTTCCCATCAGCTCTTTATTGCCGGATTCATATCATAAAGTATGGAAGATGAAAAGCAGAGGATATTTATCAAAATGAAGTCACTCCTCTCATCATATGTACCTCCGCTTGTTGTTGCAGTGGATGAGGACGGGCATTATGAAATCAAAGGGAACAAAGATGTCATTGTAGGCAAAAGGAAGGTCAATGGGATATTTTTCGCATCTGTCATAATAAGAAAACACCATGTAGGGTTCTATTTTTTCCCGATATACACCCATAGGGAAAATTTTTCCCATACCCCGGAACATCTAATGAAGCTTCTCAAAGGTAAGTCATGCTTCCATCTCAAAAAATATGATGATGCCGTATTTGAGGCAATAGATCAAATCCTTGTGAAGGGTTTTGGTATATACAAAGAAGATGACTGGCTATGAGTTCTCTCACTTTTGGATAGAAAAGTTCATCCCTGCATACGTTTGTATTCCTTTGCAAGTTCAACGTATTCTGCAGCGTTCTCAGAGATACTTTTGATATCCTCTTCAGTGGCATCCCTTTTCACTTTTGCAGGAACGCCCATAATGATGCTGTTATCTGGGAACCGCTTTCCTGAAGGAACCAGTGCATTAGCTCCGACGACAGAATTGCTTCCTATATGTGCTCCACTCAGGATCGTGGAGTTCATTCCTATGATTACATTGTTACCAATCGTGCAGCCGTGGAGTACAGCTCCATGCCCGACGGTCACATCATCTCCTATATCTGCTTTTTCGGAAGAATCGGTATGTATGACAACGTTGTCCTGAATGCTTGTTCTGTTGCCTATGCGGATACTACCCATATCTCCACGAACAACTGCATTAAACCATATGCTTGAGAAATCTCCGACTTCAACATCTCCTATTATATCTGACGAGTCTGCT
>JAKSCG010000037.1 GCA_022360715.1 Halanaerobiales bacterium
CCGGTATTCCGATTATCCTGATTATTAATGGCTTACAGAAAATTAATCCTAGCATATACGAAGCGGCCAAGCTGGATGGAGCTACTCCGTGGCAGGCCCTCTGGAAGATTACTATCCCGCTGATTAAAGCGATTGTACTGGTCGCTACCGTCTTTACCATTGTGCAGTTGGGGATGTATAATCTAAATCCTGTTTACCAGATGATCCAGGATACGATTTACAACACAACCGGCGGGCTTGGGCTTGCATCTGCCTACGCCTGGGTCTATGCCATTGTGGTCCTGAGCCTGGTTGCCGTCACCTTTGGAATTTTTAGAGAAAGGGAAAGGAGGCGTTAGGATGGAGAAAGTCATCGCAGTCGCTCGACGGATAAAAAACAAAGTTGTGAGAGCCAGAATGACCGAGGGTTTACTTTATCGTTGGGCCCTTTATCTCATCCTGATCTCGGTCAGTTACGTTTTTTTGTATCCTTTATTGAGAATGGTCTTGATGACTTTTATGACCAGGGGAGATATAATTAATCCGGAGGTGCTCTGGGTTCCGACCAGGATAACCTTTAACAATTTAAAGGTAGCCGGTCATGTGATGAATTTACCCGGCTCTTTCTGGAGTACGCTTTGGTTTACCACTATTTTAGCTCTCGGACAGACGATAGTGACCTCATTAAGCGGTTATGCCCTGGCCCGGTTTAACTTCAGGTTCAAAAAAATGTGGTTTGTCCTGATCCTGATGTCCTTTGTGATTCCGGTACCAATAGTTATTATCCCCCGGATAATGCTCTTTGCCGGTATTCAGGAATCGGCCGGAATGCAAATGATCGGAACGATATATCCGCAACTCGCGATGACACTAACCGGACAAGGGATCAACTCGGCCATTGCTATCCTGATTTTTTATAACTTTTTTCGGATGATCCCGTATGTACTGGATGAAGCTGCCATGATCGACGGTGCCTCACCAATACAGGTCTTCTATCATGTTATCCTTAAAATGTCCTTTGCCGCGATTACGATCGTTTTCCTGTTTTCATTTGTCTGGATTTGGAATGAGACCTATGTCTCGGCAACCTTTGTGCGAGGTGGGATTGAACTGCTTTCATTAAAATTGGGTGGCTTTGACAGCACCTTTGCTAATATGGGAACTCAGCTTCCCGGTCAAAGCGGAGAAGCAAGAATTAACGAGGCGTATAAAATGGCGGCAACGTTTATCAGTATGTTACCGTTGTTAATAGTATATTTTGTCGCCCAGCGCCAATTTATTCAAGGAATTGAAAATACGGGAATTACGGGGGAGTAAGATGAAAAAGATGATTATCAAGATACAGGTTATTATGCTTATTGTAGTTTTGTTAATGGTTATTGTTTCTTTTGATAAGGTTGCTAGCAGTGCTAACCAGGAAAAAGATCATGACCATAGTTTATGTAAAGCTGTCGACGCTCAATATGACGAAGACAATTTAACCTATCAATTGGTCTGGTCGGATGAGTTTGATTATGAAGGACTTCCCGATCAAGAAAAATGGGGTTATGATGTTGGTGGACATGGTTGGGGTAACAATGAACTCCAGTTTTATACTGAAGGTAAAAATGTTCAGGTTAGTGATGGATACCTGACGATTACCGCCAGAAAAGAAAAGTATAATCGCCTTAATTATACTTCGACCAGACTTATTAGCAAGAATAAGGGTGACTGGCTCTATGGAAAAATCGAAGTTAGGGCCAAACTCCCTTCGGGCCGAGGTACCTGGCCGGCGATCTGGATGCTGCCAACCGACTGGAAATACGGAGGATGGCCCCGGTCCGGTGAAATCGACATAATGGAACATGTAGGTTATAACAAGGGGCGAATCCACGGAACGATTCACACCGCCGCCTATAACCATATGAAAGGGACGCAAATTGGCAAGAGCGTAGTAAGGGAAGATGCCACAGAAACTTTCTATACTTATGCCGTTGAATGGTTGCCGGATAAAATCAAATTCTTGATTGATGATAAATTGTACTTTGTCTATAAACCTGCTAATCTGATTAATTGTCCGACCGAGGAAGAATGGCCTTTTGATCAGCGTTTTCATCTGTTGCTGAATATTGCAGTTGGGGGCAATTGGGGCGGCGCTCGTGGTGTTGACGACCGTATTTTCCCGCAGGAAATGGTCGTAGATTATGTCCGAGTATATCAGGCTAAAGAATTGGAGAGTGCTGGCGCTATAAGGAAGGAGTAAGATGGAAAAAGCATATTATTTAAAAAATGATCAGTTTATAATCGAACAATATGACCGGCAAAAGCCTTTTGCCAGCTTTCTTCCCGGGGTGGCGGGGTTGGACGGGATTCCGATGTGGGTTTATTATACCAACCGCGGACAGGGAATTGCCGGCTTTGGAGTAGAAAATAAAGACGGAGCAATTCTGGACTTTGTACCGGCCAATCAATCCTATCGCCGGACAGAACTTGCCGGTTTTCGCACCTTGGTTAAGAAAGAAGGCAAGGTATATGAGATCTTTTCATCTTCGGCCGGTAAAGGGATTAAGCGACAGATGATCATTGAAGCCAATGCCCTTGGTCTGGTCGAGGAAAACCAGGAGTTGGACTTAAAAGTTGCCGTTAAGTATTTCACCACCACCGGGGAAAAATTTCCGGCCCTGATTAGAAAAGTGAGCATAAGCTCATTAAGTGGCCAGTGCTCGAAAATTGAATTGCTCGACGGATTAATGACTTTATGGCCCTACGGGACAACAAATGACAGTATCAAGAATATGTCCAACCTGGCGATGGCCTGGTTTGAGACTTACCGTACCGGGAATAACCTGCTATTCTACCGAAACAGGTCGACGGCTGAAGACTCGGCCCAGGTTGGAATTATTGAAGCCGGTCATTTTTATGGGGCTTATCTTAACGGTAGTCCTGAACCATTGCCTGTTTTTGATAATCCGCAAGTTATATTCGGGATGAATACAGCTAACACTAAACCCTGGAACTTTGCAGAAAAGTCGTTGCAAGAGCTACTTAAGACTGAGCAGGTCAGTGTTAATAAGATTCCCTGTGCTTTCTGCGCCTTTGCCGGTACCATTAAAGAAGAGCGGGTGATTACCAGTATTATCGGCAAGATCAATCGGCTTGATCTTCTTACGGCCACGGCTGAGCGCTTTAATGGTCAGTATTTTAGGGAACAGGAGCAAAAGGCTGAGCAGCTCGGGCTTGCCTTGACAAAAGATGTTGAGGGGAAAACAGCTTATCCGGTCTTTGATGCCTATATCAAACAATCATTTCTGGATAATTTGTTAAGAGGGGGTTATCCCGTTCTCTTTAAAGGTAAAGAAGGCCCAATTGTCTATCATGTTTATTCCCGCATCCATGGAGATATGGAACGGGAATACAATAATTTTTACGTCGAACCGACCTATTATTCGCACGGGGTAGGGGCTTTTCGCGATGTTAATCAGAATAGGCGCAACGATGTCTACTTTGTTCCGGAAGCAGGTCAATATAACATTAAACAGTTTATGGAACTAATTCAGTTAGACGGTCAAAATCCATTAACTATTCAAGGCAGCCGCTTTAAGGTTACTACTGACGATCTGGCTCAACTGTTAGCTTTTGTCGAAAAGGGTGCTGAGCAGATTAAGGCGGTCTTGAGCGGTGAGTTTACCCCGGGCCAGTTGTTGACCACAATTGATCACGATAATATTAAATTGACGGTCGAGCGGGAAGCTTTCTTAAAACAAGTGCTGGAAAGCTCGACCCAGGAGACAAAAGCAAACTTTGGACATGGTTATTGGGTTGATCACTGGACCTATAATATGGACCTGATCGACAATTACTTAAATATTTACCCGGATCACTTTGCAGACTTGCTCTTTAACCAGCCCTACCGCTATTTTTTATCACCGGCGGTTGTTTTACCGAGAATTGATAAATATGTGAAGACTAAAGACGGGAGGATCAGGCAGTATGATGCGGTTTATCTTGACCAGGAAAGAATTGAGCACCTGGGGATTGCTCTTGACGGGAGCAATTGGGAGAAAAAGAAAGACGGCACAATACTGACCAGCAATCTCTTTGCCAAATTATTTTGCTTAGTGCTCAATAAGGTAACAAATATGGATCCATCCGGTCTTGGGATAATGATGAATACTGATAAACCGGGATGGAACGATGCGATGAACGGCCTACCCGGATTGTTCGGTTCAGGAACCAGTGAAACGGTCGAGCTTCAACGGATCGTGAAACTTCTGCTGAGGGCAATGAAATATAATCAAGATGTAGTATTGCCGAAAGAGCTGGGTGAGATGGCCGTGCTTTATATTGATGCCCTAACACAATATTTACAGGGGGCGATTGATGACTTAAAACTTTACGAAGAGGCGCAATTGATCAAGGAGCAATATAATGCGCAGATTGCCCTGGGTGTCGCTGCAATACCTTATCAAATATGCAGTGATGAGCTGAAAGAGATGTTACGCTTGCTTAATACCAGACTGGAAAAGGCGATTAATAAAGCGATCAAATTAGGCAATGGCATAATGCCGAGCTATCTGATTCATGATGCCGTAGGAGTAAAAGAGATTAAAGGAAAAAGGCATCCGCTCAACGGACTGCAAAATGTGGAAGTATACAAGTGGAAGCTTAGACCCTTGCCGTTATATCTGGAAGCCCCGGCCCGGTATCTGCAGCAACTCTCTGACCGGGAAAGGGCCAAAGCGCTCTATGACAAAATCAGGCAATCCGGCCTGTATGACGATAAACTGGGGATGTATATCACCTCAGAATCATTAGCGGAAGAGAGTCTGGAAATTGGTCGGGCCCGGGCTTTTGTTCCGGGTTGGCTGGAAAGGGAATCCTGTTTTATGCACATGGAATACAAATACCTGTTAGGTCTGCTTAAAACAGGGCTTTACGATCAATTCTTTCAGGATATAAAGACTGCTTTTCCGCCATTTATGGATCCGGCAGTATATGGCAGAAGCATCCTGGAAAATTCGTCCTTTATTGCTTCGACAAGGAATCCCGACCGCTCCGAACACGGGCGAGGTTTTGTGGCCAGGTTGACCGGAACGACGGCTGAATTAATCACGATGTGGTTATTTATGATGACCGGGATGAAGCTGTTTACAGTTAAAGGAGGAGAGCTCTGCTTTACGTTAAATCCGCTTTTGCCCAGTGATTTTTTTGATGAAAAAAATGAAGTAAGGTTTACGCTCTTTAGTGATACGACGGTTATTTACCGTAATCCTCTCCGAAAAGCTACTTATGGAGACGAGGCCGCCATAATTATTAGCTATACACTGACCTATCAGAATGGCCCGAGTGAGTCGGTGGAAG